>AXCX01000026.1 GCA_000767215.1 Actinotalea fermentans ATCC 43279 = JCM 9966 = DSM 3133
CGGACGGCGCCCGTGGGCCCGTCGTCGGCGAGGGCGGCGCGCGCGGCGTTCCACCCGCACGCGCCGTGGACACCCCCGCCGGGGTGCGCCGACGCGCTGGCCAGGTAGAGCCCGGCGACCGGCGTCTCCGGTCGGCCCAGTCCGGGCGTCGGACGGAAGACGAGCTGCTGGTGCAGAGCGGCGGTGCCGCCGTTGACAGCGCCGCCGACGAGGTTCGCGTCCGCGGCCTCGAGGTCCGCCGGGGTCTGCACGTGGCGGGCGATCACGCGCGCCGCGAAGCCGGGGGCCGCGCGCTCGAGCGCCTCCTCGACGCGTCCGACGTGCTCGCGGAGCTCCGCCGCCGCGAGCCGGCGGTGCGGCAGGTGCGTGTAGGCCCATGCCGACTGGGTGCCGTGCGGGGAGCGCGCCGGGTCCGCCGTCGTCATCTGGCCGAACAGGAGGAACGGCTGCCGCGGGAGGGTGCCGACGGCGAGGTCGGCGGCGACGCGCACGAACCCGTCCAGGTCGACGCCCAGGTGCACCGTGCCGGCGCGACCCGCTCCGGGGGCCCTCCACGGCACCGGGCCGTCGAGCGCCCAGTTCACCTTGAGCGTGGGGTGGTCCCAGGCGAAGGCCTCCAGGTCCGCCAGGACGCGGGCCGGGACGTGTCGCGGCCCGAGCAGCTCCCGGTAGAGGGTCGGTGCCACGACGTCGGCGAGCACCGCGCGCCGGGCGCGCACGCGGGTGCCGTCGGCGGTGACGACACCCACCGCACGGTTCCCCGCGACGGCGACGGCGGTGACACGGGTGCGCAGGGCGATCTCGCCGCCCGCGGCGGTGAAGCGGTCCGCGAGTGCCCGCGCGAGCATCCCGGCGCCGCCGCGCGGCACCGGGAACCCGATGTCCTGGCCGAGCATGGCCAGGAGCCATCCGAACAGCCCGCTGCCGGCGGCGTCCGGCGGCAGGTCGGCGTGGAGGGCGTTGCCGGTGAGCAGCAGCGGGCCGCCGGACCCCCGGAACCGCTCCGCGCCGAGCCGACGCACGGGGAGCACCGCGAGCCGCGCGAGGTCGAGCGCGCCCCGGGTTCCCGCGTGGCGCAGGAGCCGCACCAGCGCCCCGGTGGGTGGGAACGGCGTGAAGAGGGCGTCGAGCACGTCGTCGCGCACCTGCTGCCAGCCGGCCACCAGGTCCAGCCACGCCCCGCCGTCGCCGGGCGCGCGCGCGTCGAGCCCGGCGGCGGTGGCCTGCGCGTCGGACTCGAGCACGACGCCGGTCCCGTCGTCCTGCACGTGCGCCAGGACCGCGGGTGCACGCGACCAGGCGAGCCCGTGGCGGTGCAGGTCCAGCCCGGCGATGACCGGCGACGCCGCCGCGAGGGGGTAGAACGCGCTGAACAGGTCGGTCTGGAACCCGGGGGCGGTCACCTCGGCCGACCGGACGGCGCCGCCCACCTCGTCGGCCGCCTCGACGAGCAGCACGTCCCAGCCCGCGTCGGCGAGTGCGTTCGCCGCGACGAGCCCGTTCGGTCCCGCGCCGATGACGACGGCGTCGGCGGTGCGTGTGATCACTCGTGCCCCGGGCGTGCGCCGGGCCTCCGCCGTTCACGCTGGCACCCGTCCGGAAGGAGGGCAACCTCAGGTGGGCGCGAGGTGCGCCGTCGGGCGCCATCGCCCCCGCGATGGTGCAGTGAGCGACGGCACGAGCGGTGCCCCGAGGGGGATTCGAACCCCCACTGGATCGGGTTTGAGCCGAACGCCTCTGCCAGTTGGGCTATCGGGGCGCCGGACGCCGGTGCGACGCCGCAGGTGGACGCCGGTACCGGCCGATCCGGAGCGCCCACTAGGCTAGCGCGCGTGACCGAGAAGGAGCCCGTGCCGCCCATGAGCATCGCCGACGCCGTCAAGGACGTGGGCGCGGCCGAGGAGACCGCGCCCGCCGTGGACCCCGGCGCGCCGACACCCCGTCGCGCCGTCGTGGCCGAGGACGAGGCCCTCATCCGGATGGACGTGGTCGAGACCCTGCGCGAGGCCGGGTTCGACGTCGTCGGCGAGGCGGGCGACGGCGAGACCGCGGTCCGCCTGGCGACCGAGCTGCGGCCGGACGTCGTCGTGATGGACGTGAAGATGCCCGTCATGGACGGCATCTCCGCGGCGGAGCGGATCGGCAAGGAGCACGCGGCCCCCGTCGTGCTGCTGACCGCCTTCTCGCAGACCGAGCTGGTCGAGCGGGCGCGCGACGCCGGCGCGATGGCCTACGTCGTCAAGCCGTTCACCCCGGCGGACCTGCTTCCGGCCATCGAGATCGCCATCTCGCGCTACAGCCAGATCACGGCTCTCGAGGCCGAGGTCGCAGACATGGCCGAGCGCTTCGAGACCCGCAAGCGCGTGGACCGCGCCAAGGGCCTGCTCATGACGAAGATGGGTCTGTCCGAGCCGGACGCCTTCCGCTGGATCCAGAAGACGTCGATGGACCGTCGCCTGACGATGCGCGAGGTCGCCGACGCCGTCATCGAGCAGGTCGGCGGCGCTTCCTGAGGTTGCGGCCCCGCCGCTGAGGCGCCCGGCCTGCGTCGCGCGTCAGCCCCGTTCACGGGCTGCGGCGGGTACCGCGGGCCGCCGAAGGCGGTTATGGTTCAGACACACCGGCCGCCCCCTCTGGCACCCCCACGCCCGGCCGGTTCCCGTGGGAGGAGGTCCGCCGGCGTGCGTGCGGCGATCGAGGTCAGTGCTGTCCGACCGGACGACCGGGACGGCGTCGTCGACCTGTGCCTGCGTGCGCGGGGCGAGACCTGGACGGCCTCGCAGGTCTGCAGCGGGGACGGTCCCACCGTGGCGCGGCACCTCGGCGCGCTCCTGTCCACCCCGGGCGCCGTGGTCCTCGTGGCGCGGGGCGAGGACGGTCTCGTGGGGCTCCTGCTGGGGCGTCTGCTCGGGCCGAACGTCTTCACCGACGAGGTGAACCTCTCGGTCGAGGTCGTGTACGTCGACGCCGCGCACCGGCGGCGGGGCGTCGGGCACGCGCTCATGCTCGCGGCCGTCGAGTTCGCCCTGTCGCACGGGGCGGAGAACGTCTACGCCGCGCCGATCCCCGGGGCCCGCGGAGTGCAGCGGTTCTTCGTGCGGCTGGGTTTCACGCCCGCGGCCTCGCACCGGGTGAGCCCGGTGGCCGCGCTGCACCGGCGGCTGACGAGCGACGTCGCGCGGCGTGCCGGGTCGCGGCGACGCGACGACGTCATCGCACGTCGGCGTCAGTCCCGCGGGTCGGCCACGGACGCGGGCTCGGTGGCGAGCAGGTCCGACGTGTCGGTGCTCTGGGACTCGCCCCGCGCGGCGATCAGCAGGCAGGTCAGTCTCGCGGTGCAGACGCGCCGTGCGGTCTCGTCCTCGACGACGATCTCGTAGCTCGCCGTCGTCCGCCCGAGGTGCAGCGCCGTCGCGCGCCCGGTCACGACGCCGTCGCGGACGCCCCGGTGGTGCGTGGCGCTGACCTCGAGACCCACCGCCTGGCGCCCCGGACCGGCGTGCAGCGCCGCCGCGTAGGAGCCGAGGGTCTCCGCGAGAGCGACCGACGCCCCGCCGTGCAGCAGACCGTACGGCTGCGTGTTCCCGGCCACCGGCATCGTGCCGACGACGCGGTCGGCACGTGCCTCCAGGAGCTGGATGCCCAGGCGCTCGGCGAGGGTGCCCCGCGTGACCCGCTGCAGCTCGGCGAGCACGGCGCCCGTGGCGGGCGACGCCCCGTCCGCAGGCGTGGCGGTCCTGGCAGTGGCGGCGGGCCGGGACGGTGCCGCGTCGTCGGCGTCGGTCGCGGCGCGATCGGTGTCACTCATGGCGGCTAGGTTGGCACCCGTGACCGACGCGGCGCGAACCCGACCCCTGCTCCTGCTCGTGGACGGCCACTCGATGGCCTACCGGGCGTTCTTCGCGCTGCCCGTGGAGAACTTCTCGACCACGACCGGAACTCCGACGAACGCCGTGTACGGCTTCACGTCGATGCTCGCGAACCTGCTGCGCGACGAGCGCCCGACCCACGTCGGTGTCGCGTTCGACGTCGGCCGGACCACCTTCCGCACGCAGGCCTACCCGGCGTACAAGGCGACGCGCGAGACGACGCCGACCGAGTTCGTCGGCCAGGTGCCCTTGATCAAGGAGATCCTCGGCACGCTGCGCATCCCCACGGTCGAGAAGCCCGACTACGAGGCGGACGACGTCATCGCGACCCTGGCTCGCCGCGCCGTCGCGAGCGGGATGGACGTGCTCGTCTGCACGGGCGACAGGGACGCGTTCCAGCTCGTGAGCGACGCCGTGACCGTGCTGTACCCCCGCAAGGGCGTGTCCGACCTCGTGCGCTTCACGCCCGAGGCGGTGACGGAGAAGTACGGCGTGACGCCCGAGTGCTACCCCGACCTGGCGGCCCTCGTGGGCGAGACCAGCGACAACCTGCCCGGCGTGCCTGGCGTGGGCCCGAAGACGGCCGCGAAGTGGATCACCGCGTACGGCGGGCTCGAGGGCGTGCTCGCCGCGGCGTCGACCGTGCCCGGCAAGGCGGGCGAGAACCTCCGGGCGCACCTGGACCAGGTCCGGATGAACCGAGGCCTCAACCGCGCCGTGGACGACCTCGAGCTCCCGGTGACGGTCGACGAGCTCGCGGCCCAGCCGTGGGACCGGGAAGCGATGCACCGGGTCTTCGACGCGCTCGAGTTCCGGGTCCTGCGGGAGCGGCTGCTCGCCATGGTCCCGGAGGAGGCCGGCGAGGCCGACGGGTTCGACCTCGACGTCTCGACGCCCGCCTCCGGCACTCTCGGCGCGTGGCTCGACGCGCGGCGAGGCCGGGTGCTCGCCCTGGAGGTCACCGGCCGGTCGACCCCCGCGCGCGGGGACGCGTGGGGCCTCGCCATCGCCGACGGGCCGGGCGAGGCGATCAGCCTGGACCTGACCGACCTGTCACCGGCGGACGAGGGCGCGTTGGCGGCCTGGCTCGCGGACCCGGCCGTGCCGAAGGCCGTGCACGGAGCCAAGGACGCCTGGCACGCCCTGCGCGGCCGGGGCCTCACCCTCGCCGGCATCGAGTTCGACACCCTCCTGGCGGCCTACCTGTGCCACCCGGACCAGCGCAGCTTCGACCTCGCGGACCTGGCGGTGCGCCACCTGCGCCGTGAGCTGCGCACCCAGGCCTCCGACGACGGCGACCAGGGCGCCTTCGAGCTGGACCTGGGCGGCAGCTCGGGCGCCGGCCACCAGGCCGCCGTGCGCGCGGCCGCCGTCGGCGAGCTGACCCAGGTGCTCGAGGACGAGCTCGCCGACCGGGGCGCCGACCAGCTCATGCGTGACCTCGAGCTGCCCCTGGTCGGTGTGCTGGCCGACATGGAGACGCTGGGCATCGCCGTGGACGTCGAGCACCTGACCTCGCTGGAGCGTGGCTTCGCTGCGGCGGTCGCGGACGCGGCGGCCGAGGCGTTCGCGGTCATCGGCCGCGAGGTGAACCTCGGTTCGCCGAAGCAGCTGCAGGAGGTGCTGTTCGACGACCTCCAGATGCCGAAGACCAAGCGCATCAAGACGGGCTACACGACGGACGCGGCCGCGCTGCAGGACCTGTACGAGCGCACCCAGCACCCGTTCCTGGCGCACCTGCTGGCGCACCGCGACGCCTCCCGGCTGCGCCAGACCGTCGAGGGCCTGCTCCGCTCGGTGGCGGACGACGGCAGGATCCACACGACCTACCTGCAGACGATCGCGGCGACGGGGCGGATCTCGTCCACGGACCCGAACCTGCAGAACATCCCCATCCGCACCGAGGAGGGGCGCCGCATCCGGCGCGCGTTCGTCGTGGGCGCGGGCTACGAGTCGCTGCTCACGGCCGACTACAGCCAGATCGAGATGCGGATCATGGCCCATCTCTCGGGGGACGAGGGCCTCATCGAGGCGTTCCGCTCGGGGGAGGACCTGCACCGGTACGTGGGTTCCCGGGTGTTCGGTGTGCCGACCGACGAGGTCACCTCCGCGATGCGCTCGAAGATCAAGGCGATGTCCTACGGGCTCGCCTACGGGCTGTCGTCGTTCGGCCTGTCGAAGCAGCTGACCATCTCGGTCGGCGAGGCGAGCGCGCTCATGGACGACTACTTCGCGCGCTTCGGCGGGGTCCGCGACTACCTGGCCGGCGTGGTGGACGAGGCCCGACGGACCGGGTACACCGCGACCATCCTGGGCCGGCGCCGGTACCTGCCGGACCTGACGAGCGACAACCGGCAGCGCCGCGAGATGGCGGAGCGGATGGCGCTCAACGCCCCGATCCAGGGCAGCGCGGCGGACCTCATCAAGGTCGCGATGCTCGGCGTTCACCGTGGCCTGCGCGAGGAGGGCCTGGCGTCGCGGCTGCTGCTCCAGGTGCACGACGAGCTCGTGCTCGAGGTGGCCCCGGGGGAGCGGGAGGTGGTCGAGGCGCTGGTCCGCCGCGAGATGGCGGGTGCGGGGGACCTCGCGGTCCCGCTCGACGTGTCGGTGGGCACCGGCAGCAGCTGGCACGACGCCGGGCACTGACGGACGGCAGCCAGCGGTGGGCACTCGGGACAGAACCGGCGAGCCTCGGTAAAAGTCGCGGGAGTGCGTGATCTCGGTCACACTGCCTCGTCCGGTGGCGACGAGGCCACCACCGACGATGCTGGGGGCAGCATGTCCGAAGCACTGCACACGGCGGAGACCGAGACCGACTACCAGCGTGTCCAACGCTCGCAGGAGTTCCAGGAGCTGCGGTCGAGGTTCCGTCGGTTCGTCTTCCCGATGACGGCGTTCTTCCTGACCTGGTACTTCCTGTACGCACTGCTGGCCGCCTACGCCCACGACTTCATGAGCATCCGGGTGACGGGCACCATCACCGTCGGCCTGCTCTTCGGGCTCGGCCAGTTCGTCACGACCTTCGCCATCACGATGATCTACGCCCGGTGGGCGAACCGGCGGCAGGACGCCGTGGCGGAGCGCCTGCGCGAGCACATCGAGAAGGGCGAGGTCCGATGACGGCGGCCGCTGTCGCAGCGGGTCTGCCGCTGGCGACTGCCGCGACGAGCGAGCAGGTCGGCAGCCCGGCCGTGAACATCGGCATCTTCGTGGCCTTCGTGCTGGTCACCCTGGTGATCGTGTTCCGGGCGTCGAGGAACAACAAGACGGCGGCCGACTACTACGCCGCCGGCCGCTCCTTCACCGGGCCGCAGAACGGGACCGCCATCGCAGGCGACTACCTCTCCGCGGCGAGCTTCCTCGGCATCGCCGGGGCGATCGCCCTGAACGGGTACGACGGCTTCCTGTACTCGATCGGCTTCCTCGTCGCGTGGCTCGTCGCACTCCTCCTGGTCGCCGAGCTCCTGCGCAACACCGGCCGGTTCACGATGGCGGACGTGCTCTCGTTCCGGCTGCGTCAGCGGCCGGTGCGCATGGCTGCGGCGATCTCGACGCTCGCCGTCGTGTTCTTCTACCTGCTCGCGCAGATGGCCGGGGCGGGCGGGCTCGTGGCCCTGCTCCTCGGCGTGACGAGCACGGCTGGACAGGGACTCGTGATCGCCGTGGTCGGCGCCCTGATGATCCTGTACGTGCTCGTCGGGGGCATGAAGGGCACCACGTGGGTGCAGATCATCAAGGCGATCCTGCTCATCGCAGGGTCCGCCGTGATGGCGCTGTGGGTCCTGGCCCAGTTCGGGTTCAACCTCTCGGACCTGCTCGCGGGCGCGGTCGCGGCGGGCGGCGAGGGCGGCGAGGCGCTCATCGAGCCCGGCAAGCAGTACGGGGTGTCGGCGCTCACGCAGCTCGACTTCATCTCGCTCGCGCTGGCGCTGGTGCTCGGGACGGCGGGCCTGCCGCACGTGCTGATGCGCTTCTACACGGTGCCCACGGGCCAGGAGGCGCGTCGGTCCGTCGTCTGGGCGATCTGGCTGATCGGCATCTTCTACCTGATCACGCTGGTGCTCGGATACGGCGCAGGTGCCCTGGTGGGGCCGGAGACGATCCGCTCGGCGCCGGGCGGCGCGAACAGCGCCGCGCCGCTCCTCGCGTACGAGCTGGGCGGGGTCGTGCTCCTCGGGTTCATCTCGGCGGTCGCGTTCGCGACGATCCTCGCGGTGGTCGCCGGCCTGACGATCACCGCCGCGGCGTCGTTCGCGCACGACATCTACGCCAACGTCATCAAGCACGGCCACGTGAACCCCGACGGCGAGGTGCGCGTCGCGCGCATCACGGTGGTCGGCATCGGCCTACTCGCCATCGCGGGCGGCATCTTCGCGAACGGCCAGAACATCGCGTTCCTGGTGGCGTTGGCGTTCGCCGTCGCTGCCAGCGCGAACCTGCCGACGATCATCTACTCGCTCTTCTGGCGCCGCTTCAACACCTCGGGCGCGCTGTGGAGCATGTACGGCGGTCTGGTCTCCGCGATCGTGCTGATCGTCTTCTCGCCCGTGGTGTCGGGTAAGGTCGACCCGGTGACGGGGGACAGCCTGTCCATGATCCGCGACACCGCCGTCGACTTCGCCGTCTTCCCGTTGTCGAACCCGGGCATCGTGTCCATCCCGCTGGGCTTCCTGCTCGGCGCTCTCGGCACGGTCCTCAGCCGGGAGACGCCCGACCTCGAGCGGTTCGCCCAGATGGAGGTCCGCTCGCTCACGGGGGCAGGCTCCGAGAAGGCCACGGTCCACTGACGGACCCACCGGCGGTGCGACGGGCGGTCGTGTCCCGCTCGTCGCGCCGCCGGGGTCAGAGGGTGCAGACGAAGATCGCCGTACCGGGCAGGACGGCGCCCCGCACCGGACCCCAGCCGCCCCAGACGCGGTCGTGCCCGGGCGGCCACGTGGGTTCGAGGAGCCGTTCGAGGCGGAACCCGGCCGCGACGAGCTCACCGACGTGGTCACCGAGCGTGCGGTGGTGCTCGGCGTAGGTGACGATGCCGGCGTCGTCGGTCTCGACGTACGGGCGCCTGTCGAAGTACGGCCTGATCGCGGTCAGCCCGCGCGTCGTCGGGTCGTCGGGGAACGCCCAGCGCACCGGGTGCGTCACGGAGAAGACCCAGCGCCCGCCCGGGCGCAGCACCCGGGCCGCCTCGCGGTGCACCTGGTCGGCGTCGGCGACGAACGGGATCGCGCCGAACGCCGTGAAGGCGACGTCGAAGCTGTCGTCCGCGAACGGCAGTGCCCGCGCATCGGCCTGCACGACGGGCGTCGTCGTGCCGAGGTGAGCGTCGAGGACGAGGCTCTGCGCGAGCATCCCGCCGGACACGTCCGTCGCCACGGAGCGGGCGCCCTGCGCGACGAGCCAGCGCGAGCACTGGGCGGCGCCGGCGCCGATCTCCAGGACGCGGCGCCCGGCGACGTCGCCCAGCAGGCGAGCCTCGGACTCGCGGAGGCCTTCCGGGCACCAGCAGAAGTCGTCGGCCCCGAGGAACGAGCCGTGCTCCGCGACGTAGTCCGCGGCGTTCTGGTCCCACCAGAGGCGGCCCGCGCGTCGGGTGTCGACCCCCTCCTCGGCGAAGCCCGCGAAGGCGGCCGACGGCGTCGGGGCGGGCGTCTGGTCCGGCCCGGGCCCGCCCGGGGATCGTTGCGTCATGGTCCCTCCCTCGGTGGTCATCCTGGCAGGACGCAGGGCCGGGAGCGTGCGCGCCGGCGCTGGCTAGGGTGGGGCGCTGGACGGCGACCGGGCACGGCCCGACGCGCGGAGGACCACGAGGAGGCGCACGTGCGGATCGGACTGCTCACGGGTGGCGGGGACGTCCCGGGGCTCAACGCGGTGATCCGCGCGGTCGTCAAGCACGCCATGGGCACCTACGGGCACACGATCGTGGGGTTCCGAGGCGGGTGGCGGGGCGTGGTCGACGGCAACGTGGTCCAGCTCGGTCGACAGGACATCCGCAACGTCCTGCCCGTGGGCGGGACCCTGCTCGGCACCGACCGCTACCATCCGCACCGCAACGAGGGCGGCCTCGAGGCGGTCGTCGCGACGCTCGAGGCCGAGCGCATCGACGCCGTCATCTGCGTGGGCGGCGACGGCACCCTGCACGCGGCGAGCAAGGTGGCCGAGACAGGCGTGAAGGTCGTCGGCATCCCCAAGACGATCGACAACGACGTCGAGGGCACCGACCTGTCCGTGGGCTTCCACACGGCCGTGAACGTCGCGACCGAGGCGATCGACCGTCTGCACACCACGGCTGAGAGCCACAACCGGGTGATGGTCGTCGAGGTGATGGGTCGCCACGCGGGCTGGATCGCGGTGAACGCCGGGATCGCGGGCGGCGCGGAGATCGTCCTGGCCCCGGAGGAGCCGTTCGACATCGAGCAGGTGGTCAAGACGATCGCGCACCGGCACCGTGCGCACGCGTCGTTCTCGATCGTCGTGGTCGCGGAGGGCGCCGTGGGGCGCGAGGGGACCGCGCTGGGCGCGGCCGCAGAGCTCGGGCCGCAGGGGCAGATCGTCGCGGGCTCCGCGAGCGAACGGGTGGCTGCTGAGATCGCGTCCCGGACCGGGTTCGACACCCGCGTGACGATCCTGGGGCACGTGCAGCGCGGCGGGTCGCCCACGCCGACCGACCGCATCCTCGGGAGCCGCTTCGGTGTGGCGGCCGTGGACGCCCTGCAGGAGGGCCGCACGGACGTGATGACCGCGCTGCACGGCGAGCGGGTGGTCCTGGTGCCGCTCGAGGAGATCGCGGGCAAGGTGAAGACGGTCCCGGCGGACCTGCTGCGCGCGGCGAAGGTGCTGGCCTGACGAGGTCTTGCTGGTGCGGGCGCTTTGACCCGCCCTTGCGCAGGCACCTAGGATTGTCCGCGGTGTCGCACGTCCTGATTCGGGCCACCCCGTTCTCGGGGCGCGTGCCGGTCGGGTCCGTCCTGGGTCCATGCCTCACGACGCTGCACCAAGCCGCACGACAACCCTGTCCGCACTACTTCCTGTCCGCATCGGAGCCCAAGACTCAATGACCATCTCCACCACCCGGCCGGCCCCGCCGCAGGTCGCGATCAACGACATCGGCACGAGCGAGGACCTCCTCGCCGCCATCGACGCGACCATCAAGTACTTCAACGACGGCGACATCGTCGAGGGCACCGTCGTCAAGGTCGACCGCGACGAGGTCCTGCTCGACATCGGCTACAAGACCGAGGGCGTCATCCCCTCGCGCGAGCTCTCGATCAAGCACGACATCGACCCCGACGACGTCGTCAAGGTCGGTGACGCGGTCGAGGCTCTGGTCCTCCAGAAGGAGGACAAGGAGGGCCGGCTGATCCTGTCCAAGAAGCGCGCCCAGTACGAGCGCGCCTGGGGCACGATCGAGCGGATCAAGGAGGAGGACGGCGTCGTCACCGGCACCGTCATCGAGGTCGTCAAGGGTGGCCTCATCCTGGACATCGGTCTGCGCGGCTTCCTGCCCGCGTCCCTCGTCGAGATGCGTCGCGTCCGCGACCTCCAGCCGTACGTCGGCAAGGAGATCGAGGCGAAGATCATCGAGCTCGACAAGAACCGCAACAACGTCGTGCTGTCGCGCCGCGCCTGGCTCGAGCAGACGCAGTCCGAGGTGCGCTCGACCTTCCTGCAGACGCTGCAGAAGGGCCAGGTCCGCCCGGGTGTCGTCTCCTCGATCGTCAACTTCGGTGCGTTCGTGGACCTCGGCGGCGTCGACGGTCTCGTGCACGTCTCCGAGCTGTCCTGGAAGCACATCGACCACCCGTCCGAGGTCGTCGAGGTGGGCCAGGAGGTCACCGTCGAGGTGCTCGACGTCGACTTCGACCGCGAGCGGGTCTCGCTGTCGCTGAAGGCGACGCAGGAGGACCCGTGGCAGGCGTTCGCCCGGACGCACGCCATCGGCCAGGTCGTGCCCGGCAAGGTCACCAAGCTCGTCCCGTTCGGCGCGTTCGTGCGCGTCGAGGACGGCATCGAGGGCCTCGTGCACATCTCCGAGCTGGCCCAGCGTCACGTCGAGCTGCCCGAGCAGGTCGTCAACGTCGGCGACGAGACCTTCGTCAAGGTCATCGACATCGACCTCGAGCGTCGTCGCATCTCGCTGTCGCTGAAGCAGGCGAACGAGGGCGTGGACCCGGGCAGCGAGGACTTCGACCCGGCTCTCTACGGCATGGCCGCCGAGTACGACGAGAAGGGCAACTACAAGTACCCCGAGGGCTTCGACCCGGAGACGAACGAGTGGCTGCCCGGCTACGAGGCCCAGCGCGAGGCGTGGGAGGCCCAGTACGCGGCCGCCCACGAGCGCTGGGAGGCCCACAAGAAGCAGGTCGCCGAGGCGCAGCGCGCCGACGCGGAGGCCGTCTCGGGTGCTGCTGACGACGCCGCTCCGGCGAGCTACTCCTCCTCGGGCGAGACCGAGGCCACGGGGACGCTCGCGTCGGACGAGGCGCTCGCCGCGCTCCGCGAGAAGCTCACCGGCAACTGACGCGAGCGGCGCACCGCGCCGAGGCGTCGAGAGCCAACAGGAAGGGCCGGTCCCGTCGGGACCGGCCCTTCCTGCATGCGCGGCCGCCGCCTCCCGTGCCCTCCCGGTGGGGGAGCGGCGGGGATACGCTCGTGACGTGCCAGTGCACGAGGACGGCCCGACGCTCGGGCCTGGAGTGCTCCGGATCGGCCTGACCGGCGGGATCGCCGCCGGCAAGTCGGTCGTGGCACGGCGCCTCGGCCAGCTGGGCGCGGCCGTCGTCGACCACGACGTGCTCGCGAGGTCGGTGGTCGACGTCGGGACGCCGGGCCTGGCCGCTGTGGTCGAGGCCTTCGGGGACGTCCTGACACCCCTCGGTCAGCTCGACCGGCAGGCCCTGGGGGCGCGGGTGTTCGGCGACGCGGCCGCCCTGGCGCAGCTCAACGGCATCGTCCACCCGCTGGTCCGGGCGGCTGCGCGCGAGGCCGAGGCCGCGGCCGTCGCCTCGGGGCACCGCGTCGTCGTGCACGACATCCCGCTCCTGGTGGAGACCGGTCAGGCCGGCCACTTCGACGTCCTGGTCGTGGTGGACGCACCGGCCGAGCTCCGGGTGCAGCGGCTCGTCGCGGGACGCGGGCTGACGCCGTCGGACGCCTGGTCCCGCCTTGCCGCACAGGCCGACGACGAGGCGCGCCTCGAGGCGGCCGACGTGGTTCTCGACGGCTCGGGCGCGGTCGCCGAGCTGGAGGTCCAGGTGGACGCGATGTGGGAGCGGTGGACTCGTGCCGGGGCTCCGGCCCCCGCCCCGGGCCCGGCCACGTGAGCCTCCTCGTCACGGGCTTCGAGCCGTTCGACGGCCAGCCGGTGAACGCGTCCTGGCTCGCGGTGCAGGCGCTGGCGCGGGACTGGCGCGGTGGCGGTCTCGAGACGCTCTGCCTGCCGGTCTCCTACGCCCGGGCTCCGGTGACGCTGCTGGCCGCCGTCGAGCGCCTACGTCCCGAGGTCGTGCTGTGCACGGGGGAGGCCGGCGGGCGCGCTGCCCTGAGTGTCGAGCGCGTGGCGCTCAACGTCGCCGACGCACGGATCCCGGACAACGACGGGGCGCAACCCGTCGACGAGACCCTCGTCCCGGGCGAATCGCTCGCGCTGCCCACCGGCCTCCCGCTGAGGGCCTGCGTCGACGCCGTCGCGCGTGCCGGGGTCGACGTCGAGGTGTCGAGCTCGGCCGGCACGTTCGTGTGCAACGCCGTCTTCTACGCCCTGGCGCGCGCACTGGTCGGCACGGGTCTGCCGCACGGGTTCGTGCACGTGCCACGCACGCCGGCACAGGTGCCGGCTCCCGGTGGTGGCATGCCCGCGGACGTCGCCGCCACCGGGCTCGCCGCGATCCTGAGCACGTGCGCGGCAACGTGAGCACGCACCGGGTTCGCGCCCTCGACGTCACTCGTCCGTGGGTGACGTGGTCGCAGGCACCGTCTCGTCACCGGGTGCCGCCTCGGGATGCTCGCGACGCGAGCGGAGCTCGCGCGCGACGCTGCGGCCCTCGGTGACGATCACGACGCACCCGATCGCAGCCACGCCGAGGAAGAGCCAGCGCCGCGTGTCGGGCGAGGCGAGCAGGGCGCCGATCCTCGGCACGTGGGCGACGTAGCGGGCGCGCACGAGGTCGGCGCCGACGCTCCACGGGTCCTCGTTCGCGTTCCCGTCGCCCTTCGTCCGGAAGGAGAGATCCGGCCCGGAGCCACGCACGGCGACGACGCGGTGCGTGATCAGCATGGCCTCGGTCGCCTCGAAGACGCCGTCCGCGCCGGCGGACACCGTGGCGCCGGACGGCGAGCGGAAGACGATGACGTCGCCGACCTCGATGTCCCCGGGATCCACGGGGCGGGAGACGATCACGCTCCCGGTGGGGACGGTCGGCTCCATCGAGCCGGTGGCGACCGTCTGGACGAGCCACCCGTCGTGCCGCACCAGCCAGAAGAGGCATGCGAGGCCGGCGAGCGCGGTCACCAGCAGGACCGTGACGACGGTCGCGCCGGCCCGGCGGACGAAGCGCACCATGCACCTGCTCCTCACGGGATGGCGGGTCGCCCGGATGCCGGAGCACCCGGGCGACCCGGTCGTGCGATCGAACGTCCCACTGAGACGTACGGCGTCAGATCACGCGGCGTCCGCCACGAGGGCGAACTTGAGGTTGATCGTCGCGCCGTCGCCCTGTGCCTTGTTCTGCGGGTCGATGGTGTAGACGTCGTCGCCGACCAGCGGCGTGTTCTCGAAGGTCACGCGGACGGTGTAGTGCTGGATGGCGTGCGCGGCCATCGGGGCCACGAGGAAGTCATCCGGACCGGCGTTCGCGAGGTCGATCGGGTCGCCGCCAGGGACGAGCAGCTCGATCGTCAGGTACTCCATCAGGTCACCGGGGCTCCAGAGGTTGTCGCAGTCGTCGCCCGTGGCTCGCTCGACGCGGGCCGGGTCGAAGATCTGGAAGCCGTCCAGGTCACGCACGTCGCAGCCGTCCTCGGTCCCGACGAGCGAGTCGACCTTGCCGTACAGGTGGCCGGGGAGCGTGCCCTCGTTCTCGAGCACGACCGGGATGTCGACGACGTCGCCCGGGGCCATGTTGGACACGGTGACGGGGAACGGCATCTGGGTGCCCCACTGGTCGAGCTCGATGGTGCCCGCGGCCACCCTCGGTCCGGCAACATCCTCGTAGTCGTTGAACGCCGCGAAGGTCATGCTGCCGACCAGGGCGGCCGCGCCGGCGACGGAGACCGCCGACAGGAGAAGCGTCTTCTTCACAGTGATTCCCCCTTGTGGGAAGGTGGAACCCTCACCCGTCCGAGGTGGGGTCCGGGCTGGCGGACGTGGCACCGTCATTGGTGCCCGCCCCTTCCGTGCCCGTGGCGGAGGGTGCTTCCTCCGCTGGGCTGGCGGTGGTGTCCGAGCTGGGCACCGCCGCCGGCTCGGAGCCCGGGCTCGCCGTTTCCTGGTCCGTCGCCGGATCAGGAGGCGTGCTCTGCCCCGAGCCGTCCTGCTGGCCGTCCGGCACCGCATCCGGTGCCGATCCGGGATCGGCCCCTTCGTCCGTCGGAGGACCGGCAGCGGCCGGTGGCTCCAGCGGCGAGAAGGGGTCCTGTGCGGGCTCCGCCGTCTGCGGCCCCGTGGTGGTGTCGGCAGGGGCGGGTCGCCACGCGACCACACCGATCTGGAACGTCTCGACGTCGTTCAGCGCCCCGAGCGTGGGCTCCGGCGTGACCGTGGCGACTGTGGCCGCGACCGTCGCCAGTGCCCCGATCGCAAGGGCGTCGCGCGTCTTCATGTGCACCCCCCCTGGTTGCACAGACCAGGCTGGCCCGGCACCTGCGCGGGGGCATCGTCAGAATTGACGATCTGGTCAGTGCCCGGCGGCGCTCCGGCCACGCCCTGCCCTCGTGGTCGGGCGAGGGCTCTGCGGGTACTGGTCGCCTGCCTGCCGCCGCAGGTCGTGCGCGCGAGCCACGGCCTGCAGCTGGCTACGTACGCCGAGCTTGACGAGCACGGACCGGATCTGCGCCCGCACCGTCGTCAGCGACACCCCGGCGTCCTGGGCGATCTCCTGGGCACTCAGGCCCTGGCAGAGGTGGTCGAGGACGTCCTGCTCGCGGCTCGAGAGCCTGCCGAGCAGCGCGGTCGCCGAGGCCTGCTCGGCCCTGCGTCGGGCGGCTGCGGCCAGGATCGCCGCGCGTCGCTCGTCCTGCACGGGCCCCTCGCCGGACCGGATCGTGACGATGGCGCTGACCAGGTCGGTGAACGGCTGGTGCTTGTCGACGATCGCCAGCGCACCTGACTCGAGGGCATGGGCGAGAGGGACGGGGTCGGTGGTCCCGGTCACGACCACGACCCGTGCGCCGCGCTGCGTGAGCGGAGCGACGGCGCGCGTCCCGTCCCGTCCGTGACCGAGCCGGAGGTCCAGGAGCACCAGCGTGCCTCGTTCGACGGTCGGGATGACCTCGTCGAGCTCAGCCGGGTCGACCAGCCGGGGCTGGAGACCCTCGTCGACGAGTGCGGCCGCGACGGCTTGGGCGAGGAGCTGGTGGTCCTCGACGATCAGGACGCTGTCGCCGACCACAGCTCACCACGCCCATCGGTCAGCCGCGTGGCCCGCGGCAGGTCGATCATGATGGCGGCGCCCGCTGAGCCCTGGGGCCGCAGGATCGTGAGGTCCCCGCCGTCGGCGCGGATCAGGCGGGCCGCGACGGGGAGACCGAGGCCGCGGAGCGGTCTGGCGCCGTCGCTCGTGTGGGGCGGATCCGTGAGGATCGCTGGGTCGAGCCCCGGGCCGTCGTCGGTCACGATCACCCGAACCGTCGCGTCGACATGGGCCCCGATGGTCACGCGCGAACCGGGCGCGTGGTCGGCTGCGTTCGTCAGGAGGTTGCCGACCGCCTCGGCGAGGGCTTGTGGCCGTCCAGCCGCCTGGACGTCGGCGGAGACGTCGAGGTCGATCAACTGCCCGCACGCGCGGTGGGCGAGCACGACGGGAAGCAACGCGGCTCGGACGCCGAAACCCTGGTGGGTCGCCAGCGGCAGCTGTGCGACGAGGGAACGCAGTCGGGCGAGCTCGGAGCCGAGCGCGGCTGCCAGGGCGGCGTCGTCGGGCTCTCCACGGTGCGCGACGTGGCGCCGCAGGACCTCGCTCGCGCCCTCGAGGGCGAGCAGCGCCGACCTCAGCTCGTGGCTCCGTTCGGCCTGTTCCCGCGTGAGGCCGTCGAGCGACTCGACGGCGTCGCGCCAGCGCTCCCGGAGGGACGAGTTGGCGCGGCCGACGGCGCGGAGGGCCAGGCGCGAGTCGGCGATCGTGACGGGGAGGATCAGCGCGAGTGCCCCGGCCTGGACGGCCGCCGTGAGGAGGTGGGCGGCCGGTGGCGTGGGGCCTGTGGAGGCGACGGCCGGTGCGACGACGAGGAACGTGAGGGCGGACGCGGTGCAGGTCAGGCTCCGGCGCTTGAGGCGCAGGCCCGACGCGGCTGCCACGCCGGCTCCGACGACGACGGTGAGCGCTCCCGCGACCTCGAGCCATGACTGACCGGCGACCGTCCACACGGTCAGGGCCGACGCGACCCCGGGATGGGCTCCGACGAGGACCGCCGCCGCTGCCGCGCAGACCCCGACGGCGGCCGCCGGGACCCCCAGGCGGGACCGGCTGACGACGTCGGGACAGCGCAGGATGCTGACGAGGGCGGCGGTCGCGCCGATCGTGCCGATGAGCTGACCGAGCGCCCCGCCTACTCCGTCGACAGGGGTGGCGGCGAGCGGGACGACGACCGTCCCGTACACCGTGAAGGCCACGCACAGCCGCGCCGCAACGGCGTCCCCGACGAGGCGCCACCGGACGAACGACTGCTCGGCGATCACCGCGCACGAGGCGATGGCCAGGCTGGCGAGCAGGAGGGTGAGGGCGCCCGTCGCGGCTGGCACGGTCGCATGCAGCGCGATCGCGACAGCGCACGCGGACCCGGTCACAGCCGTCATGGCGGCCGCGTCGCGGAAGGCATCCGTCGCGCTGGCGGGCGTTGACCTGCACGGCGTGGCGCGTCTGTCGCGCCCGCGGTAGGGGGGGTCGGCCGAGCGGCCGGCGGACGACCTGGCCACAGCCGCACGATACGCCCGAGGCCCGCGCAGGATGGGTCAAACGGGACGCCGACGTAGGCTGACGATCCTCAGGGGCGGCGGTCAGCCTGCGTAGGTTGGCACCGCCATGAACGCCCTGGCCGGCAGCGCCTTCGGCGGCCGGGGGAGTGACGTGGGTGCGGCAGGGTCGCCGGGATCACCGGGGTCACCGGGGTCACCAGGGTCGCCGGGGTCACCAGGATCACCGGGGTCACCAGGACCGCGTGGGTCGAGCGGGTCACCCGGCTCCAGGGGATCGCAGGGCTCCAGCTCGACGAACCGGTAGACGCCCATCGAGAACCGGGAGTCGTCCTGGGGGCTCCGCAGGACGCCCGTCGCGACGAGTGCATGGACGCGGTCACGCATCTCCTGCGTCCCGTACTTGTACAGGTCCACCTGGACGGCGCCGTCACCGCACGGGGGTACGCCGTCGGGCAGGTATGTCTGCGGGAAGGTGGCCCACCCCTGGAACGTCCCGGGCATGAGCCAGGCGACCTCGATCGTCTGGGACATCTCGGCCGCGTCGTCCTCCGGGGCGGCGAGGGCCGTGGGAGCACTCGCCAGGACGACCGCCGCGGCAAGCCCTGCCGACGTGGCAAATGTCCGTCTCATGAGGGATTCACCTTTCGCCCGAAGTGAGACGTAGTTAAACATTCTGAAACGTTGGTCACCATCAACACGGGGCGGACCGGACAGAACTTCACCCGCTCGGAGCATCAAGCCCGGCGGGTGGCGTGCCGGACGGCGGCGCGAGTGCTCGAGTGCCGGCCATGTCGGAGGGGCGGCGTACCGTGAACGAGTGCGTCCCGTGACCGATCTGCAGCGCCGGATGACCCCGTTGGAGGTCGTCTCCGACTACCGCCCGTCGGGCGACCAGCCCCAGGCGATCGACGAGCTGGCTCGCCGGATCCAGGCGGGGGAGAAGGACGTCGTCCTGCTGGGTGCGACGGGCACCGGGAAGTCCGCGACCACGGCATGGCTCATCGAGCGGCTGCAGCGGCCGACGCTGGTCATGGCGCCGAACAAGACCCTTGCCGCGCA
The DNA here is from genome assembly GCA_000767215.1 of Actinotalea fermentans ATCC 43279 = JCM 9966 = DSM 3133. Lineage (GTDB taxonomy): Bacteria > Actinomycetota > Actinomycetes > Actinomycetales > Cellulomonadaceae > Actinotalea > Actinotalea fermentans. Next base: position 19,057 of record AXCX01000026.1, read on the forward strand.
GCTCGCCACCGAGTTCCGCGAGCTGCTGCCGAACAACGCCGTCGAGTACTTCGTCTCGTACTACGACTACTACCAGCCCGAGGCGTACATCGCGCAGACGGACACCTACATCGAGAAGGACTCCTCGATCAACGAGGAGGTGGAGCGCCTGCGGCACTCGGCGACGAACTCGCTGCTGACCAGGCGCGACGTCGTGGTGGTCGCCTCGGTGTCGTGCATCTACGGTCTTGGCACGCCGCAGGAGTACGTCGACCGCATGGTCCCGATCGCGGTCGGTGACCAGATCGAGCGCGACCAGCTGCTCCGTCGGTTCGTCGCGATGCAGTACTCGCGCAACGACATGGCGTTCACGCGCGGCACGTTCCGGGTGCGGGGTGACACCGTCGAGATCATTCCCGTGTACGAGGAGCTGGCCGTCCGCATCGAGTTCTTCGGGGACGAGGTCGAGGCGATCCAGACCCTCCACCCCGTCACGGGCGACGTCCTGCGTTCGGAGCAGCAGACGTTCCTCTTCCCGGCCTCGCACTACGTCGCGGGACCCGAGCGGATGGAGCGGGCAGTGGCGGGGATCGAGGCCGAGCTGGAGGAGCGGCTCGCGGAGCTCGAGGCCCAGAACAAGCTGCTCGAGGCGCAGCGCCTGCGGATGCGCACGACCTACGACCTGGAGATGATGCGCCAGGTCGGCTCCTGCTCCGGGATCGAGAACTACTCGCGCCACATCGACGGGCGCGCGGCGGGCACGCCGCCGAACACGCTGCTCGACTACTTCCCCGAGGACTTCCTGCTCGTCATCGACGAGTCGCACGTGACCGTGCCGCAGATCGGCGCGATGTACGAGGGGGACATGTCCCGCAAGCGGTCTCTCGTCGAGCACGGCTTCCGGCTGCCGTCGGCCATGGACAACCGCCCGCTGCGCTGGGAGGAGTTCGTCGAGCGGATCGGCCAGACGGTCTACCTCTCTGCGACGCCGGGCGCCTACGAGCTCGCCCAGTCCGACGGGGTCGTGGAGCAGATCATCCGGCCGACCGGCCTCGTGGACCCCGAGGTCGTGGTGAAGCCGACGCGCGGCCAGATCGACGACCTCCTCGACGAGATCCGGACGCGGACCGAGAAGAGCGAGCGCGTCCTGGTGACGACCTTGACCAAGAAGATGGCCGAGGACCTGACGGACTACCTGCTCGAGAAGGGCGTGAAGGTCCAGTACCTGCACTCCGAGGTCGACACGCTCCGCCGCGTCGAGCTCCTCCGGGAGCTGCGGCTCGGCACGGTCGACGTCCTGGTCGGCATCAACCTGCTGCGCGAGGGTCTCGACCTCCCGGAGGTCTCGCTGGTCAGCATCCTCGACGCCGACAAGGAGGGCTTCCTGCGCTCCGACACGTCGCTGATCCAGACCATCGGCCGCGCGGCACGCAACGTGTCGGGTCAGGTCCACATGTACGCCGACGTGATCACGCCCTCGATGGCGCGGGCGATCGACGAGACGAACCGACGGCGCGAGAAGCAGCTCGACTACAACCGGCGCAACGGCATCGACCCCACGCCGCTGCGCAAGCGCATCGCAGACGTGACGGACATGCTGGCGCGCGAGGACCTCGACACGGCCGAGCTCCTCAAGGGTGGCTACCGGCAGCCGGGGCGCGGCGCCCGCGGTGCGCAGGCACCCGTGCCGGCCGGCGGTGGCGCGGCCCGGCGGGCGGACGTCCCGGCGGGCGACCTCGCCGAGCTCGTCCACGAGCTGACCGAGCAGATGCATGCGGCCGCCGCAGAGCTCCAGTTCGAGCTCGCCGCAAGGCTGCGGGACGAGATCGCGGACCTCAAGCGAGAGCTGCGGAAGGTGCGCGCAGCCACGGCCTGAGAGGCGTGGCGCAGGGTGTCCGCCTCTGACGGAGGAAAGGCCGGTGCGCACCCTGCGGCGGCCCATCGGTGGAGCGCTCGGGCGAACGTCGTCGCAGGTAGGCGAATTCTCGATCTTGATCGCGCAAGAATCCACAGCGACACGCCCGATCGGGTGAGGGTCTGGCGAAAACGGGACGAAATCGGGCATAGTTCACCTCGGGACGAACTCGTCCATATCCCCCAGCCCGAGGACTCTCGAACATGCGTACCGCGCGCCGTCGCTCGACCCTTGTGGCCCTCTCTGCGGGCCTGATCATCGCTCTCCTCCCAGCTGCCGCCGACGCGTGCGACAGGCCGCCCCGCCCGGGGCACGGCGACCGCGACCGCGCCACCGAGCTCACGCTGGTCTACGTGTACAAGAAGGTCGACGCGAACGCGCCCGCCTCGTGGAACAACTCGGGTGAGCAGAGGCTGATCCAGGTGCGCGACGGCCTGTCCTTCGCGACGTCGATCGACGCGTCGCTCCTGCCCGCCGACGTGTGCGGTCCTGGCTGGGCCGTTCAGGAGGACAAGACGCGCGGCCTGGAGCGCAACGCGGTGCCGACCGTCGTCGACCGCCGCACCAACACCGGCGTCCTCAAGTGGCCCCCGATCGTCGAGGCGCGTCACCGCGAGCTGTCGCAGTACGTCGCCGTCCCTGAGTGCGCGCCGGTCGTGCCCGTCACGCCGCCGCCCACGACCCCGCCGCCGACCATCCCGCCGGTGGTGACGCCGCCGCCCACGACCCCGCCGGTCGTCACGCCGCCGCCCACGACCCCGCCGGTCGTGACCCCGCCCCCGACGACGCCGCCGACCACCCAGCCGGTGACGCCGCCGACGACGGCTCCGGTCGTCGTCGCTCCGGCCGCCTCCGCAGCCGTTCCCGTCGTGGCCGCACCGGCGTTCGCGGGCTGAGTCCGAGACTCGTCCCCGACGGCCCCCGGGGCCGTGAGGGGCCTGGCGCCGACACGCGTGCGCGTGCCGGCGCCGGGTGCTGTCCCGGCCTGGTCGGGGGTGCGTGGGCGCGGTCGGTCGAGCCGAGGCCGTACCCTTACCTCGGAGGGGAGTACTCCCGACGCAGGTGCGCCGTCATCACGATCGCCGTCGAGGGCGGTCCGGTGCCCTGGCCCGGAACCCGGGTGGAGGAGACCTCCGGTGCACCCACCGACGTACCGGAGGTTGTCGCGTGTCCGTTCCTGTCTGGGTCTGGGGCCTCACGGTCCTCGGCGTCCTGGGCCTCATGGTCTTCGACTTCTACGCACACGTGCGGACGCCTCACGAGCCGACCTTCCGAGAGTCGGCGTTCTGGTCGGTGTTCTACATCGCGCTGGCGCTGGTGTTCGGCGTCGGGCTGCTGCTCGTCTGGGGGCCGTCGCACGGCGGTGAGTACTTCGCCGGGTACGTGACGGAGAAGAGCCTGTCGGTCGACAACCTCTTCGTCTTCCTCATCATCATGACGAGGTTCGCCGTCCCGCGGATCTACCAGCAGAAGGTGCTGCTGGTGGGCGTCGCGATCGCGCTGTTCCTCCGCGGGCTGTTCATCTGGGCGGGCGCCGCGGCGATCGAGCAGTTCTCGTGGGTCTTCTACCTCTTCGGCGCATTCCTCATCTACACGGCGGTGAAGCTCGCGCGCGAGGACCACGACAGCGAGGCCCCCTCCGAGTACCACGAGAACCGGCTGCTCCGGCTCGTGCGCCGCGTCCTGCCGTCGAGCCCGGAGTACCACGGGGACAGGCTGACGGTCGTCGAGGGGGGCAAGCGGCTCGTGACGCCCATGCTCATCGTGATGGTCGCGATCGGGTCGACGGACGTCCTGTTCGCGCTCGACTCGATCCCCGCGATCTACGGCCTGACGAAGGAGCCGTACATCGTGTTCACGACGAACGCGTTCGCCCTGCTGGGCCTGCGCCAGCTGTACTTTCTCCTCGGCGGGCTCCTGCAGCGTCTCGTCTACCTGTCCGAGGGTCTCTCCTTCATCCTCGCGTTCATCGGCGTCAAGCTCGTGCTCGAGGCGCTGCACACCAACGAGCTGCCGTTCGTCAACGGCGGGGAGCCGGTCGGCTGGGCGCCGGAGATCCCGATCTGGCTCTCGCTGACGGTGATCCTCGGCACGCTGACGATCGCCACGGTGGCGAGCCTGGTCTCGACCCGCAGGGCCGAGCGCGCGTCCGACGCGGCCGCCTCCGCGCCCGTCGCCACCGGGGACGAGACGGGCGACTGATCCCGACGTGCGGGTCGCGTCCCCGCGACCTACCGTCGACAGGTCCGCCGTCGTCGCTCGAGGAGGCCCTGTGTCCGCGTCCGCGGTCGTCCCGGGGGTCCTTCTCGACTCCCGGTACCGGCTCGGCGAGGTGATCGGTGCCGGCGGGATGGCGACCGTGCACCGTGCTCGGGACGAGGTCCTGGCCCGGGACGTCGCCGTCAAGCTGTTCCCTGCGACGGGCGCACCGGAGGACCTCGAGCGGCAGCAGGCCGAGATCGCCGTGCTGGCGCGTCTGAACCACCCCGGGCTGGTCCGGCTGCTCGACGCGGGTGTGGCGGGGGATCGGGGCGCCGGGCGCCTGGCGCACCTCGAGCGCTCGTTCCTCGTGATGGAGCTCGTGCCCGGACCGACCCTCGCCGAGGTCCTGGACGGCGGGCCGCTGCCCCCGGCCACCGTCGCCGCCGTCGGGGCACAGCTCGCCGGCGCCCTCGCCGCGGTCCACGAGGCGGGAATCGTCCACCGGGACGTGAAACCGGCGAACATCCTGCTCGCCGAGGCCGGGTGGGGCCACGGGGCGGCCACGGTGCCGACGGTCAAGGTGGCGGACTTCGGCATCGCGCGCCTGGTCGACGCGGCGCGGCTGACGGTCACGGGCATGACCCTGGGCACCGCGAGCTACCTGAGCCCGGAGCAGGCGGTGGGCGGCGCCGTCGGCCCGGCGACCGACGTGTACGCCCTGGGCCTGGTGCTGCTCGAGTGCCTGACAGGACGCAAGGCGTTCGCCGGGACCGTGGCGGAGGTGGCCGCCGCCCGGGTGACGACGGACCCCGTCGTCCCGGCGGAGCTCGGGTCGACGTGGGTCGCCCTGCTGACCGAGATGACGCGGCGGGACGACGACGCCCGGCCGACGATGGCGGCGGCCGCCGGTCGCCTCGCGGAGCTGGTGGCGCGCGAGGAACCCACGATGGAGCTGACGGCCCGCCTCCCGGCGATCCCGGTCGCGGAGGCTGAGGCCCCCGCCCTGCGGCCGCGTCGCGCGGCCGGCCGTGGACCGCTCGGGCTCGAC
>AXCX01000252.1 GCA_000767215.1 Actinotalea fermentans ATCC 43279 = JCM 9966 = DSM 3133
AGGCCGCGACGGCGCGCGCGAGCAGCGCGGCCACGTCGGGCCCCGCCGACGCGCGAGCGTCCCCCGGCGGCGCACCGGCCACCGGGGGACGCTCGTCGGTCACGTCAGACAGCGACGCCCTCGCGTGCGCGCAGTGCGGCCAGGATCGCCTCGACCTGCACCTTCGCGTCGCCGAAGAACATCGACGTGTTGGGCTTGAAGAACAGCGGGTTCTGCACGCCGGCGTAGCCGGTCGCCATCGACCGCTTGAACACGATGCACTGGTGCGCCTTCCACACCTCGAGGACCGGCATGCCGGCGATCGGGGAGTTGGGGTCGTCCAGCGCGGACGGGTTGACGACGTCGTTGGCGCCGATGACGAGCACGACGTCCGTCTCGGGGAAGTCGTCGTTGATCTCGTCCATCTCGAGCACGATGTCGTACGGCACCTTGGCCTCGGCCAGCAGCACGTTCATGTGCCCGGGCAGGCGGCCGGCGACCGGGTGCACGCCGAACCGGACCTCGACCCCGTTGTGGCGCAGCTTGGAGACCAGGTCGGCCACCGGGTACTGGGCCTTCGCCACCGCCATGCCGTAGCCGGGGACGATGACGACCGACCGCGCCTCGGCGAGCAGGTCCGCGAGCTCGGGGGCGAGGATCTCGCGGTGCTCGCCCTGGTAGGCGTCGCCCGAGACGACCTTGCCGCCCTCGGAGCCGAAGCCGCCGAGGATGACGCTCATGAAGGCCCGGTTCATGGCCTTGCACATGATGTAGGAGAGGATCGCACCCGAGGAGCCGACGAGTGCGCCCGTGACGATGAGCAGGTTGTTGCTCAGCATCAGGCCCGCCGCGGCCGCGGCCCACCCGGAGTACGAGTTCAGCATCGACACCACGACCGGCATGTCGCCGCCGCCGATCGCGGCCACGAGGTGCCAGCCGAGCGCGAGCGCGAGACCCGTCATCACGGCGAGCGGCACGAGGCCGTTGCCCGAGATGAACCACGCCATGAGCCCGACGGACGAGACCAGGATGCCGAGGTTCATCCAGTGCCGGCCCGGGAGCATGAGCGGCGCGGAGCCGATCTTCGCCGACAGCTTCAGGTAGGCGACGATCGAGCCGGTGAAGGTCACGGCGCCGATGAAGACGCCGAGGAAGACCTCGACCTGGTGCACGGCGTCCGCCGGCTCGGTCATGTACGAGTTGTAGCCGACGAGCACCGCGGCCAGGCCGACGAAGCTGTGCAGGATGGCGATGAGCTCGGGCATCTGCGTCATCTCGACGGTCCGCGCGCGCCACGTGCCGGCGGTCGCGCCGATCGCGAAGATCAGGGCGATGAGCAGGGCGGTCACCCAGACGTCCCGCTCGCTCAGGTCGAGCGCGAGGATCACCGTGGCGACCAGGGCCAGCACCATGCCGACCATGCCGAGGATGTTGCCGCGCCGCGCCGTCTCCTGCTTGGACAGGCCCGCGAGGGAGAGCACGAACAGCACGGCGGCGATGACGTAGGTGGCCTGCGCCACGGAGGTGAGGGTCATCACACGTCCTTCCGGAACATGCCGAGCATCCGGTACGTCACCAGGAAGCCACCGAAGATGTTGATGCTGGCGATGGCCGCGGCGAGGAACGCCACGGTGGAGACGATCGCGTCGGAGGACCCGACCTGCAGCAGGGCGCCGACCAGGATGATCCCGGAGATCGCGTTGGTCTGGGACATCAGCGGCGTGTGCAGCGCGTGGTTGACGTTCGAGATCACGTAGAACCCGACGATCACCGCGAGCGCGAACACCGTGAGGTGCTGGACCGTGGCGTCGTCCGCCGCCGCGAGCAGGACGAGCGACGCGATCGCGCCGAGCCCGTACAGGACGTTGCGGCGGGTGGCCTTGCGCTTGGCGGCGGCCGCGGCGAGCCGGGCCTTCTCGGCGAGCTCCTCCTCGGTCGGGCCCGCCACGGCGGCGGGCGCCGCGGACACCGAGACCGGCGGCGGCGGCCAGAGCACCTCGCCCTGGTGGGACAGGGTCATGCCGCGCTGCACCTGGTCGTCCAGGTCGAGCGTCAGCTCGCCGTTCTTCTCCGGGGTGAGCAGCGCCATCAGGTGGACGATGTTCGTGCCGAAGAGCTGCGAGGTGTGCCGCGGCATCCGGCTCGTCAGGTCGGTGTAGCCGATGATGACGACGCCGTTGTCGGTGACGATCTTCTTGCCCGGGACCGTGAGCTCGCAGTTGCCGCCCCCGGGGGCACCGAGGTCCACGATCACGCTGCCCGGCCGCATCGTGGCGACCATGTCGGCGGTGATGGTGGTCGGCGCCTTCCCGCGCACGAGCGCCGTCGTGATGATGACGTCCGCACGCTTGGCCTCGGCGGCGTAGACCTCCATGGCGGCGGCCTGCTGCTCGGGCGTCAGGGGCTTGGCGTACCCGTCGGCGCTGACCTCCTGCTGCGCCTCGGGCGCCGCGACGAACGTGCCGCCCATCGACTCGATCTGCTCGGCGACCTCGGGCCGCACGTCGAAGGCGCGGACCTGCGCACCCAGGCTGTTCGCCGCACCGATGGCGGCGAGCCCGCCGACGCCGGCGCCGATGACGAACACGGTCGCGGGCGCGGTCTTGCCGGCGGCGGTCACCTGCCCGGTGAACATGCCGCCGTACTCCTCGGCGGCCTCGATCACGGCGCGGTACCCGGCGACGTTCGACAGCGTGCTCAGCACGTCGAGCGCCTGCGCGCGCGAGATGCGCGGCACGGCGTCGAGCGCGAGGGCGGTCACGCCACGGGCGTTGAGCTTCTCCGCGACCTGCGGGTTCGCCTGCGGCCCGAGCATGGCGACGAGGACGGCGCCCTCGCGCAGCTGCTCGACCCGGTCGTCCGGCGGGGTGTTCACGCAGGTCACCACGTCGGAGGACCAGACGGCGGCGGCGTCGCCGACCGTGGCCCCTGCTTGCGCGTACTGGTCGTCCGGGAAGCTGGCCTGTGCACCCGCTCCGGCCTCGACCACGACGTCGTACCCGAGCTTCGTGAGCTGGGCGACCGTGGCAGGACTGGCGGCGACCAGCCTCTCGCCCGGTCGTGACTCGCGGGGAATGCCGATCCTCATCGAGCTCCTCCTCGTCCGGGCGGCACCGCTGACACCCTCCCAGGACCGTAGTGCGGCCCCGGCCGGTTATTGCCGGGACCTATGGCCTCAATCATCCGATGCTTTCTGGGGTACACGTACCGGCCCTTGATCACCCGGCGCAGCACCGACTGATCGCCCGACCGGTCACCCCCCGCGGAGGGAGCGCATCCATCCCGGTCCGCCCGGGCTGGTCCGGTTCGCGCCCTCTTGACACGACACGTCCGGCTCCTAGGGTGGGGCGCGTCCGGGTGACACGAGTCACCTGGGATCCGCCTCGATGGAGAGGACCGATCGCATGCACCCGTCATCCACTCGACGACGGCGCCGCGCCGCCGCCCTGCTCGCCGGCCTGGTCACCCTCGCGCTCGCGGTCCCCGCCTCGTCGGCGGCCGCCACCGGCCTCGAGGGCCATCGCGGCCGGAGCACCACGGACCTCGGTCCGCAGGTCCTCGTGTTCGACCCGTCCATGCCGGTGGCCGAGATCCAGGCCGCCGTCGACGGGATCTACGCCCAGCAGGTCGACGACGAGATGGGCAGCGCCCGCTGGAGCCTGCTCTTCCTGCCCGGCAGCTACGGCACCGACGCCGAGCCGCTGCAGCTCAAGGTCGGCTACGACACCGAGGTCGCGGGCCTCGGCGCCTCGCCGTCCGACGTCCGCATCACCGGCAAGATCGAGGCCTACAACCGGTGCCTGTCCGACGACCCGAGCAACCCCAACTGCATCGCCCTGGTCAACTTCTGGCGCACGCTGTCCAACCTCACGCTCGACATCTCCGGCACGGGCCAGGACGGGTGCCGCGCGTCGGCCAACTTCTGGGCCGTCTCGCAGGCGTCGTCGGTCCGACGGCTCGACGTGGTCGCCGGCGAGGGTGAGCCCGCGTTCTCGCTCATGGACTACTGCACCGCCGGCCCGCAGTACGCCAGCGGCGGCTTCATCGCCGACTCGCGGTTCGGCACGGTGGTCAACGGCTCGCAGCAGCAGTGGCTCACGCGCAACTCCGTCGTCGGCTCGTGGTCGAACGCGGTGTGGAACCAGGTCTTCGCGGGCGTCGAGGGCGCGCCCGACGACGCCGCGTTCCCGAACCCGCCGTACACGACGCTCGAGGCGACCCCCGTCAGCCGGGAGAAGCCGTACCTGTTCGTCGACGCGCGGGGCCGCTACCAGGTCCGCGTGCCGGACGCGCGGACGGGCACCCGCGGGATCACGTGGGCGGACGGCCAGACCCCCGGCCGCACCGTGCCGATCTCGGAGTTCTACGTCGCCGAGCCCGGGGACGCCGTCCAGCGGATCAACTCCCAGCTCGCGCGCGGCAAGAACCTGCTGCTGACACCGGGCGTGTACGACGTCGACCGCAGCATCCAGGTCACCCGGCCCGGGACGGTCGTCCTCGGCATGGGGCACGCGACCCTCACCTCCGCCGACGGCGCCACGCCCGTCGTCGTCTCGGACGTGCCGGGCGTCGTCGTCGCGGGCGTGACGATCGACGCCGGCGAGCAGGCGTCGCAGGCGCTCATGGTCGTCGGCACCGGCCCAGGCCACGGGAACGGCCACGGGCACGGCCACGGACCCCGGCGCGGCGGCGGGACGGCGGACCCGATCACGCTCAGCGACGTGTACTTCCGGGTGGGTGGCCCGCACGTCGGGCGCACCGGGGTGGCGCTGCGCATCGACGCCGACGACGTCCTGGTGGACCACACCTGGGTGTGGCGGGCCGACCACGGCGTCGAGGGCTTCACCGAGGGCGTGAACGGCGACACCGACCGCTGGGCGACCAACACGGCCGCGAACGGCGTCGTCGTGAACGGCGACCGCGTCACCGCGACCGGCCTGTTCGTCGAGCACTTCCAGCAGTTCAACACCGTCTGGAACGGCGAGGACGGCACGGTCGTGCTCTACCAGAACGAGCTGCCGTACGACCCGCCGACGCAGGCCGACTGGACCCAGCCCGACGGGACGCTCGGCTGGTCCGGCTACCGCGTGGCCGACGACGTCCAGCGGCACTCGCTCACCGGCGCCGGGGTCTACGTCTTCAACCAGAACGACCCGTCGATCGTCACGACCAGCGGGTTCGCCGTGCCGCAGCGTCCCGGCGTGCGCCTGCACCACGTCATGACCGTCAACCTGGCCGCGGGCACGATCGAGCACGTGGTCAACGACGTCGGCGAGGCGGCCGACACCACGCGCATCGGCCAGCCCGTCTTCGTCACGGACTACCCGACGCCCTGAGCGTGGGGCGCGGTGGCCCGGTCCCTCGGGGCCGGGCCACCGCGGCGTCAGCGCGCCGCGCTCGAGGCGCGGGCGACGACCGTGTGCAGGTCACCCGGGGGTGCCGGCGCCGGGCCGCCGTCGAGCACGGCCAGGGTGCACGCCGCCAGGTACGCGGCGTGCCGGCCGATCGCCTGGTCGACGGAGCTGAGCGGGGGGCACGCGAAGGCCGCCACGGGCACGTCGTCGACGCCGATGACGGCGACGTCGTCCGGCACCGCGAGGCCGGCCGCACGCACCCCGGCCAGGACCGCCAGCCCGACCTCGTCGTTGTAGGCAGCGACCGCGTCCACGCCGGCCGCGCGCCAGGCACGGACGGCCCGCTCGGCCGAGGCCGCGGTCAGGTCGAGGTCGCACGCGACCGGCGGCT
>AXCX01000253.1 GCA_000767215.1 Actinotalea fermentans ATCC 43279 = JCM 9966 = DSM 3133
CGCGGCTCCGGCGCCCGCCTACGCCGGCGGGCCCGCCTACGCCGGTGGGCCCGCCTACGCCGGCGCGCCCCCGCAGGGCATGCCGCCCGGCGGCATGACCCCGGGCTACGCCGGCGTGCCGCCGAAGAAGTCGAACAAGACCCTCTGGATCGTCCTCACCATCATCGGTGTGGTGCTGCTCCTCGGCGTCGGCGCCGTCCTGCTCATCATCAACGCGGCGCGCAACGCCGTCGACGACGTCAACGACGACGTCAGCGACATCCTCGACGACGCCACTGACGGGCTCGACGACGTGACCGGCGACGACCCGATGAGCTTCGGCGACGACCCGGAGCTCGACGCCCTGTACACCGCGTGCGGCGAGGGCGACTGGCAGGCGTGTGACGACCTGTACAACTCGGCGCCGGTCGACTCGGAGTACTTCGAGTTCGCCGACACGTGCGGCGGCCAGTGGGAGGCCGGTACGACGACGTTCTGCGTCGAGGCCATGAACGACGACGAGCCCGTGCCGACGGAGCTGACGAACGCCGAGATCATCTACCTCGAGGCGCTCAAGGCCGCGTGCGCGGCTGAGGACTGGGCCGCGTGCGACGACCTGTACCTCGACTCGCCGGTCGACTCGGACTACGAGACGTTCGGTGACACCTGCGGCGGCCGGAACGAAGGCGCCGGGTACTGCATCAACGAGTTCGGCGACGGCATCGACCCCGGCGACCCGATGACCCGTGGGTCGAGCGCGGGCCTGGACGCGCTGTGGATCGCCTGCGAGGGCGGCGACGCCGAGGCGTGCAGCCTCCTCTACACCGAGTCGCCCGTCGACTCCGAGTACGAGACCTTCGCGGAGTCCCGGCTCTGACGGGACGGCTGACCTGATCGACGGGGGCCCGGACGCGACCACGTGGTCGCGTCCGGGCCCTCGTCGTCCTACGCGCTACAGTGGCGGCATGTCCCCGCGCGGACTCCTCCTTCTCCGCCGCGGCGAGGCCTAGGACCGGTCCCTCGCCGCGGAGGTCGGTTGTGCCGGTCGGCCGACGACACCGACGAGGAGAGGGACCCACCATGGAGCACGCGACAGGCATGGCCGGCACGCCCGGCGACAGTTCAGGCGCAGCCACCGCCACCGGAGCGGGGATGCTGACCCCGTACCAGGTGCGAACGGCGCAGCGCCCGTCCCCGATGGCGGTGCACCGGTACCGCCCGTTCCGCGAGCAGCTCGACGTCGACCTGCCCGACCGCACCTGGCCGAGCCGGCGGATGACCAGCGCGCCGCGCTGGTGCGCCGTCGACCTGCGGGACGGCAACCAGGCCCTGATCGAGCCCATGAACCCCGAGCGCAAGCTCCGGCTGTTCGAGCTGCTGGTCGACATGGGCTACAAGGAGATCGAGGTCGGTTTCCCGTCGGCCTCGCAGACCGACTACGACTTCGTCCGGATGCTCATCGAGGAGGGGCGCATCCCCGACGACGTCGTCATCCAGGTGCTGACGCAGTCCCGTGAGCACCTGATCGAGCGGACCTACGAGGCGATCGCCGGCGCGAAGCAGGCGATCGTGCACCTGTACAACTCCACCTCCGTGCTGCAGCGCGAGGTCGTCTTCCGGACCGACGTGGACGGCGTGCTCGACCTGGCGACCTCGGGCGCCCAGCTCTGCAAGAAGTACGAGGAGATGGTCCCGGGGACCGACGTGTACTACGAGTACTCCCCGGAGTCGTTCACCGGGACCGAGCTCGAGGTCGCCGTGCGTGTCTGCAACGCGGTGCTGGACGTCTGGGAGCCGACGGCCGAGCGCAAGGTGATCATCAACCTGCCCGCGACGGTCGAGATGGCGACGCCGAACGTCTACGCGGACGCCATCGAATGGGTGTCCCGGAACCTGCGCTACCGGGAGAACGTCGTCCTCTCGCTGCACCCGCACAACGACCGGGGGACGGCGGTCGCGGCGGCCGAGCTGGGCTTCCTCGCCGGCGCCGACCGCATCGAGGGCTGCCTGTTCGGCAACGGCGAGCGCACGGGCAACGTCTGCCTCGTCACGCTGGGCATGAACCTGGCGAGCCAGGGGATCGACCCGGAGATCGACTTCACCGACATCGACCGCGTCCGGCGGACCGTCGAGTACTGCACGCAGCTGCCCGTCCACGACCGCCACCCGTACGGCGGCGACCTCGTCTTCACGGCGTTCTCGGGTTCGCACCAGGACGCGATCAAGAAGGGGTTCGAGGCCATGGCGGCCCGGGCCGCGGCCGAGGGCGTCGGCGTGGACCAGCTCACGTGGGCGGTCCCGTACCTGCCGATCGACCCGCGGGACGTGGGTCGGACGTACGAGGCCGTGATCCGGGTCAACAGCCAGTCCGGCAAGGGCGGCATGGCCTACCTCATGAAGGCCGACCACCACCTCGACCTGCCCCGGCGGCTGCAGATCGAGTTCTCCCGCGTCGTCCAGGAGCACACCGACGCGCGCGGCGGGGAGGTCTCCTCGGACGACTTGTGGCGCATGTTCACCGACGAGTACCTCCCGGCCGCGCCCGACAGCGGGCTCGAGCCCTGGGGCCGGTTCTCGCTGCGCAGCAGCGAGGTCGTCTCCACGGAGTCCGCACCCGCCAGGCTCTCGGCGAGCATCGTCGACGGCGGGGCCGAGGTGCTCGTCACCGGCGAGGGCAACGGCCCGATCGCGGCGTTCGTGGCGGCTCTCGGCACGCGGGTCGGGCGGGTGGAAGTGCTCGACTACGCCGAGCACGCGCTCTCGACAGGCGAGGACGCGGTCGCGGCGGCGTACGTGGAGTGCCTCGTCGGGGACGACGTGCTCTGGGGCGTCGGCATCGACCCGTCGATCACGACCGCCTCGTTCAAGGCGATCATCTCGGCCGTCAACCGGGCCCTCCGCTAGGGCGGTATCTCCCTTTCGTCCCTCCCGCGCGGTAGCGTCGTGCGTAGCCGCGCGGGAGGGGGTGGGCCCCGGTGGAGCCCGTCATGATCGGTGTCGTCGTCGTGGTCTCGGCGCTGATCACGGTGTTCGCCTTCCGGTTCGCCTCGCAGTACGGCGCGCCGATCAAGGGCGGCATCCCCGCGACGGCGCTGCTGCGCGGCTTCGCCGAGACCGGGACGACGATCAGCTCGGCGAACACCGGGCCGGAGGCGCCCGTGTACCGCCTCGACCTGCTGGTGTCACCGCCGTCGGGCCCACCGTTCGAGACCCAGGTCAAGCAGCCCGTGCCGCGCATCGTGCTGCCGTTCTTCCTGCCCGGGATCCACGTGCCGGTGGACATCGACCCCAAGAACCCGGAGCGCGTCAAGGTCGCCTTCCAGCGGTACGAGGCGGGTCAGACGGTCGTCGCGACGGGCCCGGGCGCTCCGGGCGGCCCCGGCGTCACGGTGACCGTCCAGGGCGGCTCCGTCTCCGGCGTCGGCGACCTGGTGGGCGCGCTGCGCAGCGGCGCGCTGCCGACCGAGCGGGGGAGCGCGGCCGAGCTCCTGCGTACCGGTGCTCGGGGGAGCGCGGAGATCGTGCAGGCCATGCCGCTCGGCAAGACGACCGCCGACGTCGACCCCGCCTGCCCGCCGGCCATCCGTGACGACCCCATCTGGGTGCTCACGCTCACCGTGGAGCTCCCGGGTGAGGCGTCGTTCCCCGCGGTGGTCGGCCACCGGGTGCCGCGCTCCCGGGTCGCCGACGTGGTGCCGGGCCTGCGCGTCCCCGTGGCCGTCAACCTCGCCGACCGGCATGGCCAGGTCGCCGTCGACTGGGACGCGGTGCCCTGACCTTCACCGCGGCGTCCCGGTCGCGCACGTGCCCGCGGGCTCAGCGCTTCTTGTCGGGGCGCCGCCGGTAGTCCCGCGTCCGCTGCTTCCAGACGGCCGTCATCTCCGCCCGGAGCCGCGCGTCGGTCCGGGCCGCCTGGTGCTGGGCCTCCCGCAGGAGCTTGCGGTAGCTGGCCAGTCGGCGCTCGGGGAGCTCGCCCGAGGCGACGGCCGCCAGGACGGCGCACCCCGGCTCGCCGTCGTGCGCGCAGTCGGCGAAGCGGCAGTCGGCTGCCAGCGCGTCCACCTCGGGGAAGACGTCGTCGAGCGCGTCCGCCCCGGCCAGGCCGATCGTGCGCATCCCCGGGGTGTCCAGGATGGCGCCGCCGCCCGGGGCCAGGTGCAGCTCGCGGGTGACGGTGGTATGCCGTCCCTTGCCGTCGGAGCGCAGTCCGCGCGTGCGCATCGTCTCCCCGCCCACCAGGGCGTTCAGCAGCGTCGACTTCCCGACGCCGGACGCTCCGAGCAGCGCGATCGTCGCCCCCGCTGCCAGCCGCGCCCGGATCGGGTCCAGCCCGACGGCGTCGGGGGTCGCGACGGCGAGCACGGTGGTGCCGGGGGCGAGCGTCTGTGCGTCGGCGGCTCGGGCGGCGGCGTCGGGCACGAGGTCCGCCTTGGTGAGGACGACGAGCGGCTCGGCGCCCGACGACCACGCGAGCGCGAGCAGCCGCTCGAGGCGGCCCGGGTCCGGGTCGGGTGCCAGGCCCTCGACGACGGCCACGACGTCGGCGTTGGCGGCCAGCACCTGCCCGCGCGAGGACCCGTCCACCTGGGCCCGCACGACGGCGGTCCGGCGGGGGAGGACCTCGGCGACGGCGACGGCGGCGTCGGGGTCACAGGTCAGCAGGACCCAGTCGCCGGCTACCGGAGCGGCCGTCGGGTCGGCGCGGTGCGCGCGTCGGACGGCGGGGCCCCAGGGCGCTGCGACGACGTCGGGCGCCGCGGACGGTCCGGGGACGAGGACGTCGCACGCGCCGGCGTCGGCGCGGCAGACCCGGCCGACGAGCGTCGGGCCGGGCTCGGTGGCCAGGTCCAGGCCGGCCGCCCAGGTGGCGTCCCAGCCGAGCAGGTCGAGATGGGGGTGGGTCGGGCCGGTGGTGTCCGGTCCCGGGTACGGCAGCGGGGTGTGCAACGGGGTGGTCCTCTCGGGACCCCTGGCCTCAGCGGCGCAGGGCGTGGGTGGATGACGGCGCGGTGCAGCGCTGAACCGCCATGGCCGTCACCTCCTCACGCGTGGTCCGCCCGGGGCTGCCGGACGGCATGATCAGGCTAGGTCGCGCGCACTCGCCGGTCATGGTCTTTTCCGCAGGCCTCCCGAGATCTCCATGAGTGCTCCACAGGTGCCCGACGCGGCGGCCGTCGCCCGTCGGGGCGGTGGGGGAGAATGACCGGGTGAGCCTGTACCGCGACGAGGCGATCGTCCTGCGCACCCACAAGCTGGGCGAGGCCGACCGCATCGTCACGCTCCTGACCAGGGCCAACGGCAAGGTCCGGGCCGTGGCGAAGGGGGTGCGGCGGACCTCGTCGCGGTTCGGTTCGCGCCTGGAGCCGTTCATGGTCGTCGACGCCCAGCTGTATACCGGGCGCAACCTCGACATCGTCACGCAGGTGGAGACGCTCGGGGCCTTCGCCGGCTCGGTGAGCGCCGACTACGCCCTCTACACGGCGGGCACCGCGATGCTCGAGACGGCGGAGCGCCTCGTCGAGGCGGAGCGCGAGCCGGCGGTCCAGCAGTACCTGCTCCTCGTGGGCGCCGTGCGCGCCCTGGCCGAGCGCGCGCACGACCCCGGGCTCGTGCTGGACGCCTACCTGCTGCGCTCGCTCTCGGTCGCCGGGTGGGCGCCGTCGTTCACCGACTGCGCGCGGTGCGGGGCGCCCGGGCCGCACCGCGCGTTCGCCGTCGGCTCCGGCGGCGCGGTGTG
>AXCX01000254.1 GCA_000767215.1 Actinotalea fermentans ATCC 43279 = JCM 9966 = DSM 3133
CGGGTCGCGGCGCTGGCGCGGGAAGGGCGGGCGCCGGTGCGCCCCTGGCCGGCGGCGGTCGAGGCGTCGGAGCCGGCGGGCGCCGAGGACGAGCCGGTCGAGCGGCACGACGTCGTGCGGGTCAAGGCCGACGGGCTCGTCGTGAGTGCGATGGGGCTCCGCGCCGACCGAGGGCCGGACGACGCCCGCTGCGTGCAGCTGTCGGACGCCTCGGCGGCCCGGCACGTGGAGGTCGTCGTGCTGGGCGGTGTGCTGGTCGGTGCCGCGTGCGTCGGTGACGCGGGCGTGGCGGCGGACCTGGTGGCCGCCTACACGCGGCGCACGCCCGTGCCGCGGGACCCGGCCCAGCTCCTGCTGCGGCCGGTGCGCGGTGCGGAGCCCGCCGCCGCGGCGTCGCCGACCCTGATGCCCGACCGCGCCACCGTGTGCCGCTGCAACGGGGTGACCAAGGGGGACGTCGTCGCGCAGTGGCGCTCGGGGGCCCGCTCGGTGGGGGAGGTCGTGCGCGCGACGCGGGCGACGACGGGGTGCGGGGGATGCGCGGACGCGGTCTGCGGCCTCGTGGAGTGGCTGGCGCAGGTGGACCCGGACCCGGCTGCGCCCGTCGGGCCGGGGCAGGACGGGCCGAACGCCGTGCCGCCGGTGGGCACGGGTGCGACGCGACGGGGGCCCGTCTCCGTACGTGCGTGACCTCACGGCGTCGCGCGATGCGTTGTGCGCGACGGTTTCCCCCGGCGAAACACGCCGAACGGCCAGGGTTAACACGGCGTTCGTAGCGTCGCGGTGTGACCGAGACCACGAGCACCCAGGCGGCCACGACGCCACGTCATCTCGTCGTCGTGGGCGGCGGCATGGTCGCCCACCGGCTCGTGGAGGCCCTGCGGGACCGGGACACCGGCGGCCGGTGGCGCGTGACGGTCCTCGCCGAGGAGCCGCGCGCACCCTACGACCGCGTCGCGCTCACCTCGTACTTCTCCGGGCGCGACCCGGAGTCCCTCGCCCTGGGTGACCGGGCGCTGTGGGAGCACCCGCTCGTCGAGCTGGTGCGCGGGGCGCCCGTCGTCGCCGTCGACCGCGCGGCGCGCACCGTGACCGGCCGGGACGGGCGGACGTGGGAGTACGACGCGCTTGTCCTCGCGACGGGCTCCGCGCCGTTCGTGCCGCCGATCGACGGGATCGACCGGCCGGGTGTCTTCGTCTACCGCACCGTCGACGACGTCGCGGCGCTGCGCGGGTGGGTCGAGCAGCTCAAGGACCAGGGCCGGCAGGTGCGCGGTGCCGTCATCGGCGGCGGGCTGCTCGGCCTCGAGGCGGCCGGGGCGCTCCAGGCACTCGACGTGCGCACCACGGTGCTCCAGATGGGCACCCACCTGATGTCCGCCCAGGTGGACCTCGGGGGCGGTGCGCTGCTGCGACGCCTCATCCAGGCCCGCGGCGTCGCCGTGCGCGTGAACGCCGTCACCGCGCAGGTGCGCCCCGGCCGGGCCGGCCGCGGCGAGCGCGTGGGCAGGCTCGACCTCGCCGACGGGGGGCGGCTCGACGTCGACGTCGTCGTCGTGGCCGCCGGCATCGCGCCCAGGGACGAGCTCGCCCGGGCCGCCGGGCTCGAGACCGGGCCGCGGGGCGGCGTGGTCGTCGACTCCTCGTGCCGCACCGCGGACCCGCGCGTGTGGGCCGTGGGGGAGGTGGCGTGCCTGGACGGCGCCTGCATCGGTCTGGTCGCGCCCGGCTACGCGATGGCCGAGGTGGTCGCGGACCGCCTGCTCGGCGGGTCGGCGGTCTTCCCGGGCGCCGACACCGCCACCAAGCTCAAGCTCTCCGGGGTGGACGTCGCCAGCTTCGGCGATGCCGCCCCCGCCGCGCCCGGGGCCCTCGAGGTCGTGTACTCCGACCCGGTGCGTGGCGCCTACGCCAAGCTCGTGCTCTCCGACGACGCCCGCACCCTCCTCGGCGGCGTCCTGGTGGGCGACGCCTCCGCCTACGCGACCCTGCGTCCGCTCGTCGGCACGCAGCTGGCCGGCGACCCCGCCGCCTACGTCCTGCCGGGGTTGCCCGAGGGGGCGCGGCCCGGCGGCGACCTGCCCGACGACGCGGCCGTCTGCTCGTGCAACAACGTCACGGCGGGCCGGGTGCGCGCCGCGGTCACCCAGGAGGGCTGCACCGACGTCGCCGCCGTCAAGGCGTGCACCCGCGCCGGGACCACCTGCGGCTCGTGCCTGCCGCTGGTGAAGAAGCTGGTCGGCACCGAGCTCGCGAAGGTGGGCGTGGCCGTCAGCAGCGCGCTGTGCGAGCACTTCGCGATGTCGCGGCGCCAGCTCTTCGACGTCGTCCGCGTGAGCGGGCTGCGGACCTTCAGCGAGATCGTGGCCCGGCACGGCACCGGGCGGGGCTGCGACATCTGCAAACCCGTCGTCGCCTCGGTCCTGGCCACCCTGCACCACGAGCACGTTCTCGACGGAGAGAACGCCGCGCTGCAGGACACCAATGACCACGTGATGGCGAACCTGCAGAAGGACGGCTCGTACTCGGTGGTGCCGCGCATGCCGGGCGGTGAGGTGACGCCCGAGGGGCTCATCGCGGTCGGCGAGGTCGCGCGCGACTTCGGGCTCTACACGAAGATCACGGGTGGCCAGCGGATCGATCTGTTCGGCGCCCGGCTCGAGCAGCTGCCCGACATCTGGCGCCGCCTGGTCGACGCGGGGTTCGAGTCCGGGCACGCCTACGGCAAGGCCGTGCGCACCGTGAAGTCCTGCGTGGGCTCGACCTGGTGCCGCTTCGGCGTCCAGGACGCGGTCGGGCTGGCTGTCGAGCTCGAGCTGCGGTACCGCGGCCTGCGCTCGCCCCACAAGCTCAAGCTCGGCGTCTCCGGCTGCGCGCGCGAGTGCGCCGAGGCCCGCGCGAAGGACGTGGGCGTCATCGCCACCGAGAAGGGGTGGAACGTCTACGTCGGGGGCAACGGCGGCTTCACGCCACGGCACGCGCGGCTGCTCGCGGAGGACCTCGACACCGCGACGCTGATCCGCACGATCGACCGCTTCCTCATGTACTACGTGCGCACCGCCGATCGCCTGCAGCGCACGGCTCCCTGGATCGACGAGGTGGACGGCGGCCTGGACGGGGTGCGCGCCGTCGTGCTCGACGACAGGCTCGGCATCGCCGCCGAGCTCGACGCCGCCATGGCCGAGCACGTGAGCGCCTACCGGGACGAGTGGCGCGCCACGCTCGAGGATCCGGACAAGCTCCGCCGCTTCGCGTCGTTCGTCAACGCGCCGACGACGCCGGACCCCTCGCTCGCCTACGTGCTCGAGCGCGGCCAGCGTCGGCCCGCCCGCCCCGACGAGCGCGCCGGTGCCCGCCCCGAGCTGGCCCTCGTCGCGGGCGCCCGGCTGGAGGTCCGCTCGTGAGGGCCGGCACCGACGTGAGCACCGCCCGCGCGGGCACCGGGCCGAACACGCCCTGGATCCCGGTGTGCCGGCTGGCGGACCTCGCACCGGAGCGCGGCGCGGCCGCGCTCGTCGCGGGCGAGCAGGTGGCGCTCGTGCGGACGGTGGACGACGACGTGCACGCCGTCGACCAGCGCGACCCGTTCAGCGGCGCGCACGTGATGTCCCGCGGGATCGTCGGGAGCCGGGGCGCCGCCCTGACCCTCACCTCGCCCATGCACAAGCAGGTGTTCGACCTGCGTACCGGGGAGTGTCTCGAGGCGATGGGTCGCGAACCGCAGGCCCTGCGCGTGTGGCCGGTCCGGGTGACCTGCGGGGTGGTCGAGGTGCGACGGCCATGACGACGCTCCTCGGGCTGGACCTGCGCGCACGGCGCGTGCTGCTCGCCGGCGGAGGGCCCGTGGCGGCCCGACGCGCGGCCGCCCTCCTCGGGGACGGCGCGGACCTGCGCGTGGTCGCGCCCCAGCTGTGCGAGGACCTGGCCGAGCTGGCCGCCGCCGGAGGCGTCGAGTGGTGCGCCCGACGGGTTCGGGAGGACGACCTGGACGACGTCTGGCTCGTGCACGCGGCGACCGGCGACCGGGCGGTGGACGCGGCGCTCGCCCGGTGGTCGGCGGACCGCCACCTGTGGTGCGTCGTCGCCTCGGCGGTCGAGGTCGGGACGGCGCGGACGCCCGCGAGCGCCGTCGTGGGCGACGTCCGCCTCGGCGTCGTCTCGGAAGGTGCACCCGACCCCGGTCGGACGCGCGCCGTCTCGACGGCGCTGGCGGCGGTCCTGCGGGAGGGGCGTGTCGACCTGCGCCGGCAGCGGCCCGGGCGCGGACGGGTGGTGCTCGTGGGCGGCGGTCCGGGCGACCCCGACCTGCTGACCCTGCGGGGCAGGCGGGCGCTCGCCGAGGCCGACGTCGTGGTGACCGACCGGCTCGGTCCCGCGGCCGTGCTCGGCGAGCTCGCGCCCGGGGTCGAGGTGGTGCCCGTCGGGAAGGCGCCCGGTCACCACCCCGTGCCCCAGGAGGAGATCAACCAGATCCTCGTGGAGCGCGCGGCACGCGGGCAGGTCGTCGTCCGGCTCAAGGGCGGGGACCCCTTCGTCTACGGCCGCGGGGGCGAGGAGGTGAGCGCGTGCCGCGCCGCGGGCGTCGACGTCGAGGTGGTCCCGGGCGTGAGCAGCGCCCTCGCCGCTCCGGCCGCCGCCGGGATCCCGCTGACGCACCGCGGCACGACGGCGGCGCTGCACGTGGTGAACGGCCACGACGGCCTGGACGCCGCCGCTGCCACGGCCCTGCGGGACCGCACGGCCACCGTCGTCGTCCTCATGGGTGTGGAGTCCCTGCCCCGGCTGGTGGCGCACGCGCTGCGCGACGGCGCCGATCCGGACCTCCCGGTGGCGATCGTCGAGCGGGCCACTACGGCGACGCAGCGTGTGACGCGTGCGCGGCTCGACGGGATCGTGGCGGTTGCGAGCACGGTGGGCGTCCGGGCACCGGCGGTCGTGGTGCTCGGCGACGTCGCCGCACCCGGGCTCCTCGACCCGCCGCCGGGGGCGGCCGAGGCGGGGGAGCGGTGACCGAGGCGCTCGTGCCCACCCTCGCGGGCTGCGTCGTCGTGGTCACGGCCGACCGGCGGTCCGCGGAGCTCGGTGCGGCGCTCGAGCGGCGCGGGGCGACCGTGCGGCACGCGCCGGCGATGAGCATCGTCCCGCACGCCGAGGACGCCGCCCTGCTGCGGGCCACGGAAGAGATCGCGACGACCCCGCCGGACGTCGTCGTGGTCACCACGGGCATCGGCTTCCGGGGCTGGGTCGAGGCCGCCGACGCCGCCGGCCTCGCCGACCAGCTCCTGGCGACCCTGGCGCGGGTGCGGCTCGTGGCGCGCGGCCCGAAGGCGCGCGGTGCGATCCAGGCCGTCGGGCTCCAGGCCGACTGGGTCGCGGAGTCGGAGAGCTCGGCGGAGATCGCCCAGGCCCTGCTGGACGACGGCGTCGCGGGGCTGCGGATCGCCGTGCAGCACCACGGTGCCGGCGCGGACGGGCTCGACGAGGCGTTCGCCGCGGCTGGTGCACACGTGCAGGGCCTCGTCGTCTACCGCTGGGGAGCCGCCCCGGACCCGGCCGCCGTGGCCGCCTCGGTCCGGGCGACCGCGGCCGGGGACGTCGACGCCGTCGTCTTCACGTCGGCGCCGGGTGCGTCGGCGTGGCTGGCCGCGGGCGACGACGAGGGCGTGTCCGGCGCCCTCGTGCGCCGGTTCCGCGAGGGCACGGTGG
>AXCX01000255.1 GCA_000767215.1 Actinotalea fermentans ATCC 43279 = JCM 9966 = DSM 3133
CCGCCGCCTCGCCGCCTGATCGCCGCCTGAGCGCCGCCGCCCTCAGGCGGTCGCGTGCTCGCGGAAGCGGTCCGCCAACGGCGTGCGGACCCGCTGGAGCGCGCCGGCGCCGTCGGGCACCAGCTGCCAGAGGCCGAGCGGCACGTGCACGTCCTCGAGCGCGCCGCCGTCGCGCCAGTCCCAGCCGTACCAGTCGATGACCGCCCACCAGGTGTAGCCGACGACGGGCAGGCCGCCCGCGCGCAGGTCGCGCACGCACGCCACCGACGCGTCGAGCCAGGCGATCCGCTCGTCGACCGTGCGACCGGACGCGGTCTCGGTGAGCATCACCGGCCGGCCGTAGCGCTCGGCGAACCCGGTGAGCACCCCGGCGAGCCCGACGACGCCCTCGTCCACCTTCTCGCGCGGTGCCGCGGGGCTGCCGTCGCGGGTGTCCCCGGGCACCACGAGCTCGCTCGAGACCCCGGGGTAGTAGTTGACGCCCATGACGTCGGGCACCGCGGGATTCGCGGCGAACCAGGCGAGCGCGTCGTCGCCGAACCGGTGCTCGGCGAGGTACCCGGCCAGCGGGT
>AXCX01000256.1 GCA_000767215.1 Actinotalea fermentans ATCC 43279 = JCM 9966 = DSM 3133
CAGGTCCTCGATCAGGTACCCGCGGTGGCGCAGGTAGGCGATCTCGTCGCCCTCCTCGCCGGTGAACCGCGACGACGCCTCCACGTGCACGAACGTCGCGTCCGGGTTCACCTCGGCGATGCCGTGCTGCGTGCGCACGATGCCGCGGGCCAGCGCCCGCACCACCTGCACGAACCCGTCGTGCCCGCGCAGGTAGGGCGGCCAGTAGCCGTACTGGCCGCAGTAGAGCGCGTTGAGCAGCGGCTCGTTCAGCGGGGTGAACACGTCGAAGGTCCCGCGGTACCGCTCGGCGACGGCGACCGCGTACTCGGCGACCCGCTCCGGGTAGGACGCGTTGGCGAACTCGTTGTCGAGCCACGTCGGTGTGCCGTAGTGCATGAGGTCGACGATCGGCGTCAGCCCGAGCTCGGCGAACCGCTCGGCGACCTGGTCGAGCCAGCTCCAGTCCCAGCGGCCCGGCGCGGGGTTCACCCGGTACCAGGGGATGCCCCAGCGCACCATCGAGGCGCCCGCCTCGGCCGCGTGGCCGAGGTCCTCGCGCCAGAACCGGTAGTGCTGGGTCATCTCGTACTCGTCGAGCACCCGCTCCCGGAACGGCGTCTGCGGGATGAACGTGTCCTCGACACCGAGCGCGAAGCGCAGCGCGCCGTCGTCGTACCAGGCCATGCGAACCTCCGTGGGCGCGGCCGGGTACGACGCGGGCCCGGCACCGTGGGTGCCGAGCCCGTCCGCACTGCCGCGCGTCAGATCACTTCTTGTTGCGACGCTGGTGACGCGTCTTGCGCAGCAGCTTGCGGTGCTTCTTCTTGGCCATGCGCTTGCGGCGCTTCTTGATGACGGAGCCCACGTGTGTCCTCGCTCGTTCGATTCTTCACGCGGCGCCACCGGCCGACGATGCCGACCCGGTCCCCCGCGTTCGGGAGAAGTCCGCCCGCCACTCTACCGGGTCCGCGCGAGTGGTGCGTGCGCAGGGGTCCCGGTCCCTCGCGGCGGGCCGGGGGCGCACCCGGCCGGGGCCCTCAGGAGCTGAGGCGACCCTCGTCGCGCCCGTCGTCGGCCAGGCCCTCGACCGAGTGGTCGCGCAGGTAGGCGTCGAGCGCGTCCTGCGGGACGCGGAAGGAGCGGCCGACGCGCACGGCGGGCAGCTCGCCGCCGTGCACCAGGCGGTAGACGGTCATCCGGGAGAGGCGCATGAGCTCGGCCACCTCGGCCACGGTCAGGTACCGCATGCGCTCGCCGCCGGCGCTCATCCTCGTCACTTCCGTCCCGGGGGCCGTCCGACGCGTCCGGACGACAGACAGCGCGGCCCCTGCCGCGCTGTCGCACACCCTAGGGGCTCGCGACCGGGGTGTGAAAGGGGTGACCAGAGTGACGCAAGTGACGGATGTGCCCCGGTTCACCCGGACGGCCCAGCGCCACCGCCCCGAGTGGAACGCAACGGGAGCACAACGTTCCACTCGAGCACGGATCACAGCACGTTCGTTCCACTCAAGGGGCGGGTCAGTCGTAGAGGGCGTCCAGGCCGTGCCAGTCGAAGACGTGCTTGCGCGTGGCCAGGAGCGACCGGTCCAGCGGGCTGCCGGGGTCGTAGCCGGCCGACCACGGCGCCGGGCTGCCCGCGGCCTCGCCGTCGCCCATGACCTCCGGCGCGGGCGGGCCCAGCGTTCCCTCGACGTGCTCGCGCCACGCCTGCGGGACGGGCGTCGCGACGTCGATCGGCGCGTGCGCGGCGATCGCCAGCAGGTGCGTCCAGATCCGCGGCACCACCTGCACGATGGCGTACCCCCCGCCCCCGAGCGCGAGCCACCGCCCGCCCGCGACGTCGTGCGCCAGGTCGTGCACCTCGAGCGCGGCGGCGCGCAGCCCGTCCACCGACACCGCGAGGTTCGTCAGCGGGTCGTTCGCGTGCGCGTCGCAACCGTGCTGGCTCACCAGCAGCTGCGGGGAGAAGGCCCGCACCACCGGCAGGGCGACGGACTGCACCGCGCGCAGCCACCCGGCGTCGGACGTGCCCGCCGGGAGAGCGACGTTGACCACGGACCCCTGCGCCTGCGGCCCCCCGATGTCCGCCGGGTGGCCCGTGCCCGGGAACAGCGTCGTGCCGCTCTCGTGCACGGACACGGTCAGCACCCGCGGGTCGTCCCAGAAGGCGCGCTCGACGCCGTCCCCGTGGTGCGCGTCGAGGTCGAGGTACGCCACGCGCGTCGCGCCCTCGGCGAGCACCGCCCGGATCGCCGCGACGGCGTCGTTATAGACGCAGAAGCCCGACGCGCGGTCCGGCATCGCGTGGTGCATCCCCCCGGCCAGGTTCACCGCGTGCCGCGCCTGCCCGCGCCAGACGGCGAGCGCCGACTCGACGCTGCCCGTGACCAGGCGCGCGGCGGCGTCGTGCATCCCGGGGAAGACCGGGTCGTCCTCCGTGCCGAGCCCGCGCGCCTCGTCGGGCACGCCCTGCGTCCCGGCCAGGCGCACGGCCGCGATGTAGTCGGGCGTGTGCGCGGTGGCGACGAGTGCGTCGTCGGCGGGCTCGGCCCCCACCACCTCGACCCCGGGGAGCGCGAGCACGCCCAGCTGCTCGGCGAGGCGGAAGGTCAGGTCCAGCCGCAGCGGCGTCATCGGGTGGCGGACGCCGAAGTCGTAGCCGAGGAGCGCCGGCGACCACACCACCCGCGTCCGCGCGGGCGCGTGCGCGCCGGGTCGCCCGCCCGGACGACCAGCAGGTCGACCGCCGGGCACCGCTCCTCGACGAGCCGCCATGACCGCACGGTAACCGCTGTCCGGGGCGCCCGCGTCAGCCGGGCCTGCGATGTGCCAGAGTTGGGCGGCTGAGGAGGTGGCGATGGAGGTCCCGCGACCGATCGCCGCGGTCCGCGAGATGGTGGACGAGGCCGCGAGACGATCGCCGGCTCGGCTCACCCTCGCAGCGTTCGCGGGGATCATCGCCATCTTCACCGGGCTGCTCTCCCTGCCGGCCGCGACGGCCGGCGACCGCACGACGTCCTTCG
The DNA here is from genome assembly GCA_000767215.1 of Actinotalea fermentans ATCC 43279 = JCM 9966 = DSM 3133. Classification (GTDB taxonomy): domain Bacteria; phylum Actinomycetota; class Actinomycetes; order Actinomycetales; family Cellulomonadaceae; genus Actinotalea; species Actinotalea fermentans. Next base: position 3,006 of record AXCX01000256.1, read on the forward strand.
TGGACACGCTCTTCACGGCCGTGTCCGCCGTCTGCGTCACCGGGCTGACCGTGGTCGACACGGGCACGCACTGGTCGGTGTTCGGCCAGGCCGTGCTCCTGCTCGCCATCTGGGTCGGCGGCCTGGGCGTGATGACCCTGGCGTCGATCCTCGGCCTGGCCGTGTCGCGCCGGATCGGCCTGACGCAGAAGCTCCTGGCGCAGGCCGAGGTCGGCAGCCGCGGGCTCGGCGAGGTCGGCTCGCTCATCCGCGTCGTCGTCATCACCTCGCTGACCATCCAGGGCGGCATCGCGGCGCTGCTCGTCCCGCGGTTCCTCGTGCTGAACGAGAGCACCGGGGAGGCGGTCTGGCACGGGGTGTTCTACGCCGTGTCGTCCTTCAACAACGCGGGCTTCGTGCCCACGCCCGAGGGCCTGGTCCCCTACGTCGGCGACTGGTGGGTGTGCCTGCCGATCGCGCTCGGCGTCTTCGTCGGGTCGCTCGGCTTCCCCGTGATCTTCAACCTGGCGCGGCACGGCTGGCGGTTCCGCCACCTCACGCTGCACAGCAAGCTGACCATCACGATGTCGCTCGCGGTGCTCGGCGCGACGACGCTCCTGCTGGGCGCGATGGAGTGGACCAACGAGGACACGCTCGGCGGGCTGCCCGCGGACCAGCGCGTGCTGGCGTCGATCTTCGCGGGCGTGATGCCGCGGTCGGGCGGCCTGTCGACCATCGACGTCGGCGAGATGCACGAGGCGAGCTGGCTGCTCACCGACGCCGTGATGTTCATCGGCGGCGGCAGCGCGTCGACGGCGGGCGGCATCAAGGTCACGACCTTCGCGATCCTGCTGCTCGCGATCCTGTCCGAGGCCCGCGGTGACCGGGACATGGAGGCGTTCGGCCGCCGGATCCCGCGCGAGACGCTGCGCCTCGCGGTCGCCGTCACGATGGTCGGCACCGCCCTCGTGCTCGTCGCCACGCTGCTCGTGCTCGAGATCACGAGCCTGTCGCTCGACAAGGTCCTGTTCGAGGTGATCTCCGCCTTCGGCACCGTGGGGCTGAGCACCGGCATCACCCCCGACCTGCCGGACTCGGCGAAGTACGTGCTGGCCGCGCTCATGTTCGCCGGCCGGACGGGCACAATCACAGTGGCGGCTGCTCTCGCCCTGCGCGACCGGCGCCGGGTGATCCGCTACCCCGAGGAGAGGCCGATCATTGGCTGACGTCGCACCCCGCCCCGCGCCACGGGCCCCGCTCGCGGGTCGGCCGCCCAAGGCGGAGAAGGAGAAGGAGCGGACCTCCGGGACGCTCGTCATCGGCCTGGGCCGGTTCGGCTCCGCGATCGCGCTCACCCTGGAACGGCTCGGCCACGACGTCCTCGCGGCCGAGCGGTCCGCGGACATCGTCGCTCAGTTCACCGGCCGCTTCCCGCTCGTGGAGGCCGACTGCACCAACCCCGAGGCCCTCGTCCAGCTCGGCGTGCACGACTTCCCCGTCGCCGTCGTCGGCGTCGGCACCTCGCTCGAGGCGAGCGTGCTCATCGCGGGGAACCTCGTCGACCTCGGGGTGCCGCAGATCTGGGCCAAGGCCATCTCGGCCGAGCACTCGCGGATCCTGCGGCGCATCGGCGTGCACCACGTCGTGCTGCCCGAGGCCGACGCCGGCAACCGCGTGGCGCACCTGGTCAGCGGCAAGCTGCTGGACTACATCGAGGTCGAGGACGACTTCACGATCGTGAAGATGCGCCCGCCGCGCGAGACGCAGGGCTTCACGCTCGAGCAGTCGCAGATCCGCAAGCGGTACGGCGTCACGGTGATCGGCGTGAAGCCGCCGGGCGAGGACTTCGTCTACGCGACGCCCGACACCCGGATCTCGGCCAACGACATCCTCATCGTCTCCGGCAGCGCCGACCTGCTGGAGCGCTTCGCCGCGCGGCCCTGACCCTGGGCGACGGCCGGACGGTCAGCCCCAGGCCTGCACGTCCGCGGGCAGCGGGGTGAACAGCTCGCTCGCGGCGTCGGCGTGCCGCCCGTCGGTGAGCCCCGTGCGCAGCACGTCCTCGGGTGCCAGGTCGGGCCCGGGCGTCGGCCGCGGGCCCACCCGCACCGGCAGGGCATCGAGCACGTCCGCGCGCGCGCCGTC
>AXCX01000257.1 GCA_000767215.1 Actinotalea fermentans ATCC 43279 = JCM 9966 = DSM 3133
GCCGCGACGCAGCGCACGCGCGGCCGCCACGAGTGCCGCGGCGACCCCGGCGAGGAACACCGCGAGCACGATGCTCGCGCCGGGCGCCTCGGACCGCCCCCGGACGAGGTCGAGCGCGGCCCAGACGACGCCCGCTCCGAGCACGGCGGCCTCCACGACGGCACCCGCGAGGACGACGTCGAGGGCGCGCGGCGGCTGCATGCCGGGCGAATCGGGACCAGCAGGACGCGAGGGGGTGGCGGGGCTCACGCGACGTGAGCCTAGGCCGTTGGTCACGGGTCGAACCGATGTGATCAAGACCTCACCCCGTTGCGGGCGAAACACAGCCGACACCTCTTGTGCACCCGGAAGAAAGCGTGTGACCCTTGTGTTCAGTCATAGGACGTTCGCCCTTGATCCCCTCACCGAAGAGCACGCCACAGGTGTGCCCTCAGGTGTGTCTGGAGGAGTAGACCTGATGGACTGGCGCCACCGCGCTGCCTGCCTCGACGAGGACCCCGAGCTTTTCTTCCCGATCGGGAACACCGGTCCCGCGCTGCAGCAGATCGAGGACGCGAAGGCCGTGTGCCGCCGCTGCCCGGTCATCGACACGTGCCTCAAGTGGGCGCTCGACACCGGCCAGGACGCCGGTGTGTGGGGCGGCCTCTCCGAGGACGAGCGCCGCGCGCTCAAGCGTCGTACCGCCCGCGCCCGCCGCGCCGGCTGACGACCCCCGAACCCGTCGGCCCCGGGACCCTCCGCCCCCTGCGGTCCCGGGGCCGACGTCTGTCCGGCGCCGCCTCCCTCAACTGGAGCACGGTGGCGCCACGTCGCTCCAGTTGACCCAAGTGGCCGCCACGTTGCTCCAGTTGACGGGGGTCAGCTCTCGCGACGGCGCTCGCGCAGCTCGACCTCGAGCACGACCTGCGTGCCGCCACCGGGCCGCGGAAGCCACTCGATGGTCCCCCGGAGCTCGTTGCGCACGAGCGTCTCGACGATCTGCGTGCCGAGCCCGCTCATCGGGCCGTGCGCAGGGTCCACGCCCACGCCGTCGTCCGCCACCACCGTGCGCAGATGGGCACCGGCACGCTCGGCGATGACCTCGACGGTCCCCCCGCCGCTGCCCGCCAGCCCGTGCTCGACGGCGTTCGTCACCAGCTCGGTCAGCACGAGCGCGAGCGCCGTGGCGCCCTCCGCGGGCACCATCCCGAACGTGCCCTCCCGCACGGTGCGCACCGGCACCGTGCCGCCGGAGGCGACGTCGGCCGCGAGCCGCAGGCTGCGGTCGACCAGGTCGTCGAAGTCGACGGCCTCGTCGAGCGCCTGGGAGAGCGTGTCGTGCACGAGCGCGATCGTCGAGACCCGCCGCATCGCCTCCTCCAGCGCGGCCTTCGCCTCGGGTGAGTGCATGCGCCGCGCCTGAAGCCGCAGCAGCGCGGCGACGGTCTGGAGGTTGTTCTTCACCCGGTGGTGGATCTCCCGGATGGTCGCCTCCTTGGTGAGCAGCTCCCGCTCGCGGCGGCGCAGCTCGGAGACGTCCCGGCACAGCAGGACGGCGCCGGTGCGCTGGCCCCGCTCGGTCAGCGGCACGGCGCGCAGCGAGATGCAGACGCCGCGGGCCTCGACGTCGGTGCGCCACGGGGCCCGGCCCATCACCACGAGCGGCAGCGACTCGTCGACCGTGGAGTGGTCCTCGAGCAGGCCCGTGGTCACCTCGGCCAGCGACTCCCCGACGAGCGAGCCGAGCACGCCGAGCCGGTGGAAGCAGCTCAGGGCGTTGGGGCTCGCGTAGAGCACCTCGCCCTCGGAGTTCAGGCGGATGAGGCCGTCGCCGACGCGCGGGGCGCCGCGCCGGGGCCCGGTCGCCGAGTCGGGCGACGGGAACTCCCCGCGCGCGAGCATCCCGACCAGGTCGTCGGCGGCCTCGACGTAGTTGAGCTCGAGGCGGCTCGGCGTGCGCACACCGCCCAGGTTGGTCTGGCGCGCGACGACGGCGAGCGGCCGGCCGTCGTGGAGGACGGGCACCGCCTCCTCGCGCACCGCGTACGTGCCGAACCAGCGCGGCTCGCGCGAGCGCTGGATAGCCACGTCCGCCATCGCGCGCTCGAGCTGCGGCCGCAGCCCCTCGGGGGCGGTGGACCCGACGACGTCGTCGTAGTGCACCGTGGCGCCCGTCGACGGGCGGGCCTGGGCGACGGCGACGAAGTTGCCGGCCGGCGTCGGGAGCCACAGGACGAGGTCCGCGAAGGCGAGGTCGGAGATCAGCTGCCAGTCCCCCACCAGCAGGTGCAGCCACTCGACGTCGCGCGGGGGCAGCTGGCCGTGGCGGGCGATCAGGTCGCTGAGGGTGGACACGCCGAACAGCCTAGGTCGTGGGGCACCTGCACTTGTTAGCCTCGTCCCACCGCCCCGAGGGAGGGACCGTGCACCTGCACGCCACGCTGCACTACGACGCCGGCGTCGCCCGCGTGGGCCGGATGCTGGCGGACACCGGGTTCGTCGAGGAGAAGCTGCTCGCGTCGGGGGCCCTCTCGCACCACGCGAACGTCGTCGGGGACCCGGACCGCGGCTTCACCGTGACCACGCGCCGCGAGATGCCGACCGACTCGATCCCGCCGCAGTTCCGCACCTTCGTCGGGTCGACGCTCGAGGTGCGGCACGTCGAGGCCTGGGAGCCCCTGGTCGACGGCGAGCGGAAGGGCTCGGTGGTCCTGGAGATCGTGGGCGCACCCGTGCGCTTCACGGGTCGCCTGCAGCTCGCCCCCGACGGCGAGGGCACGGTCGTCGAGGTGGACGGCGAGCTCAAGGCCACGCTCCCGCTCTTCGCGTCCGCCCTCGAGGAGGCGGCGTCGGGCGCGGTGCGCGGCGCGCTCGACGCGGAGCAGGGCGCCGGGGCAGCCTGGCTCGCCCGGCATCCGGACTGAGCCGACGTCGTCGTCGACCGGATGATGTTGACACCCGGCAGCGGCGGCGGCCACTATGGCAGCACCTGGTGGGATCGCTCTCACCCGGTGTCCGGGCCCCCTCCTCGGCCCGGTCGGCACACCCGCCGCGGACGGCGGCGGCGGCGAGGCGGGACGGTTCGATGACGAGAGCGGCGTCCGTGCTCCCGCCCGGTTTCGTCTGGGGCGCCTCGACCGCCGCCTACCAGGTGGAGGGTGCCGCCCACCTCGAGGGGCGCCGGGACTCCATCTGGGACGTGTTCTGCCGCGTCCCGGGCGCGGTGGTCGACGAGCACGACGGCGAGGTCGCCACCGACAGCTACTTCCGGTACGCCGAGGACGTCGCCGCGGCGCGCGCGCTGAACCTGGGCGCCTACCGCTTCTCGGCCTCGTGGGCCCGGGTCCGTCCGGACGGCGGCCCGGTCAACCGCGCGGGCGTCGACTACTACTCGCGCCTGGTCGACGCGCTCCTGGAGGCCGGCATCGCGCCGTGGCTGACCCTGTACCACTGGGACCTGCCCCAGGCGATCGAGGAGCAGGGCGGCTGGGCCGAGCGTTCCACGGCCTACCGCTTCGTCGACTACGCGGCCACGCTGCACGACGCGCTCGGGGACCGGGTCCGGGTGTGGACCACGCTCAACGAGCCGTGGTGCTCGGCGTTCCTCGGCTACGGGAACGGCCAGCACGCGCCGGGCCGCCGCGACGCCCGTGCGGCCATGGCCGCCGTGCACCACCTGCTCCTCGCGCACGGCCTGGCGACCACCGAGCTGCGCCGGCAGGACGCGACCGCGACGCTCGCGATCAGCCTCAACCTCGACGTCGCGGACCCGGCGGACCCGGCCGACCCGGGTGACGTCGACGCGGCCCGCCGCATCGACGGCCAGTGGAACCGCCTGTTCCTGGACCCGCTCTTCCGCGGCGAGTACCCGGCGGACGTGCTGGCGCAGACGGCGCACCTCGGGCTGACGGACCACGTGCGCGACGGCGACCTGGCGGCCATCGCGGCGCCCTTCGACGTGCTCGGCGTGAACTACTACCACGGCCAGGCCGTGAGCCACCGGCCGCCCCCGACGCCGCTGCACGGGCTGCCGTCGCTGGCGCGGCCCGTCACCAGCCCGCTCCCGGCGCCCGAGGGGATCCACCGCGTGCCCCGCGGCCTCCCGCAGACCGCGATGGGCTGGGAGGTGCAGCCGGAGGGCCTGACCCGGTTGCTCCTGCGCCTGCAGGAGGAGTACACGGGCCCCGCAGGCGTCGCGATGGCGGTGACGGAGACCGGAGCCGCCTACGATGACGTCGTCGGCCCGGACGGTCGGGTCGACGACCCCGAGCGGCGCGCATTCCTCGCCGCCCACGTCGGCGCCGTCCAGGACGCCGTCGCGAGCGGCGCGGACGTGCGCGGGTTCTTCGTCTGGTCGCTGCTGGACAACTTCGAGTGGGCGTGGGGGTACTCCCGCCGGTTCGGGCTGGTCCACGTGGACTACGCCACGCAGCAACGCACGCTGAAGACGTCGGGCGAGTGGTTTGCGCAGGTGGCGGCCCAGGGAGGGCTGCCGTGGGAGGAGAGGTCCTGATGACGGACGACGCCCGTTCGGCCGCACCGGCCGTGGGTCGGTCAGGGCTCACGATGCCGCACGCCCCGACGCTCGAGGAGGTCGCCCGGCGCGCCGGCGTCTCGCGCTCGACGGCGTCGCGTGCGATCAACGGCGGCCTCAAGGTCAGCCCCGCAGCGCAGGCCGCGGTGGACGCCGCCATCGCCGAGCTCAACTACACGCCGAACCGCGCCGCGCGCAGCCTCGTGACGCGCCGCACCGACTCGGTCGCGCTGGTCGTGCCCGAGCCTGACGAGCGCGTCCTCACCGACCCGTACTTCGCGGGCACCCTCCAGGGCATCACCGCCGCCCTGGACCCCACCGACATCCAGCTGGTCCTGCTCATCGCCCGCCGCGGCGAGGAGGCCAAGCGGACCACCCGCTACCTGCTCAACCGCCACGTCGACGGCGCCGTCGTCGTCTCCCACCACCGCGACGACGCCCTCGACCAGGTGCTGCACGACTCGCGGCTGCCCACCGTCTTCGTCGGCCGGCCCTGGGCCGCCGCGGGCGACGTCGCCTTCGTCGACGTCGACAACGAGCACGGCGGTCGCATCGCCACCGAGCACCTCATCAAGGCCGGCTGCACGCGGATCGCGACGATCGCCGGCCCGTTGGACATGGCCGCCGGCCTGGACCGGCTCGCGGGCTGGCGCTCCGCGCTGCACGAGGCCGGCCTGTCCGACGAGGCGATGGCGCGCGGCGACTTCACGTCGGCCGGCGGCGCCGCGGCGACCGAGCGCCTGCTCGCGGCCTACCCGGACATCGACGGCATCTTCGCGGCGTCGGACCTCATGGCGGCGGGCGCACTGAGCGTCCTGGCGCGGCACGGCCGTTCCGTCCCGGGCGACATCAAGGTGGTCGGCTACGACGACCTCGGCGTCGCCACGTCGACCGCTCCCCCGCTCACGACGCTGCGCAACCCCGTGGTGGAGATGAGCCGCGCCGCGGGCGAGCTGCTGCTGGCGAAGATCACCGGGGGGGACCAGGAGGTCGTGCCGCGGATCTTCCACGCCGAGCTCGTCGTCCGCGAGTCGGCCTGAGGATCGCACTGGTCCCGCCGCGCTGGGCCCAGCCGTGGGCCTGCCGGTGGGCCCACGCCCGCGCCCGGCTCCGACGGGTCGGCCCGTGACCGCCCGGCTGGCCCGGCGCCTCGGCCTGCGCGATGCCGTG
>AXCX01000258.1 GCA_000767215.1 Actinotalea fermentans ATCC 43279 = JCM 9966 = DSM 3133
CGTGCTCGGGACAGGGGCGGCGCCCGGCAGCGAGCCGTCGCGCAGGCGGGCCCGGCGGCGGCGGCCCTGCAGGACGGCGTCGGTGACCAGGGCGGCCGCGACGGACAGGATCAGGCCGAGCGCGCCGACGACGGCGAACACGCGGATCCCGGCGATCGGGTCCTCCTGCGCCGTCTGGGGCAGGGAGACGGCGATCGCGCGGATGCGGCTCTCGGGCGCCTGGAGCGCGCGGCCCTGGAGGGCGGCCATCTCGACGTCGAGCAGCTCGACCAGACGGGTGGCGCTGGCCACGACCTCGTCCGGGTCGTCGCCGGAGACGTCGAAGTACACGACCGACTCGTCCTGCGTCACCTCGAAGTCCGCGGTGACCCCCTCGGCGACGAACGCGTCGCGCTTGGGGGTGGAGTCCATCAGCGCGACGAGCACCTTGGTGGTCTGGGTCAGCGAGCCGCCGAGCGTCTCGAAGGGGTTGACCTCGACGACCTCGCCCGGCTGCTGGCCCGGCACGAGGGCCGGGCCGGTCACCGTGGCCGTGCTGGTGGCCAGGTAGGCGGGTGGTGCGGCCTGCATCTGCGCGTAGGCGAAGCCCATGGTGAGGGCCAGCACCGGCACGAAGACGTACCAGCGCCGCGCGCACGCCTTCAGAACAGTCCAGATGTCCATGGGTCTCCATCCGTCGGTCGGGGGTGAAACCGAGGCACATCGCCGGGCCAGATGGTCATCCTGCCCCATCTCGACTAATACTTCCGATCGAGAGCGGCTAAAGTTTCACACGATCTGTCCTTTTTCGTCATCTCGTCCCTATACCGTGACGGGCCCGAGTGGCGCCGCGCACCCAGCGGCAGACAGGAGCGGCGCATGCGCCAGGACGCACACCCGCAGGCACGTGACATCCCGGTGGTGATCCTCTGCGGCGGCATGGGCACGCGCCTGCGCGAGGCGAGCGAGCGGCTGCCCAAGCCGCTGGTGGACATCGGTGGCCGCCCCATCCTGTGGCACATCATGAAGACCTACAGCGAGCACGGCTTCCGGAGGTTCGTGCTCGCGCTCGGCTACAAGTCCGAGCTCATCAAGCAGTACTTCCTCGACTACCGGCACCTGACCAGCGACTTCACGCTGCGGCTGGCCGGTGGCGACGCACCCGTCTTCCACAACAGCGTGGGCGAGGAGGACTGGGAGATCACCTTCGTCGAGACCGGGCTGACGACCGGGACCGGCGCCCGCGTCGCCCGCGTGGCCCAGCACCTCGACGCCCCGCGCTTCGCCCTCACCTACGGCGACGGCATCGGCGCGGTGGACCTCACCTCGCTCGTCGAGCACCACCTGGCGGCCGGCCTCACGGGGACGCTCACCGGCGTGCACCCCTCCAGCCGCTACGGCGAGATGCACGTCCAGGGCACCACGGTCGTGGAGTTCAACGAGAAGCCCACGCTCGCCGAGGGCTGGGTCAACGGCGGCTTCTTCCTCTTCGAGCGCGAGTTCGTGGAGAAGTACGTCCCGGACGACCCGGGCGTGATGCTCGAGTCGATCCCCCTGCAGCAGCTCGCCCGCGACCGCCAGCTCTCGGTGTTCGAGCACAACGGCTTCTGGATGGGCATGGACACCTACCGCGACTGGACCGAGCTCAACGGCCTGTGGGACGCCGGCACGGCGCCCTGGAAGATCTGGGAGGACTGACGTGCGCGTCCTGGTCACCGGCACCGAGGGGTACCTCGGCAGCCTGCTCGCCCCGCTCCTGCTCGCCGACGGTCACGACGTCGTCGGCGTGGACACCGGCTTCTACAAGTACGGCTGGCTGTACCACGGCTCGCCGCGCACGCCCGAGACGATCGCGGCCGACATCCGCGAGCTCACGCCGCGGGACCTCGCCGGCGTGGACGCCGTCGTGCACATGGCCGAGCTCAGCAACGACCCCATCGGCGACCTCATCGGGGACGTCACGTACGACATCAACCACAAGGGGTCGCTGCGCCTGGCGGAGGTCGCCAAGGCCGCCGGCGTGCAGCGGTTCGTCTACATGTCCTCCTGCTCGGTCTACGGCGTCGCCGACGGGACCGTCGACGAGTCCAGCCCGGTCGACCCGCAGACGGCCTACGCGCACTGCAAGGCCCTGGTGGAGCGCGACGTCGCCCCGCTGGCCGACGACGGCTTCTCGCCCACCTTCCTGCGCAACGCCACGGCGTTCGGCGCCTCGCCGCGGATGCGGTTCGACATCGTGCTCAACAACCTCGCCGGGCTCGCCTGGACCGAGCGGAAGATCGCGATGACCAGCGACGGCACGCCGTGGCGCCCCCTCGTGCACGGTCTGGACATCGCCAAGGCGATCCGGATGACGCTCGCCTCGCCGCGCGAGGCCGTACACGGCCAGGTGTTCAACGTGGGTAGCGAGGAGAACAACTACACGGTGCGCGAGATCGCCGAGATCGTCGCCGCCGAGTTCCCCGGCTGCGAGGTGACGTTCGGCCCGCCCAGCGCCGACAACCGCAGCTACCGCGTCGCCTTCGACAAGATCCGCGAGGTCCTCCCCGGCTACGACACGGACTGGGACGCCAAGCGGGGAGCGGCCCAGCTGCGCGAGGTGTTCGAGCGCATCGACCTCGACGCCGCCACGTTCACCGGCCGCGGGCACACGCGCCTGAAGCAGATCGAGTACCTCCTGCGCACGCGCCAGGTCGACGACCAGCTGTTCTGGACGGTCGCCCCGTGATCTTCA
>AXCX01000259.1 GCA_000767215.1 Actinotalea fermentans ATCC 43279 = JCM 9966 = DSM 3133
CGACCTCGAGCCGTTCGCCGACGACCGCGGTCTCTTCGCGCGCACGTTCGACGCCGAGGAGTTCGCCGCGCGCGGCATCGACGCGGGCGTCGCGCAGGCCAACCTGTCGTTCAACCACAAGGCCGGCACCCTGCGCGGCCTGCACCGCCAGGTGCCCCCGCACGCGGAGGGCAAGCTCGTCCGCTGCACCGCCGGCGCGATCGTGGACGTGGCGGTGGACGTGCGCCCCGACTCCCCGACGTACGGCCGGCACGTCATGGTCGAGCTGAGCGCCGCGAACCGGCGCGCGCTGTGGATCCCGCCCTACGCGGCCCACGGCTACCAGACGCTGACCGACGACGCCGAGGTGACCTACCAGGTCAGCGGCCGGTACGCCCCCGGCGGCGAGCAGGGGTTCCGGTACGACGACCCGGCCTTCGGCCTCGCGTGGCCGCTGCCGGTGAGCGTGATCTCGGGCAAGGACGCGGCCTGGCCCCTGGTGGGCGAGGCGCCGGCGGGGGAGGCGGGCGCGTGATCATCGTCGACCGGATGCTCGCCCAGCGGGCGGCCGAGGGCCGGCCGGTCCGCGCGGCGCTCGCGGGTGCCGGCTTCATGGGCCGCGGCCTGGTGAACCAGATCGTCAACTCGGTGCCGGGCATGCAGGTGGTCGCGATCGCGGCCCGCCGCCCGGAGCAGGGCGTGCGCGCCTTCACCGAGGCCGGGATCGACGCGTCCGCCGTCGTCCACGCGGACGACGCGCGGGGCGTGGACGCGGCGATCCGCGCCGGCAGCCCGGTGGTCACCCCGGACGCCGGTGCGCTCGCGCGGGCCGACGGCGTCGACGTGGTCGTGGACGTCACGGGCGCCGTGGAGTTCGGGGCCCGGCTCGCGCTCGACTGCTTCGAGTTCGGCAAGCACCTGGTGCTCATGAACGCCGAGGTCGACGCGACGGTCGGGCCCGAGCTCGCCCGCCGCGCGCGGGCCGCCGGCGTCGTCTACACGGGCTGCGACGGCGACCAGCCGGGCGTGCAGATGAACCTCGTGCGCTTCGTCCGCGGCATCGGGCTCACGCCGCTCGTGGCCGGCAACATCAAGGGCCTGCAGGACCCGTACCGGAACCCGACCACGCAGGCGGGCTTCGCCGCGCAGTGGGGCCAGGACCCGCACATGGTCACGAGCTTCGCGGACGGCACGAAGGTCAGCGTCGAGCAGGCGGTCGTCGCCAACGCGACCGGCATGTCCGTGCACCGGCGCGGGATGCTCGGCGCGGACCACCGCGAGCACATCGACACCGCCACCCGCCTGTACGACGTCGACGAGCTGCGCGCGATGGGCGGCGCCGTGGACTACGTCGTCGGCGCGCAGCCGGGGCCCGGCATCTACGTCTTCGCCACGCACGACGACCCCAAGCAGCAGCACTACCTCAACCTGTACAAGCTCGGGACCGGGCCCCTGTACTCGTTCTACACGCCCTACCACCTGTGCCACTTCGAGGTGCCGAACACGATCGCGCGCGCGGCCCTGCTGGGGGAGGCGACGATCGAGCCGCTCGGCGCGCCGTTCGTCGAGGTGGTCACCACCGCCAAGACCGACCTCGCGGCCGGCACCGTGCTCGACGGCCTGGGCGGCTACCACTACTACGGCGAGGCGGAGCGGGTCGACGTCACGGCGCGCGACCGCCTGCTGCCCGTCGGCGTCGCGGAGGGCTGCCGCCTGCTCCGCGACCTGCCCAAGGACGCACCGCTCACCTACGACGACGTGGAGCTCCCGCCCGGCCGCCTGGTCGACGAGCTCCGGATCGCGCAGGCGCGGCTGCTCACGTCCGGTACCCCCACCGGGCGAGGTCCGATCTCCGCGAGGTAGCCCATGATCGTCGACGCGCGACTGCTCCCTGACCGGGCCGAGCTGGCCGGGGAGGTGTGCGTCGTCGGCGCGGGCCCCGTGGGCCTGGCCGTCGTCGAGTCCCTCACGGCGGCCGGTCTCGACGTCGTGCTGCTCGACTCGGGCGGCCCGGAGCACGACGCCCAGGCCGACGACCTGGGCGAGCCCGCCGAGATCGCGTTCGGCACCGTCACCCGCCTCGGCCACACCCGGCGCCTGGGCGGCAACGCCCACGCGTGGCAGATCCGCACCGGGCCGACGCACCGCGGCGTGCGGCTGCTCCCGCTCGCCGGCGTCGACCTCGAGGCGTGGCCGGGCGACCCGGCGAGCGCGTGGCCGGTCCCCGCCGACGAGCTGGCCCGCTACGTGGCCCGTGCGCAGGACTGGTTCGGGCTTCCGACGGGGTCGTTCGCGCTGGCCGACCGCCTCGCCCCCGGCGAGGACGCGCGTGACCTCCTCGACGACGGCACCGTCCGCAGTGCCGCGTTCCTCTTTGCCGACGGCGGCGCGCTCGCCGCCCGGGCCACGCCGGCGCTCGAGGCGGGCTCGGTGCGGTGCTACCACCACGCGACCGCGCTCGAGGTGCTCACCGACGAGGCGGGGTCTCAGGCGACGGGCGTGCGGTTCGCCACCGCGCCGGGGCGAACGGGCACCGTGCGCGCGCGGACGGTCGTCGTGGCGTCGGGGGGCATGGGCTCCACGCAGCTGCTGCTCGCGTCCGACCAGGTCCGTCCCGGCGGCCTCGGCAACCGGCACGACCAGCTCGGCCGGCACTTCATGGACCACCTGCTGCTCACGGGCGGGCGGCTGTGGCCCGCCTCGCCCGCCGACATCGCGCGGCGGGCACCGTTCGACCTGCGGGTGGTCGACGGCGCACCCGTGATGGGGCACCTGGCGCTGACCGACGCCGCGGTGCGCGACCACGGCCTGGCCGGGCTCAGCATGCTCCTGCTCCCGCGCGCCGACGCGCACGCCGCCGAGCGTGCCCTCAGCGCCCGCCGGCAGGACGGCGTCTACGCGGCGTTCGCGATCCGCGAGGCCCTGCTGCGGCGGCACCGGCCGGAG
>AXCX01000260.1 GCA_000767215.1 Actinotalea fermentans ATCC 43279 = JCM 9966 = DSM 3133
CGTCGGCGCCCGACGGCGGCGCGCCCGCGAGCACGACCAGCCCGACGCCGAGCGCGGCCGCGACGAGCGCGCGGCCCTCGAGCCGACGGTCCACCGCGTGCTCCGTCAGACGGTGATGCGGGTGAGCGGCATCGAGGAGTCCACCGGCAGGTCGAGCGCGGACGGCGCGACCCCGCGGCGCCAGGCCGCCGAGCCGAGCGCGGCGATCATCGCGCCGTTGTCGGTGCAGAACTTGATCGGCGGGATGCGCACGGTGATGCCGGCCTCCGCGCACCGCTCCTCCGCCATCGCGCGCAGTTGCGAGTTCGCCGAGAACCCGCCGCCGATGACGAGCGTGTCCACCTCGTGGCGCCGGCACGCCGCGATGGTCTTGGCCGTCAGGACGTCGGCGACGGCCTCGGCGAAGGAGGCGGCGACGTCGGGCAGCGGGATCTCCTCGCCCGCGTCCTGGCGCGCCTCCACCCAGCGGGCGACGGCCGTCTTGAGCCCGGAGAAGGAGAAGTCGTCGGCGTGCGCGGCCTGGTCCTTGGGCGCGGTGAGGCCGCGCGGGAACCGGATCGAGGCGGTGCCCTCGCGCGCGAGCCGGTCGATGTGCGGGCCGCCCGGGTACGGCAGGCCGAGGAGCCGGCCCACCTTGTCGAAGGCCTCGCCGGCCGCGTCGTCCAGGGTCTGGCCGAGCTCGACGACGTCGGTGGCGATGTCGTTGACCAGGAGCAGCGACGAGTGACCACCGGAGACCACCAGCGCGAGGAACCGCTCCGGGAACGCACCGTGCACCAGCTCGTCCACCGCCGCGTGCCCGATGACGTGGTTCACGCCGTACAGCGGCTTGCCGAGCCCGACGGCGAGGGCCTTGGCCGCGGCGGCACCGACCGTGAGCGGCCCGACGAGGCCGGGGCCGGCCGTGACCGCGATCGCGGAGACCTGGCCGAGGTCGACGTCGGCCTGCGCGAGCGCCCGGTCGAGCGTGGGCACGATCGCCTCGAGGTGGGCGCGCGAGGCGACCTCGGGGATGATCCCGCCGAACCGCGCGTGCTCGTCGACGGACGAGGCGACGGCGTCGACCAGCAGCTGCGGGCCGTCGTCGGTCACGCGGACCAGGGCGACCCCGGTCTCGTCGCAGGACGTCTCGATGCCGAGCACCAGGTCACCACGGTCGTTCATGACGGCCAGCGTACGGGCGCGCGGGACCTGCCCCGGTCAACCGCGCGGGCCGGGCCCCGAACGCCGCCCTCAGCGGCCGGTGTCGACCCGCAGGCCGGGGTTGCCGGCGGCCGCGACGGTCACCGGCGAGGCCGCGCGCCAGCCGGACTCCACGCCGACGACCGTGACCGTGTGCGCGCCCGCCGCCGTCGCCGCGGGGATCGTCACGTCCAGGGCCACCCGGCCGTCCGCACCCGCGACACCCGTCGCCAGCAGCACCGGCGACGACTGCAGCCAGACCGCGACCTCCTCGCCCGGCTGGTAGCCCGCGCCGGTCACGGTCAGCCGCTGGCCGGCCTTCGGGGTGCCCGACGTCGACACGGTCGCCGCACCAGCCGGCAGGACCGGCAGTGTGCCCGCCGTGATCGTGCCGTCGGTCGCCAGCCAGACGAGCGTCCGGCCGTACAGGTCCACCGGCAGGGTCTGGACGTCGACGTCGGAGGTCGGCTCGGCGACGGACATCGCCTGCACCTCGGCCTCGGGAGCCGGGACCGCGCCGAGCGTCGGCGTCGGCGTCGGAGTCGGAGTCGGAGTCGGTTCGGGGGACCACTCCTCGCCGTCCAGCAGGTCCACGTGGGCGACCGGGCCGTCGGCCGCCGTCGCCTCCTCGAACACCCAGGCATCCAGGTCGCTGACGGGGCCCTCCTCCCAGGGACGCGTCACGACGACGAACCGGGCCCCCTGCGCGACCACGCGGACGACCTCGTCCGGGAGCTCGACGCGGTGGACCGTCTCCGAGCCGAGCCGCGTGTAGGCCACGCCGACCTCGCCGTCGGACCAGACCAGCAGGCCGCGGCTGAGGGCCAGGGGATCGTCGATCTCCTCGTCGGCGGCGACGACATCGCCGGCAGCGACGTCGAGATCGTCCGCCTGGACGCCTCCGGCGCTGATCGAATACGTGACGACGGCGCCGGTGCACCACTCGTAGACGGCGAGCACGCCGTCCGCCAGCGCCGCGCCGATGCCGTCCCGGCACCAGGGCGCCTCGCCCGGAATCGGCTCGAGCACGTCCTCGCCCGTCACCTGCACGGGGACGACGTCGCCGGTCACCAGGTTCACCAGCTGGCCGGCGACGAGGGCGGTGTCGTCCCAGACCGCGACGTCCACGCCCCAGTAGCCCATGTCGCCCTCGAGGGCGACCGTCCGGGTCGTGCCACCACCGCTGATCCGCACTCGCAGAGGCTCCGAGTCGGGGCCGTCGGTCTGTTCCGGCACCTGCACAGCCACCGCCCAGCGGTCGGTCACGGCCGTCCCGTAGCTGTCGGCGAACGGGGGGGCCACGTCGCTCCCGAGCGTCAGCGGCGACAGGCCCAGGTCCGGGGTGAAGGAGCGCGCCCCGGCCACCGGGTACCAGCCGCCCTCGTCGTCGTCCTGCAGGTCGTAGGAGTACGCCATGGTCCGGCGCGCCACGTCGACCGAATACAGGTACGAGTCGACGTCCCGCGCGGGGGACGCGACGGCCTGGACGTCGGCGAGGCCCCATACCGGGGGGACGGCACCGGTGGGCAGCAACGCCGCGCCGGAGGCGACGACGGCCGTCGTGACGACGAGCGCGGGCAGGGCGAGACGCCGGGGGATCATGATCAGGAAGGTATCGGACACGCCCGTCCGGCGTCTCGGCTCCGAGTGGGCCGAACGGGTGGAATTCGGGCCTCAGCCCGCCGTCGCGCCCTCGGCCGGGACCAGGGCCTCGACGAGCGTCGCCGTCACCACCAGGTTGTCGTCGGCGAACTCCCGCCCGTCCTCCTGGAAGCAGGTGATGATCTGCAGCGTCCCGGGCGCGATCGCCCAGACCTCGTCGGCGGTCGGCAGGCCGTCCTTGTCGTACCGGGTCCAGCCGGTCACCTCGTACCGCAGGACGCCGCCCGCCGTCGTCACGCGCACCTCGTCCCCGGGCTGCAGGACCGCGTCCTGGTGCTCGACGTCGAGGAGCGGGTTGAACGCGGCCGGCATCCGCAGGGACGAGTGCCCGACGAGGTAGACGGTGTTGTCCGCGTCGCTGCCCGGCAGGCCGTAGTCCTGGATCCAGTACGCCTCCTCGACCGTCGGCGGGTTGATCCGCCCGCCGACCGGGCTGATGGGCAGCACGGCCAGGTCCAGGTCCACCGCGGGGATCTCGACCCGCTCGGGCACGGCCATCGCCACGAACGCCGGCAGGAACGACGGCGTCGGGCTCGGGGTGGGGCTCGGCGGCGCGCTGCGCGTGACCGACGGCGCCGGTGCGGGCGGCGCGACGACGTCGTCGTCCGGGGCCGTGAGGAGCAGCACCGCACCCACTGCGGCGCCGACGGCGACGACCCCTGCGACGACGAACGCGACGAGCCGCGCCCTCACCGGCCCGTGTCGACGCGCAGCCCGGGGTTGCCGGTGGCGGCCGCGGCGAGCGCGATCGACCGCACCGACGTCCAGCCCGACTCCACGCCGTGCACGGTGAGCGAGTGCGTCCCCGCGGCCGTCCCGGCGGGCAGGGTCACGGACGCCGCGAACGTGCCGTCGGCGGCCGCGCGGCCGAGGGTCAGGAGCACCGGGTCGGACTCGAGCCAGACCGCGACCTCCTCGCCCGGCTGCAGCCCGGCCGCCGTGACGGCGACGGGCGCGCCGGCCTTGCCGGTGGCCGGGGCGGTCGACGTGACGGCACCGCCCGCCAGCGGCGGCAGCGTCGCGGCGAAGACGTCCTCGCCGTCGGACCAGGCCAGCGTGCGCCCGTACAGGTCGATGGCGATCCCGTCCAGGTTCATCTCCGAGCTCTCGTCCCGCGGGATGACGACCGCGGCGGTCGCGGCGGCGCCCTCGTCGAACAGCACCGGCGCCATGCCGAGCCCGCCGTCCAGCGGCACGACGGCGACGGGAGCCTCCCCGCCTTCCTCGAAGACCCCGGCGACGACGTCCCCATCTCTGGCGGCGACGACGACGTACCGGTGACCCTGCACGCGCAGGGCGTCGATGCCCGCCGGGATGGTGGCGGCCCAGGGCTCGGCGTCGGGGTCGTCCAGCCGCAGGTAGCCGTAGAGCCCCATCTTGCTGTCCGCGAACACCAACAGCCCGCGGCTGTAGGCCATGAGGTCGGGCTGGAAGTCCAGGACGACGTCCCAGTCCAGGCTGTCCAGCGACTCGAGGTCCAGGCCGTCCTCGGGGACCTCGGTCGCGAACGTCTGGCCGCCCTCGCAGAGACCCTGGACGAGCAGGAGGCCGTCGGCAAGGACCGCGTTCTCGCCGGCGATGCACTCGTCCAGCGTGCCCAGGTCGACGGACTCGAGCGTGTCCAGGTCGACGAGGTTCGGGCCGACAAGGGCCATGTCGCCCCAGATCGCGACGCTGCCCGAGCCCGGGCCGAAGTCGTCCGTGGCGAGCTCGGCCGCCATCTCGGGCCCGCCCTGGTGGCGGACCCGCAGGACGTACGACGGCCCCAATGGGTCGAACCCGACCGCCCACTCGTCCGTCGTGGCGGCGTCGATGGCGGCGACGACGGGCGCGGTGGTCATGTCGCCGAGGCTCAGCGCCGCCTTGCCCAGGTCGGGCGTGTACAGGCGGCTGCGCATCTGCGCCCCGGACTGCGCGACGGCGGCTCCGAGGTCCTCGCCCGGCGCCGTGCTGGGCGAGGGGCTGGGTGAAGGGCTCGGCACGGGCCCGGCGTGCAGCCCACCGCCCCAGGCGATCGTGCGCGGCCCCACCTCGAGCCCGTAGAGGTTCAGGTCGCCCGCCTCGCCCACGACGACCGGGTCGTCGATCGTCACGGGCTCGTACGGCGGCGCCACCGCGGTGGCGGTGGGCAGCGTGACGACGACCAGGGCGAGGGCGGCGGGCAGCACGAGACCAACGCGGCGGGGGATCATGATCGAGAACATAGCGGCGTCCGCTTTCGCCCGCGGCGCCGTGGATGCGGCAAACGGGTGATCTCGTCCGGTCAGCGGGTGAAACGGCCCCGTCAGGCCCCGCCCAGCTCCAGGCGCATCGTCCAGGCGTCGACGTCCTCGGGCTGGTAGTACCGGCGTCGCCGCGTCAGGATCTCGAACCCGAACCGCTCGTACAGGGCCATCGCGGGCGCGTTGTCCACCGCCACCTCGAGGAGGACCGCGGTGGCCCCCAGCTCGCGCGATCGCTCCACGAGCGCCGCGAGCAGCGCCGTGCCGAGCCCCTGTCGCTGCACCGCGTGCGCGACGCCGATGGTCATCACCTGGGACACGTCGCCGTCGAACCACAGGCCCGCGTACCCGACCACCGTCCCGCCGTCGGCCGCCGCGGCCCCGGCCCCCGCGGTCGCGGAGTGCTCGACGGCGGCCAGGTACCAGCGGCCCGGCGCGTGGAGCTCGCCGGCGAGCATCGCCTCGCTCCACGCGGACGGCCCGAAGAGCTGCCGCTCGAGCTCGGCCACCTGCGGCACGTCGGCGGGCACCATGGCCCGCAGCTCAGGACCGGCGCCCTCGTCGGGGGC
>AXCX01000261.1 GCA_000767215.1 Actinotalea fermentans ATCC 43279 = JCM 9966 = DSM 3133
CTGCACCCCTCTCTCGCGGCCTCCGGGCTGGACGACGCGCGGCTGGGCTGGGCGCCGCGCGCGACCTACGGGCGTGGGCCGGCGGTGCTGGTCGACGACACGGCCGCCGCCGTCGGCGTGCTGCTGCTCGACCGGGCCGGCTGGACCGGACCCGTGGAGCTCGCCACGGTCGGCATGGACGATCCCGCGGCCCTGCAGGCCACCGGCGCGCGGCTCGTGTCGGGACGGTCGACCGGCCTGCTGCTCGTCGGAGGCCTCAGCGCCCGGCGCGGCCCGGACGGCCCCCTGGAGACCGACGAACGGGCCGCCCTCGTCGACGACGCGACGGTCAGCGACCTCAGCGACCTGGGGCCGGCGGCGCGCGCGCGGCTGGCGGCCGTGCCGCCCCAGCTCGCCGTCGAGCTCGCCGTCAGCGCGTGGGCACCCTGGCAGGTGCTCCTGGGTGCGATCCAGGCGTCGGACGGCGGAGCCGCCCCCGAGGGCGGCCCGACGACGGCGCCGGCGGCGCCGAGGGTGCCGACGACCGTGCGCCACCACGTCAGCGCACCGTTCGGCGCCACCTACGCGACGTTCTCGTGGCGGTGGTCGTGACGGTCCCGCTCGTCGTCGCCGTCGTCGGCCCGACGGCGACCGGCAAGTCCGACCTCGGGCTCGCCCTCGCGCAGGCGCTGGGCGGGGAGGTCGTCAACGCGGACGCCATGCAGCTGTACCGCGGCATGGACGTCGGCACGGCGAAGCTGACGGTTGCCGAACGACGGGGCGTCCCGCACCACCAGCTCGACGTCCTGGACGTGGCGCAGGACGCCACGGTCGCGGCCTACCAGCGCGACGCCCGGGCCGACCTGGCCGCGATCGCCGCGCGCGGGCGACGGGCCGTCGTCGTCGGCGGGTCCGGGCTGTACGTGCGGGCGCTCCTGGACCGGCTCGAGATGCCGCCCACGGACCCGGAGGTCAGGGCGCGCCTCGAGGAGCGCGCGGCCCGGGAGGGCCCCGGGCTGCTGCACGACGCCCTCGCAGCCGTGGACCCGGCGGCCGCGGCGCGCATCGACCGGGCGAACACGCGCCGCATCGTGCGCGCGCTCGAGGTCATCGAGATCACGGGACGGCAGTACTCCGCGACCCTGCCCGACCACGCGACCTACGAGGTGCCCGCCCTGCAGATCGGGCTCGACCTGGCGCGCGGCGCGCTCGACGCCCGCATCGAGCACCGGGTCGACCGCATGTGGGCCGGCGGGCTCGTCGCGGAGGCGGCCGGCCTCGCGCCGCGCATGGGCCGGACGGCGGCGCGTGCCGTCGGCTACGCCCAGGTGCTCGCGATGCTGGCCGGGGAGACGGGCGAGGCGGAGGCGCGCCTGGGCACGGTCGTCGCGACCCGGCGCCTGGCGCGCAGGCAGATGACCTGGTTCGGCCGGGACCCTCGGGTGCACTGGCTCCCGGCCGACGCGCCGGACCTCGCCGAGCGGGCCCTCGGGCTGGTCGCGGCCGCCGACGCCGGGACGCTGCCCGAGCCGGACGGCGGTCGCCGTACCCTCGGGGCATGACGCTGCACGTCACCAAGGGCCACGGCACGCGCAACGACTTCGTGCTGCTCGACGACGCCGACGGCGCGGTCGACCTCACCCCGGCGCTCGTGCGCGCCCTCGCCGACCGGCGTTCCGGCGTGGGCGGCGACGGCGTCATCCGCCTCGTGCGCAGCGCCGCGGCCGACGACGCGGCGGCGGCCCTCGCGGAGG
>AXCX01000027.1 GCA_000767215.1 Actinotalea fermentans ATCC 43279 = JCM 9966 = DSM 3133
CGCCTGCCCAGGACGGCGCCGGCGGCGCACCCTGCGGGGCCGGCTGGGCCGGCTGGGCTGGCAGCACCTGCGTCGCCTGCGCGCGGGAGGCCAGCGCGGCGTCGACCGCGGGCTCGCCGAGGCTCTTGAGCCAGTCGAGCAGCGCGGGATAGGTGCTGGGGTTCGCCGCGACGGCCGGACGCAGGTCCGGTCGCTGGGCGGCGATGTCGGCCAGGGTCTGGCCGGACGTCTGCGGGTCCGACGCCTGAGCGGCGGTGTAGTTCTCGGGCTGAGTCATGCCGTCCCTCCTGACCTCGCCGGAGGGGGCGAGGGTGTGTGCTGTAGCGCGGCCGGCCGGGCGACACGCCGGCCACTCAGCCGAACCGTATCGCCCGCGGCGAGCGCGCGGGGACGTCCCAGCCGGGTGAGAATGCACCCGTTTCGCCTAGTGGTCGCCGGCGAGCCACCATGATCGACATCTCGGTGTCCAGCGGCGCCGTCCCGCAGCGGTTGGCGCAGGACGGCCGGCCGGGCGGCAGCGACCGCGGGCCTCAAAGAAGCGCGGGGAACACCCCGAAGTACGCCAGCAGCAGCAGGATCGAGGTCGACCCCCCGAAGGCAGCGGCCAGGTACCAGGCCCCGGCGGCGTCCCGGGCCGCGGCCGGCACGCCGCGGCGACGCCCGTCGAGGATCCGGGAGACGAGCACCACGGCCGCCACCGCGGCGGCGATGGCCAGGACCCGGATCACCAGCCAGCCACCTTGCACGAACACGTCGTTGCGCTCGTAGTTCTGCGCGAGCCACGCCACCGTCAGGAGGTAGGCCGCGAGGCTGACGAACGCCAGCGAGCTGCCGGCCGCCATCACGACCAGGGGCGCGCGCACGCCGCTCGCCAAGGAGCGCTCCCGGTGCCCACGGAGCCGGCGCGCGGCCGCGATCACGGGCACGAGGAGGAGCGCCCCCCATCCGGCGACGACCGCCGCGAGCAGCATGTCCCCGTCGGCGAACCACCGCGGGCGCTCGACCGGCGCCGCCCGGAAGCGCTGGTACGGCTGCGCGCCGGCGACCGCGGGCGCCGCGTCCGCCGATGCCGGGAGCGCCTGGATCCACGCGGCGAGGTCGCGGGAGAACTCGGGCACCAGGACGTGGTCGATCTTGATCCCGTGGTCGGCGCCGGCGTAGTACCGGACCGTCACGTCGTCGTTGCCCGCGACGGCCAGGTCGGCGATGAGCTGCTCGGCGCCCTGGATCGTCGGCATCGCCGCGTCTCCCGTGCCGTAGACCACCAGGAGCGGCTGCCGCATGCGCTGCTGGAAGGGCTGGGAGTCGAAGTCGACGTACTCGAAGCCGCCGCCCGGGAACTCCATGCCGACGATCCGCGGGATGGCGGTGAGGACCTCGACGGGCACCCCGGTGTTGCGCAGGTAGGAGTCCACCGCGAAGGCCGCCTGCTGCCGAGGCGGCACCACGGGCGCGGCCACCAGCACCGTGAAGGCGACCGACGGGTTGTCCGCCGCCATCACGGGGACGATCCAGGCGCCCTCGCTCTCGCCGTACACCCCCACGCGGTCCGGGTCGACGCCGGGCAGCCGGCGGAGCAGCTCGACGCTGCGGAGGTAGTCGTTCGCCATCGTCACGTAGCTGCGCTCGCGCGTGGTGTAGGTGTCGAGCCGCTTGTTGGGCACCATCGTGACGATGCCCGCGCTCGCGAGCGCCTCCGCCTGCTCGACGAACGCGATCTCGTAGCGACCGGTCCCGGCGCCGTGCACGAACACCAGGCCAGGGCGGGGTCCCTCCGCCCCCACGGGCTCGCTGATCCGCGCCTCGATGGTGGTGCCCGCGAGCTCGACCTCCACGATCGACGTCGCCACCTCGTACGTCCCGACCGGGTCAGTCCCCGCCGACTCGCCGATCGTGGTGTCGGCGGTGGCCACCTCGATGGTCTCCGCGAAGGGCACCGGGTCCCAGTCCGGACCCGAGACGGTCCCCAGCACGCCGAGCCCCAGCACCGCCACGGCGCTGGCGACGGCGATGCGGTAGCGCACGGATCGGGAGTCTAGCCAGCACGCACGGCCCGACGCCGCCGACGTGCGGCACCGGGGTCAGAAGCCGAGCCGGTGCAGCTGCTTCGGGTCGCGCTGCCAGTCCTTGGCGACCTTGACGTGCAGGTCGAGGTAGACGCGGGCGCCCAGCAGCGGCTCGATGCCCCTGCGGGCACGGCTGCCGACGTCGCGCAGGCGCGAACCGCCCTTGCCGATGACGATCGCCTTCTGGCTGTCGCGCTCGACGAAGAGCGTCACGCGCACGTCCAGGAGCGGCCGGTCGGCGTCGCGGCCCTCGCGCGGCACGATCTCCTCGACCACGACGGCGAGCGAGTGCGGCAGCTCGTCGCGCACGCCCTCGAGCGCGGCCTCCCGCACCAGCTCGGCGACCATCACGTGCTCGGGCTCGTCGGTGAGCTCGCCGTCGGGGTACAGGGCCGGCCCGGGCGGCAGGTGGCCGACCAGCACGTCGACGAGCGTGTCGACCTGGTACCCGTCGACGGCGCTCACGGGCACGATGTCCGCCCACTCCCCCAGCTCCGACAGTGCCAGCAGGTGCTCGGCGAGCCGGGCCTTGCCGACGAGGTCCGCCTTCGTCGCCACGACCACGACGGGGGTGCGGGCAGCCACCGGACCGAGCCGCGACACCTGCTCGGCGATGAACCGGTCACCGGGGCCGACCCGCTGGTCCGCCGGGACGCAGAACACGACCACGTCGACCTCGCCGAGGGTCGCGAGGACCATCTCGTTGAGGCGCTCACCGAGCAGCGTGCGGGGGCGGTGCAGGCCCGGGGTGTCCACCAGGACGAGCTGCGCGTCGGGGCGGTGCACGACGCCGCGGATCACGTGCCGGGTCGTCTGGGGACGCCCCGAGGTGATCGCGACCTTCTGGCCCACGAGGGCGTTCGTCAGCGTGGACTTGCCTGCGTTCGGCCGGCCGACCACGCAGGCGAAGCCCGAGCGGTGGGCGCCCGGGTCCTCGCCCGTCGCCTCGAGGCTGGGGACCCGCCGGTCGTCGCTCATGCGTCGCTCTCCTCGTCCTGGGCCACGCGCTCGGCGAGCACGGTGGCGACCTGCTTGCGTCGGCCCTCGACGCGGTCGGCGGTGAGTCGCAGGCCCGCGACCTCGGCGCTCGACCCGGCGAGCGGCACCTTGCCGAGCGCCTTGGCGAGCAGCCCGCCGGCGCTGTCCACGTCGTCGTCGTCGATCTCGAGGCCGAAGAGCTCGCCGAGCTCGCCGAGCGGCATGCGCGACGGCACCCGGTACCGGCCGTCGCCGAGGTCCTCGACCTCGGGCGCCGCCTGGTCGTGCTCGTCCGTGAGCTCGCCGACGATCTCCTCGAGCGCGTCCTCGACGGTGACCAGGCCCGCGATGCCCCCGAACTCGTCCACGACCATCGCCATGTGCGACGCGCCCGCCTGCATGTCGTGCAGCAGGTCGTCGACCGGCTTGGACTCCGGTACGAACACCGGACGGCGCAGGAGCGCGTCCGCGGGCTCGTCCTGGTCACCGACCGTGTACATGCGCCGCACGACGTCCTTCAGGTAGAGCACGCCCAGCACGTCGTCCACGGACTCCCCCACGACGGGGACCCGCGAGTAGCCGGACTTCAGGAAGAGCCCCAGCGCCTTGCGCAGCGGCGTCCCGGCGGCGAGCGTGATCATCTCGGTGCGCGGGACCATGACCGCGCGGGTGATGGTGTCCCCGAGCTCGAGCACCGAGCGGAACATCTCTCCCTCGTCCGCCTCGATGGCCTCCGACCGCTCGGCCCGGTCGAGCATCTCCAGGATCTGCGAGTCGTCGATCGGCTCGGCAGCCACCGGCACGAGCCCGCGCACGGGGTGCCCGATGGCGCGCGCGACCGCGAGCAGCCCGGCCGTCGCCCCGAGGGTCGCCTCCGGGAAGCGCCGCCCGACGGTGCGCGGGACCGCGCGGACCACGACCAGGGACGACGCCGCGAGCAGGAGCAGCGCGAGCAGGAGCACCTGCCACCAGCCCAGCCCGACGGCGGCCAGCGTGACCGTGACGCAGATGGCGGCCACCGCCTCGAGGACGACCCCGAGCCCGGTGGCCGCGGCCGCCGTCCGCCCGGCGTCGGCCAGGAGGGCAGGGACGCGCGAGGAGGCGTCGCGTGCGTGCCCGGCCGCCCACGAGGAGCGTCCGGTCCGGAGCACCGCGGCCTCACCCGCGGACAGCAGTGCGGCCAGCACGGTCGCCGCAACAGCGGCGACGACGAGCCACCCGACGGGAGCGCCGGTCATCGTCCGGCGAGGAACGTCAGCAGCAGCTGACGCTGCAGGCCGAACATCTCCTTCTCCTCCTCCGGCTCCGCGTGGTCGAACCCGAGCAGGTGGAGGATGCCGTGCACCGTGAGCAGGAGCAGCTCCTCGGCGGTCGAGTGGCCCGCCTCGAGCGCCTGCCGCGCGGCCACGTCGGGGCAGAGCACCACGTCACCCAGGAGCCCGGCCGGCGTCGGGTCGCCCTCGCTGCCCGGCCGGAGCTCGTCCATCGGGAACGACAGGACGTCGGTGGGCCCGGGCTCGTCCATCCACTGCACGTGCAGCTCGCTCATCACCTCAGGCGTGACCATGAGGATCGACAGCTCACTGCCCGGGTGGACGTGCATGGCGTCCAGCACGTGCCGGGCCAGCGCCGCGAACTCCGCCTCGTCGAGCGTGTGCCCGGACTCGTTGTTGACCTCGACGCTCATCGCGCCCCGCCTCTCATCGCGCCCCGCCCCGCTCCGGACGGGCCGGGCGGACGGTCGCCGCACCGGCCTCCCCACGGCGGGTGTCCCACGCCGCGTACGCGTCGATGATGTCGCCCACCAGGCGGTGCCGGACCACGTCCTCGGACGTCAGCCGGCAGAACGCGACGTCGTCCACGCCCGTGAGGATCTCCTCGACGACCCGCAGGCCCGACGGCGTCCCGCCCGGCAGGTCGACCTGGGTCACGTCACCGGTGACGACCATGCGCGAGCCGAAGCCGAGCCGGGTCAGGAACATCTTCATCTGGTCGCTCGAGGTGTTCTGGGCCTCGTCGAGGATGATGAACGCGTCGTTGAGGGTGCGCCCGCGCATGTAGGCGAGCGGTGCGACCTCGATCGTGCCCGCCTCCATGAGCCGCGGGATCGAGTCCGGGTCCACCATGTCGTGCAGCGCGTCGTAGAGGGGCCGCAGGTACGGGTCGATCTTGTCGTTGAGCGTGCCCGGCAGGAAGCCGAGCCGCTCGCCGGCCTCGACCGCCGGGCGGGTCAGCAGGATCCGGTTCACGTTCTTCGCCTGCAGCGCCTGCACGGCCTTCGCCATCGCGAGGTACGTCTTCCCGGTGCCCGCAGGGCCGATGCCGAACGTGATCGTGTGCTGGTCGATGGCGTCGACGTACCGCTTCTGCCCCACCGTCTTCGGCCGGATGGTGCGGCCGCGGCTCGACAGGATGTTCTGGGTGAGCACCTCGGCGGGGCGCGTGGCCGTCGCCGCGGTGAGCATCCGCACGGAACGCGCGACGACGTCGGCGCTGAGCGGCGTGCCGGCGGCGACGACCTCGAGGAGCTCGTCGAGCAGACGCGTCACGAGGCCGACGTCGGCCGCCGGGCCCCGGAGGGTGATCTGGTTGCCGCGTGCGTGGATGCGCACGGCCGGGAACCCGGCCTCGACGGCCCGGAGCACCTCGTCACCCGGACCGAGGACGGCGACGGGTGGCAGGTCAGCGGGGACGATGATGCGGTTCTCGACCTCGTCTGCCCGGGACGGACCTGGGCTGCGGCGGCTGGTGGTGTCTGCCATGGGAACGGCCGGCGGCCGCGCTTCTCCTCACTGGTGCGGGTGTGCCCGACCATCGTAGACGGGCCGCCCGCGCGGGCTCACGGCAGATTCAGGCGGGCGACCACCCGAGCCGTCGGCCACCGATCACGTGGCCGTGCACGTGGAAGACGGACTGGCCGGCCTCCGCGCCCGTGTTGAAGACCAGCCGGTACGCGCCGTCCGCCTCCGTCTGCGCGACCTCGTGGGCGAGCGCGACGACGTCGGCGAGCAGGCCCGGGTCGACCGCCGCCAGCTGCGCGACGTCGGCGTGGTGGTCGCGCGGCACGACCAGCACGTGCAACGGCGCCTGCGGGTTGATGTCGCGGAAGGCGACCACGCGGTCCGTGCCGGCGACGAGGTCGGCCGGCACCTGCCCGGCGACGATGCGGCAGAACAGGCAGTCCGGGACGGCGAGGTTCTCGGCGGACGACATGCCGCCAGGGTAGTGCGGGCGCGCATCGGCCACCTGCCAGGATGTCCGCTGAGAGAAGGGGGCGCGCCATGCGGGCAGCGCACAGGGCGGTGGCGGCCGGACTGGCCGTCGTCGTCGGGACCGGGCTGCTGGCCGGGTGCCGCACCGGGGAGTCCACCGAGCCCGCCGACGAACCGACGGCCGCGCCGACCGAGGAACCGGCCGCCACCGCGGAGCCGACGGTCGAGCCGACACCGACCGACACCCCCGAGGTCGCGGCCGAGCCGGCCGTGAACGGCCCGAACTCGATCACGGCACCCACGGCGGGTGCCGAGGTGCCGGGCCCGACGGTGACGGTGACCGGCGAGGGCACCGGCTTCGAGGGCACGCTCGCGTACCGCGTGACGCGCGCAGGCGAGGTCGTCGCCGAGGGCTACACCACTGCAGGCGCGAACGGCGAGGTCGGCCCGTACAGCTTCGACGTGGCGCTCGACCCCGGCGAGTACACCCTGCAGGTGTGGGAGCCGGGCATGGGCGAGGGCGACTCCGACGGCGACGCCCGCAACCGCGTCGAGGTGAGCTTCACCGTCTCCTGATCGTCGCCGGCCCGACTGGCACCGCGGCCGACGGGCTCAGGCCCAGCGCCCGAGCCGCTGGGCGAGCATCGCGACGGCGACCGGGCCCGCGGTCGACGTACGCAGCACGGTCGGACCGAGGCGGGTCACGACGGCGCCCGCGGCGACGAGGACGGCCGTCTCCCCGTCGCTGATCCCGCCCTCCGGGCCGACGACGACGAGCACCTCGGCCGGCGTCGCGCCGGCGCCGTCCGGAAGGGCGACCGTCGCGATCGCCTCGCTCCCGGCGCCGTCGAGCACCAGGGCGGTACCGCCGGCGCCGACCACCGCGCGCACCCTGGCCGTGAGGCCCGCCGTGTCGAGGGCGTGCGCGACATGCGGGAGCCGGGCCCGGCGGGACTGCTTCGTGGCCTCGCGGACCGTGGCCAGCCAGCGGGCGCGGCTCTTGGCCGCGCGGTCGCCCCGCCACACCACGACGGACCGTTCGGCCTGCCAGGGCACCACCTCGTCGACGCCGACCTCGGTCGCCGCCTCGATGGCCAGCTCATCGCGGTCACCCTTGGCGAGTGCCTGCGCGAGCACGAGCCGCACGCCGGGGGCGGCCTCCTCATGCCGCGCGAGGACGTCGAGCTCGAGCCTCCCGGGCTCCACGGTGGCGACCACGCACTCCAGCCGCACCCCCGCGCCGTCGGCCACGTCGACCCGCTCGCCCGCGCGGCGGCGCTGGACGACGCCGGCATGACGCGCCTCCGCGCCGTCGAGGACGTAGGCCGAGCCCGGTCCGTAGCCGTCGAGCATGCCCGGCTCGGCGAGGAAGACGGGAGCGCTCACCGCCTACCGTCCGGCGAGCTTGTCGCGGAGCTTGGCGAACATGCCCGGCTGCGCTGGGGCCAGTCGCGGCTCCGGGCGCTCCTCACCCCGCAGGGCGGCGAGCTCGCGCAGCAGGCGCTCCTGCTCGGCGTCGAGGCCAGAGGGCACCTGGACGTCGACGTGCACGTGCAGGTCGCCGCGGCCGGCTCCCCGCAGGTGGCCGACGCCGAGGCCGCGGACCGTCACCACCTCGCCCGGCTGCGTCCCGGGACGGATGTCGATCTCGCGCGTGCCGTCCAGCGTCTCCAGCGAGACGACCGTGCCGAGCGCTGCCGCCGTCATCGGGACCGGCAGCGAGCAGTGCAGGTCGTCGCCCTGCCGCACGAGCGTCGCGTGCGGGCGCTCGCGGACCTCGAGGTACACGTCGCCGGGCGGGCCACCGGCCGGGCCGACCTCGCCCTGCCCGGGCAGCTTGATGCGGGTCCCGGTCTCCACGCCGGCGGGCACGTCCACGCTGAGCGTCCGGCGCGCGCGCACGCGGCCCTCACCGGAGCACTCCGGGCAGGGCTCGGGGATGACGGTGCCGAAGCCGTGGCACGTCGGGCACGGGCTGGACGTCATGACCTGGCCCAGGAACGAGCGCGCGACCCGCTGCACGGTGCCGTGGCCGCCGCAGACCTCGCAGGTGCGCGGGGAGGTCCCCGGGCGGCAGCAGCTGCCCTCGCACGTCGGGCAGGTCACGGCCGTGTCGACCTGCAGCTCACGGTGGACACCGAACGCCGCCTCGGCGAGCTCGATCTCCAGGCGCACCAGGGCGTCCTGCCCGCGGCGGGCCCGCGGGACCGGCCCTCGGCGCGCCGTCTGGCCACCGAAGAAGGTCTCGAAGATGTCCTGGAAGCCGAAGCCCTGACCGAACCCCTGGCCGCCGCCCGGCGCCGACGGGTCCACGCCGGCGTCGTACATCTGGCGCTTCTCGGGGTTGGAGAGCACCTCGTAGGCCCGCGTGACCTCCTTGAACTGCTCCTCCGCGCCGTCGCCCTCGGCGACGTCGGGGTGGTACTGCCGGGCCAGGCGCCGGTAGGCCCGCTTGATCTCCTCCGGGCTGGCGTCGCGGGAGACCCCGAGGATCTCGTAGTAGTCAGTGTTCACCAAGGCTCACCAGTGGTCGGGGGCGTGGAAGGTCAAGGTGCAGCGGACTGCGCGCCGGGCCGGGCCGGGCAGATGCACGCTCATCCCGCGAGGATCCGCGAGAGGTAGCGCGCGACCGCGCGCACGGACGAGATGGTCCCGGCGTAGTCCATCCGGGTCGGGCCGAGGGAGCCGATCCTGGCGACCGGCTGGCCACCGGAGGCGTAGCTCGCGGCGACGATCGACGTCTCCGCCAGGCCTGCGTGCTCGTTCTCGTGGCCGATGCGGACCGCCACTCCGGCGGCGTCCTCGGCCATCTCGCTGAGGAGGTTGAGCAGTACGACCTGCTCCTCGAGCGCCTCGAGGACGGGTCGGATGGTGTGCGCGAAGTCGAGGCCGCTGCGCGCCAGGTTGGCGGTGCCCGCCATGACGATCCGCTCCTCGGTGGTCTCCGCGAGCGTCTCCTCGAGCACGCGGACCACGCGGCGCACGAACTCCTGCTCCGCCACCGGGAACGCCTGGACCACCTGGTCGAGGGGCTCGGTGAGGTCGGCCAGCCGGCGCCCGGCGACGGACGCGTTGAGCCTGGCCCGCAGCTCGCCGAGGGTGTGCTCGGGCACCCCCTCGGGCACGTCGAGGGCGCGCTGCTCGACCCGGCCGGCCTCGGTGATGATGACCATGAGGAGCCGGTCGGTCGCCATCGGCACCAGCTCGAGGTGACGCAGCGCCGAGCGCCGCAGCGACGGGTACTGGACGACGGCGACCTGGTGCGTCAGCTGCGCCAGCAGCCGGACGGAGCGGTCCACCACGTCGTCGAGGTCCACCGCGTCCTCGAGGAACGCGTGGATGGCGCGCTGCTCGGCGGGCGAGAGCGGCTTCACCTGGGACAGCCGGTCGACGAAGAGGCGGTACCCCTTGTCCGTCGGCACCCGGCCGGCAGAGGTGTGCGGCTGCGCGATGAGGCCGGCATCCTCGAGCGCCGCCATGTCGTTGCGGATGGTCGCCGGCGAGACGTTCAGCCGGTGCCGCTCGACGAGCGTGCGCGACCCCACGGGCTCGCGCGTGCGCACGTAGTCGTCGACGATGGCGCGCAGCACCTCGAGCCTGCGGTCCTCGCTCATCGCGCCTCCCTCCCGCCGCGTGCACGGATGGCACTCTGACCACCCGAGTGCTAATCCTACGACGGCGGCCGGCCGGCACGTCGAGACGGGCCGGCCGGCGGCCCGGCCCGTCTAGAGTGCTCGCGTGCCATCGCCCGACGACGACCCCCGCGCCGGCTCGGCCTGGGGCGACCGGTACGGCCCCGACGTGCTGGGCGGGACGCGCGACCCGCGCGACCCACGACCGTGGTCGGCCCGCGTGCCGTCGCGCCGCCCCGCGGCCCGCCAGGTGCCGGCCGAGGACGGCCTGGTCGTGGAGGACGTCGAGACGGGCTGGGTGGGCGCCGTCGTCCGCGTCGAGAAGTCGGGCGGCATGCACGTCGTCGTGCTGGAGGACCGCCGTGGGCGCACGCGCACGTTCGGCCTGGGTCCCGGCTTCTGGGTGGACGGCGAGGCGGTGGAGCTCGTCCCCCCCGCCGGCAGGCCTGCCCCCGCCCGCCCCACGCGCACCGCGTCCGGCTCGGTCGCTGTTCCCGACGCGCGGGCCCGGGTCGCGCGCGCGAGCCGCCTCTGGGTCGAGGGCCGGCACGACGCCGAGCTCGTCGAGCGCGTGTGGGGTGACGACCTGCGCGTCGCGGGCGTCGTCGTGGAGCTGCTCGACGGCGTCGACGGGCTGGTGGAGGCGGTGCGCGAGTTCCGACCGACCGCCGACCGCCGGCTCGGCGTCCTCGTCGACCACCTCGTCGCGGGCTCGAAGGAGAGCCGGATCGCCGCGGAGGCGGGCCGTGCGGCGCCTCCCGGGAGCGTGCTGGTGGTCGGGCACCCGTACGTCGACGTCTGGCAGGCGATCCGGCCGGCCCGCCTGGGCCTGGACGCCTGGCCGCAGGTGCCGCGCCACGTCGAGTGGAAGCGCGGGGTGCTGACGGCCCTCGGCTGGCCCGCCGCCGACCAGGCCGACGTCGCCCGCGGGTGGCAGCGCATGCTCGGCACCGTGCGGGACTTCCGCGACCTGGAGGCCGCGTTCCTGGGCCGCGTCGAGGAGCTGATCGACTTCGTGACCGCCCCGCCCGAGGGGTGAGGGCGCCGGCGTCGTCGGACTCATGCGCGCGGCTCTGCCCCAAGAGCCGTCCGTTTCGCTATGTTCGGACCGCTGTGCTGTGCGTACGTGTGCCCAGCGCGGTGTGGTCCCCTCCGGCTCGTGCCAAGAGGCGCCAGCCCATCCGTCTCACTCGAATGGTGACGTGACATGACCAGCACCCCGTCCGATCCGACGCCTGAGGGCGCCGTCCCTCCGCCGCCCGCACCTGAGGGCGCTGTCCCGCCGCCGGCCGGCGCCGTGCCCCCGCCCGCGTACAACGCGCCGCCGCCCGGGTACAACGCGCCGCCGCCCGGGTACGCCGCTGCCCCGCCTGCTGGTTACGCGGGCGCCCAGCCCCCGCTGAGCGACTCCGACCAGCGGATGTGGGCGATGCTCTCCCACGTCGGTGGCATCCTGTTCAGCTTCATCGCGCCGCTCATCATCTGGCTCATGTTCAAGGAGCGCGGCCGCTTCGTGGAGGAGCAGTCGAAGGAGGCCCTGAACTTCCAGATCACGCTGATCATCGGCTACATCATCAGCGGCATCCTCATGATCATCCTCATCGGCGCCATCCTGTTCTTCGTCGTCTGGCTGGCCGCGATCATCTTCGGGATCATGGCCGCCATCGCCGCGAACAAGGGCGAGGCGTACCGGTACCCGGTCGCCATCCGGCTCATCAAGTGAGCTGACCCGATCGGTCCGGAGGGGCCGGCACCCGCACGGGTGCCGGCCCCTTCGTCGTCTCCCCGCCTCCGCCCCCTGAGGTGGTGCACGGTGGCGCCACGGTGCACCACGCGAGCCGTTCCGCCGCCCCCGTGTTCCAGTTGAGGTCAGTCGGTGAGGGCGCGGACCACCGTGTCCGCCAGGAGCCGGCCGCGGCGCGTCAGGACGGCACGGCCGCGGATCGCGGCGACGCCGTCCAGCAGGCCGTCCGCGACGAGGCCGGCGACGGCGTGGCGCGGAGCGTCGCCGAGCAGCTGCACGTCCAGGCCCTCCCGCAGCCGCACCGCGAGCAGCACCCGCTCGAGGCGCACCTCGTCACCACCGAGCACCTCGCGCGCCGCCGCAGGGCTGCGGCCCGCGGCGAGCCGGTCCGCGTAGGCGCGGGGGTGCTTCACGTTCCACCACCGCACCGCGCGGTCGCCCCCGCCGACGTGCGAGTGCGCCCCGGGCCCGACGCCCCACCAGTCGACGCCGCGCCAGTAGCCGAGGTTGTGCCGGCAGGCGTCGGCGTCGGTCCGGGCCCAGTTGCTGACCTCGTACCAGGTCAGGCCGGCCGCGCTGAGCACCTCGTCGGCGAGCTCGTACTTGGCGGCCTCGTCGTCGGGGTCCGGGGCGGGCAGCAGGCCGCGGCGCACCTGGGCACCCATGCGCGTGCCCTCCTCCACGACGAGCGCGTACGCCGAGACGTGGTCGACGGCGAGGCCTGCGACCGCGTCCAGCGAGCGCCGCCAGTCGTCGAGCGACTCCCCCGGCGTGCCGTAGATGAGGTCGAGCGACACCGCCAGGCCCGCGTCGCGCGCCCAGCCGACGACGTCGGGCACCCGGTCGGGATCGTGCGTGCGGTCGAGCGTGGCCAGCACGTGCGGCACCACGGACTGCACGCCGAAGGAGACCCGCGTGAAGCCGGCCGCTGCCAGGGCCGCGAGCGAGGCGGGCGTGACGGAGTCCGGGTTCGCCTCGGTCGTCACCTCGGCGCCCGGCGCCAGCCCCCACGCGTCCTCGACGGCCGCCAGGATCGTCGCCAGGTCGGCGGGCGGCAGCAGCGTCGGCGTGCCCCCGCCGAAGAAGACGGTCGACACAGGCTCCCCCCGCCCGACGTCGGCCAGCACGCGCCGCGCGAGCTCGATCTCGGACGCGGCGGTCTGCGCGTACGCCACCTGGCTCGCACCGCCGCCGAGCTCGGCGGACGTGTACGTGTTGAAGTCGCAGTAGCCGCAGCGGACCCGGCAGAACGGCACGTGCACGTAGACCGCAAACCCGGGCGCCACGGACGGCGCGTCGGCCACCCAGGCGGGCAGCGCACCGTCGTCGGGCACGGGCTCGCCGTCCGGCAGCGCGG
This sequence comes from Actinotalea fermentans ATCC 43279 = JCM 9966 = DSM 3133, assembly GCA_000767215.1. Classification (GTDB taxonomy): domain Bacteria; phylum Actinomycetota; class Actinomycetes; order Actinomycetales; family Cellulomonadaceae; genus Actinotalea; species Actinotalea fermentans. Next base: position 12,990 of record AXCX01000027.1, read on the forward strand.
AGGGCGTCACGGGGCCACGCCGACGAGCTGGGGGGACATGCTCCTAGCGTCGCACGAGACCCCTGCAGAACTGGTCAGCAGAATCGGTTGACTTCGAGTGCGCTCGAACTTCTACGGTCGTCGACATGGCGATCGTCACCGACCCGGGCCTGTCCATCGAGGAAGCCGCCGTGCGCACCGGCGTCTCGGCCCACACCCTGCGGTACTACGAGCGGATCGGCCTGCTCGCGGAGGTCCCCCGGGGCCCCGGCGGGCACCGGCGGTACACCGACGCCGAGCTCGGCGCCGTCGTGTTCCTCACGCTCCTGAGACAGACGGGCATGTCCATCCGGGACATGCAGCGGTTCGTCGACCTGACGCGTGAGGGCGACCACACGATCCCCCAGCGCGTCGAGGTGCTCTCCGAGCACCGGGAGCAGCTCGTCGCCCAGCTCGCGCTCCTGAACAAGCACCTGCGGGCGCTGGACCACAAGATCGGCATCTATCGGGGGATGCTCGGCGAGGCGGAGGCCTCCGACCCGGGCGCACCCACCAAGGAGAAGAAGGACGCATGAGAACGATCGAGCTCGGCACCACCGGCGAGCAGGTCAGCAGGATCGCCCTGGGCGCGATGCCCATGGGCACGATCGCCGACGAGCAGACCTCTGTCGCTCTGCTGGACCGCTACGTGTCGGACGGCGGTGGCTTCATCGACACCGCCGACTGCTACTCGTGGTGGTGGGCGAAGGGCACCGACGGCGGTCAGAGCGAGGAGCTGCTCGGCCGCTGGTTCGCCCGCACGGGCAACCGCGACCGGGTGTTCCTGTCCACCAAGGGCACCGCGCGCATCCGCGACGTCCACAAGGCGTGGCCCGAGGGCGCCACGGAGGCCGACTGGGGCTACGCCCGGCCGAACTACGTGGGCGCGAGCGCGGCAGTGCTGCGCGACTCCCTCGACGCGAGCCTGCGGCGTCTGCAGACCGACCACATCGACCTGTACTACGTGCACGTCGACGACCGCTCAACGCCGCTCGAGGAGACGCTGGCGACCCTCGCCTCGTTCGTCGCCGAGGGCAAGGTGCGGTACCTCGGCTGGTCCAACGTGCGCACGTGGCGGCTCGAGCGGATCCGCCAGCTCTGCGCGGCGAACGGCTGGCCGGCACCCGTGGCGCTCCAGCAGGAGCATTCCTACCTCACGCCGCGGTCGGGGCTCGACAGCGCCTCGATCGTCGACGCGGAGCAGGCGGACTACCTGCGCGAGCACCCCGACCTCGCGCTGGTCGCGTACTCCCCGGTCCTCAAGGGCATCTACGACATGTCCGACGCGGACCGCGAGGCGCACTACCTGTGGCAGGGCAACTACGCCGGCGAGCAGGCGCGCGCGCAGGTCGCGGCCGTCCGTGAGGTGGCCGCCGACCTCGGCGTCAAGCCGAGCCAGGTCGTGCTGGCCTGGCTGCTCGCCCAGGAGTCCCCGCGCGTCGTGCCGCTGCTGGGCACCGCCCGCGTGAGCCGGTACGAGGAGGCGGCGGCAGCCCTGTCGCTCGACCTCGGCCCGGACCACCTGGCGACGCTGGGGGCCGCGCGCAGCTGACACCCCCTGTCTGGAGCGTTCCCGACCGACACGCCAGCGTGTCGCGTCGGGAACGCTCCACACGCGGCGGGAAGGCTCCGCCCTACTTCTTGGACTTCTCCTTGTCCGGGGAGGCCTCGGAGGACAACGCTGCGATGAAGGCCTCCTGCGGCACCTCGACCCGACCGATCGTCTTCATCCGCTTCTTGCCCTCCTTCTGCTTCTCGAGCAGCTTGCGCTTGCGCGTGATGTCGCCGCCGTAGCACTTGGCCAGGACGTCCTTGCGCAGCGCACGGACGTTCTCGCGGGCGATCACGCGCGCGCCGACGGCGGCCTGGATGGGCACCTCGAACTGCTGGCGAGGGATGAGCTCCTTGAGCTTGCCCGCCATCGCGACGCCGTACGCGTAGGCCTTGTCCTTGTGCACGATGGCGCTGAAGGCATCGACCTGCTCGCCCTGCAGCAGGATGTCGACCTTGACGAGGTCACCCGGCTGCTCGCCCGCCGCCTCGTAGTCCAGCGACGCGTAGCCGCGCGTGCGCGACTTCAGGGCGTCGAAGAAGTCGAACACGATCTCGGCGAGCGGCAGCGTGTACCGCATCTCCACGCGCTCGGGCGACAGGTAGTCCATGCCGAGGAGCTCGCCGCGCCGGGCCTGGCAGAGCTCCATGATGGCGCCGATGAACTCGCTCGGCGCGAGGATGGTCGCCCGGACGATCGGCTCGCGCACCTGCGCGATCCGGCCACCCGGGAACTCGCTCGGGTTGGTCACCGTGAGCACCGAGCGGTCCTCCAAGGTGACCTCGTAGACGACGTTCGGCGCCGTGGAGATGAGGTCGAGGTCGAACTCGCGCTCGAGACGCTCCCGGACGATCTCCAGGTGCAGGAGGCCGAGGAACCCGACCCGGAACCCGAAGCCGAGCGCGACGGAGGTCTCCGGCTCGTAGACGAGCGCCGCGTCGTTGAGCTTGAGCTTGTCGAGGGCGTCGCGCAGCACGGGGTAGTCCGACCCGTCGATCGGGTACAGGCCCGAGTACACCATCGGCTTGGGGTCGGCGTAGCCGGACAGGGAGTGCTCGGCCGGACGGACGGCGTCGGTCACCGTGTCGCCCACCTTCGACTGGCGCACGTCCTTCACACCCGTGATGAGGTAGCCCACCTCCCCCACGCCGAGCCCCTTGGTCGGGACCGGCTCCGGGGAGATGACGCCGATCTCGAGCAGCTCGTGGGTCGCCTTCGTCGACATCATCGCGATGCGCTCACGGTGCGTGAGACGGCCGTCGACGACCCGGACGTACGTGACGACCCCGCGGTAGGTGTCGTACACGGAGTCGAAGATCATCGCGCGGGCCGCGGCGTCGGGGTCGCCCTGCGGCGCGGGGACCTCGTGCACGATCCGGTCGAGCAGTGCGGACACGCCCTCCCCGGTCTTCCCGGACACGCGCAGCACGTCGGACGGGTCGCCCCCGACCAGCCCGGCGATCTCCTCGGCGTACCGCTCCGGCTGGGCAGCAGGCAGGTCGATCTTGTTCAGGACGGGGATGATCGCGAGGTCGTTCTCCATCGCGAGGTACAGGTTGGCGAGGGTCTGCGCCTCGATGCCCTGGGCGGCGTCGACCAGCAGCACCGCACCCTCGCAGGCGGCGAGCGACCGCGAGACCTCGTACGTGAAGTCCACGTGGCCGGGGGTGTCGATCATGTTGAGCGCGTACGGCACCAGCGGACCACCGGCCTCGCCCGCGACCGCCCAGGTCATCCGGACGGCCTGCGACTTGATGGTGATGCCGCGCTCGCGCTCGATGTCCATCCGGTCGAGGTACTGCTCGCGCATCGCGCGCGCGTCGACGACACCGGTCAGCTGCAGCATGCGGTCGGCCAGCGTGGACTTGCCGTGGTCGATGTGGGCGATGATGCAGAAGTTGCGCAGCAGGTGCGGCGGCGTCGCCGCGGGCTGCACCTGTGCGCTCAGGGCGGCGTCGGGGATCGGGGTCAAGTGGTGGCTCCGTCGGGCTGGTGGGTCTGCCCCCATCGTCCCACGTCGGCGGCCCGTGTCCCGCCCGCCGACGCCGACGCTCGCGTTGCGGGCCGCTCGGCTCGGACGGAGGCTGGACGTGGGCCCGGCGCCCGCCGGACCCACGTCCTCGAGGAGGTCCCGCATGACGTCGTCCGTCGCCAAGATCACCGAGCTGAGCGTGCGTTCCGAGACGAGCTTCGAGGATGCGATCGCGACCGGCATCGCCCGCGCGTCACAGACCCTGCGCAACGTCTCCGGCGCCTGGGTCAAGGACCAGAAGGTCGAGGTCCAGGACGGGAGGATCGTCGCCTACCAGGTGATGCTCGAGATCACGTTCGTCCTCGACTGACGCTCGCGCCGAGCGTCGTCGCCGCGGGACACCGCCTCTAGTCTGGGGCGGTGTC
>AXCX01000262.1 GCA_000767215.1 Actinotalea fermentans ATCC 43279 = JCM 9966 = DSM 3133
GCGCCGCGTGGTTCATGGACTACCGGAACGCGGACGGTTCCGTCGCGGAGATGTGCGGCAACGGCGTGCGCGTGGTCGCGGCCTTCGCCGAGCGCCTGGGGGTGTGGGACGGCTCCGGCGAGCTGGTCCTCGCGACCCGCGCCGGCGTCCGGCGGGTGCGCCGCCTGCCCTCCCACGAGGTGCCGGCAGAGGACGGGGCGCCCTGGTACGAGGTCGAGATGGGGGCCTGGGACCTGCCCGGCGGCCCCGCGGCCGTCGACGACGGCGGGGACGCCCAGGTGTCCGTCGCAGGCCTCGAGGTCGCGCGCCCCGCGCTGAGCGTCGACGTCGGCAACCCGCACACGGTCGTCGCGCTCGCCGACCTCGGCTCCCTGGCGCAGGCGGACCTGACCCGCGCCCCGCTCGTCGCGCCCGCCCCGCCGCACGGCACGAACGTCGAGCTCGTGGTCCCGCTCGGCGAGGGGCCCGACGGCGCCGGGCGGCTGCGCATGCGGGTGCACGAGCGCGGCGTCGGGGAGACGGAGTCCTGTGGCACCGGGGCGTGCGCCGCGGCTGTCGCCGTCCGGACCTGGGCCGGGGCGCACGCCCCCGAGACGTGGTGGGTCGAGGTGCCCGGCGGCACGGTCCGCGTGCGCGTCGTCGGCGGCCGGGTGCTGCTGGCCGGGCCGGCCGAGCTGACCTTCGAGGCCGACGTCGCCGGGCCGGTGGCGACCCGCTAGAGGTCGCCCTGCCGCGTCACGCGCAGCACCCGGAAGCCCTTCGCGCTGCCCAGGCGCTCCGTCGGCAGGCCGAGGTCCTCGGCCAGCCAGCGGTGCAGCGAGTCCGCACCCAGGTTGCGCTGCGCCACGAGGTACGCGGCGCCGTCCGGCGCCAGGCGGGGCAGCCAGCGCGCAAGGAGATCGTGCAGGGCGGCCTTGCCGACGCGGATCGGGGGGTTGGACCAGATCGCAGCGAACGTGACGTCGTCCGGCACCCCGTCCGGCTCGACCGCGCGCAGGCCGTCCAGGTGGAGGTCCGCCGCGGTCCGCGCCACGAGGTCCAGGCTGCGCCGATTGACGTCGACGGCCCACACGCGCGCATGCGGCGAGGCCAGCGCCATCGTCAGCGCGAGCGGGCCCCAGCCGCAGCCGAGGTCGAGCAGGTCGCCCTCGGCGGGCGGCGGCGGCACCTCGCGCAGCAGCACCTGGGTGCCGAGGTCGACCCGGCCCGGGGAGAAGATGCCGGGGGCCGTCCACGCCCGGACGGCGCGCCCGCCCAGCCTCACCTCGAGCTGGCGCCGCTCGTCGGGCGAGGCGGGGTCGGCGGTGAAGTAGTGGTCGCCCTGGTCCGCCCGTCGGGGGTCGTGGTCGCTGTCCGGCACGCAGCGCACTGTACCGAGCGGGCGGACCGAGGGCGGACCGCCGGCGGACCGCCGTTGGACCGCGCCATATGGGTTCGCGCGGTGGCGTCGCGCCGTGTCACGCTGGTCGGCAGAAGGAAGGTGCAGATGACCACCCCGAACCACCCGGCCGCCTCCGACGGCGACCCGATCGCCCTGGCCGACGACGTCGTCGCCCGGGTCCTCGCCCGGGCGGGCCGCTCGCTCGACGCCGCGCCCGAGAGCTGGGAGGACGCCGACGGCGACCAGCTGGACCGCGCCGACCGTGCGGCGCTGCGCCGCGTCGCGGGCCTGTCCACCGAGCTCGACGACGTCACCGAGGTCGAGTACCGGCAGCTGCGGCTCGAGCGCGTGGTCCTCGCCGGCCTGTACTCGCGCAGCGCGCACGAGGCCGAGGTCTCGCTCCGTGAGCTCGCGGCCCTCGCGGAGACGGCGGGCTCGCAGGTGCTCGACGGCGTCCTGCAGCGCCGTCCGCACCCGGACCCCGGCACGTTCCTGGGCTCGGGCAAGGCCGGTGAGCTGGCGGACCTCGTCCGCGACTCGGGCGCGGACACGGTCATCGTCGACGGGGACCTGGCGCCGTCGCAGCGCCGCGCGCTCGAGGACATCGTGAAGGTCAAGGTCATCGACCGGACCGCGCTGATCCTCGACATCTTCGCCCAGCACGCCCGCTCCAAGGAGGGCAAGGCGCAGGTCGAGCTCGCCCAGCTGGAGTACCTGCTCCCGCGGCTGCGCGGCTGGGGCGAGTCCATGTCGCGCCAGGCCGGTGGGCGGGTCGCGGGCGGTGAGGGCATCGGCTCCCGCGGCCCCGGCGAGACAAAGATCGAGCTGGACCGGCGCCGGATCCGCGCCCGGATGGCCAAGCTGCGGCGCGAGATCGCCGAGATGAGCCCGGCGCGCTCCACCCGCCGCGCCTCGCGGCGCCGGCACGGCGTGCCCGGGGTGGCGGTCGTCGGCTACACGAACGCAGGCAAGTCGAGCCTGCTCAACAGGCTGACGGGGGCGGGCGTCCTCGTCGAGAACGCCCTGTTCGCCACGCTCGACCCGACGGTCCGGCGGACCCAGACGCCCGACGGGCGCACGTACACCCTCACGGACACCGTCGGCTTCGTGCGCGCACTGCCCACGCAGCTCGTCGAGGCCTTCCGGTCGACGCTCGAGGAGGTCGCCGAGTCGGACCTGCTCCTGCACGTGGTGGACGCCTCGCACCCCGACCCCGAAGGGCAGATCGCGACCGTGCGCGGCGTGGTCAGGGAGATCGACGGGGCCGAGCGCATCCCCGAGCTCCTCGTCCTGAACAAGGTGGACGTCGCCGACCCGGACGTCGTCGACCGGGTGCTGCGGCGCGAGCCGCGCGCCGTCGTGATCTCCGCGCGCACCGGCGCGGGGCTGGAGGAGCTGGCCGAGCGCGTCGCCGCGGCCCTGCCGCGCCCGCACGAGCTCGTTGACCTCGTCGTGCCCTACGCGCGTGGTGACCTCGTCAGCCGCGTGCACGACGACGGGGAGATCGAGCGGGAGGTGCACACGGCTGAGGGCACCGCGCTGGTCGCGCGCGTGGACCCGGCCCTCGCCGCCGAGCTCCGCGCAGCCGCTCGGCCCTGAGGACGCGGTCGGGGACGTCGGCCGCAGCGCCTAGGCTTCCCGCCGTGGAGACGCCGGAGGTCGACGAGCTGCTCGACCTGGCGGTGTCGTCGCTCGGCGGCCGGCGACGCGACGGCCAGCACCGCATGGCCCTCGCCGTCGGACGGGCCATCGACACCGGCGAGCACCTGCTGGTCCAGGCCGGCACGGGAACGGGCAAGTCCCTGGGCTACCTGGTGCCGGCCGTGCGGCACGCCGTGCTCGCGGACGAGCGGGTCGTGGTGTCGACGGCGACCCTCGCACTCCAGCGGCAGGTCATGGCGCGCGACCTGCCCCTCGTCGCGGAGGCCGTGGCGCCGCGGCTGCCGCGCGCGCCTGCGGTCGCGCTCCTCAAGGGCTGGCACAACTACCTCTGCCGGCACCGCGTCGCGGGAGGCTACCCCGAGGAGGAGCCCGCCGGCCTGTTCGACGCCGCCGAGGGCCGCGGCGCGGCCGAGCACCCGAAGGCCGTCGACCCGCTCGGCAGGCAGGTCGTGCGGTTGCGGGAGTGGGCCGAGGAGACGACGACCGGCGACCGTGACGACCTGGTGCCGGGTGTCTCGGACCGTGCGTGGCGCCAGGTCTCCGTCACGGCGATGGACTGCCTGGGCAAGGACTGCCCGTTCGTCGACGACTGCTTTCCCGAGCAGGCGCGGGAACGGGCGCGCGAGGCCGACGTCGTCGTGACGAACCACGCCATGCTCGGCATCGCCGCGAGCGGGTCGCCCGGCGTCCTGCCGGAGCACGACGTCCTCGTCGTCGACGAGGCGCACGAGCTCGCCGAGCGCGTCACGGCGCAGGCGACGGCCGAGCTGTCCGCGCCCGTCGTCGAGCGCGCGGCGCGCCTGGCCCGTCGGCACGGCGGCGTGCCACCGGAGGAGCTGGTCGGCGCGGCGGC
>AXCX01000263.1 GCA_000767215.1 Actinotalea fermentans ATCC 43279 = JCM 9966 = DSM 3133
TGGCCGTCGCCGAGGTGCCCGCGGGCGTCGCCGGCCCGGTCCTGCGCGAGTACGTCCGGCGTGAGGCCGTGGTCCGGCCGTTCGTCGGCGCCGGGCCGGACGAGCCGGCCGAGGCCTTCGTCGCGATCGCGCCGGCGCACCCGGTCTTCGCGCTCAGCCCGGTGCCGCAGCCCGCCGCGGAGGGTGGCCCCGCGAGGGCGTGACTCACACCCGCCGCTCGAAGCCCCAGGTCACGGGCGTGAAGTAGCGCGTCCAGAGGCCGTAGGCCTCGAGGTTGTGGGTCTCGCAGTCCACCGACATGAGCGTCTTCCCGTCGGCGGCGGCGTGCTCCGCGAGCGCCCCGACGAGCGCCGTCCCGACGCCGCGCCCGCGCATCGACGGGTCGGCGTACATGCCGTTGATCGCCAGGCAGGACGGGTCGTGGACGACGTCGCTGACGTCGTCCTGGGGGTCCTCCGCCTTGACGTAGCCGACCGGCCTTGCGGCGTTCTCGGCCACGACGGCGACGCTGGTCGGCTGGGTGAGCCACCCGCGCCACCAGTCGGCGTCGGCGCCGCGGGGGTTCGGGAAGAAGATCGGCGAGGCGCCGATGTGCTCGGCGAGGCGCGCCTCCATCGCGGCGATCGCCTCGGCGTCGTCGGTGGTGGCGCGTCGCGTGACGACGCCGTCGGTCCCCCTGCCCGCGCGGGTCCGCGCCGCCACGTCGGCGGTCGGGGCGGCCGCGTCGAGGACGATCCGGCCGAAGCCCGTGAGCGACAGCGCCTCGATCGCCTCCGCCGCGCTCGCGAGCACGGCCACGGCGTGGATGCGCGCCCCGGCGTCGACCCACCGCGGCGCGATCGCGCGGTAGAGCACGCGGTAGTCGTCGAAGGCTCGGACCGGGTCGGCGGCCGCGTTGGCCCAGTCCGGCGAGAACCAGGCCGGGCCGGCGTGGCGGAAGTCCTCGAACCGGAAGCCGCCGAGGACGGCCGTGAGCCGCCCGTCGTGCCAGCGTCCCAGGACGATCCCGTGTGTGATGAGCCACCCGAGCTTCCCGAGGTAGTCCTCGGCCGCGCGTCGGGGCAGGTGGGGCGCCTGTTCGACGAGGCGCGCGTGGCAGGCGGCCACGACGTCGGCCGCCGCGGCGACGTCGTCCCCGGTGAGGGCGCGGACCGCCGACGTCGTGCCCGGCGTCACTCCGCGTCCTCGCGAGCCTCGCCGGCGTCCCGGGTGAGCAGCGTCGACGCGTAGTCGGGCACGTAGCGCTGGGAGTCGCGCGGGGGCCGGACATAGCCGGTCGACGCCGGCCGCGGCGGCAGGACGATCTCCTCGCGCTCGACCTCGCGGTAGTCGAGGCTGGTGACGAGGTGGTGGATCATGTCGAGCCGCGACCGGCGCTTGTTGTCGGACTCGACCACCCACCACGGAGCCTCGGGGATGTCCGTGTGGACGAGCATCTGGTCCTTCGCGCGCGAGTACTCCTCCCACCGGGAGATCGACTCGAGGTCCGTCGTCGACAGCTTCCAGCGACGCATCGGGTCCGTCAGGCGTGAGCGGAAGCGGGTCTCCTGCTCGGCGTCGGACACCGAGAACCAGTACTTGCGCAGCAGGATCCCGTCCTCGACGAGCATCCGCTCGAAGATCGGGCACTGGTGCAGGAACCGGTGGTACTCGTCGTTGGAGCAGTAGCCCATCACGCGCTCGACGCCCGCGCGGTTGTACCAGGACCGGTCGAACAGCACGATCTCGCCGGCCGCCGGCAGGTGGGCGATGTACCGCTGGAAGTACCACTGGGTGCGCTCGCGCTCGGTCGGCGTCGGCAGCGCGACGATGCGCGCGACGCGCGGGTTCAGGTACTGCGTGACCCGCTTGATGGTCGAACCCTTCCCGGCCGCGTCACGTCCCTCGAAGACCACGACCAGGCGCTTGCCCTCGGCGCGCACCCACTCCTGGATCTCCACGAGCTGCGCCTGGAGGCGGAACAGCTCGTCCTCGTAGACCTTCTTCGGGAAGCGCGTCGTCGCGGTCTCGACCATGCGGCGAGGGTATTCCCCGACGACGGGCGACCGGGGTTCTCGACGCGGGCGGCTCAGGGCGTCGTGGCCGTCCGTGTCGTCCTCGCCGCGCCGGGTCCTTTCACCCGAGGACGTCGCCGAGGTCGAAGCGCACGGGCACCTCGAGCTGGGCGTACGTGCACGACGACGGCTCGCGGTCGGGCCGCCAGCGCACGAACTGCGCGACGTGCCGGAACCGCGGGCCCTCCATGTGGTCGTACTTCACCTCGACGACGCGCTCGGGGCGCAGGGGGGTGAACGAGAGGTCCTTGCCGGCGGCCCACCGGCTGGTCTCGGCCTCGCGCGGGGTGCGGGTCCCGGCCGCCTGCGCCTCGACGGTCCACGGGTGACCGGGGTCGTCGGGTGCGAGGGCGAGGGGCTGGAGCTCATCGAACAGCTCGCGCCGCCGCGCCATCGGGAACGACGAGGCGACGCCGACGCTCGCGAGACGGCCGCCGTCGTCGTACAGGCCGAGCAGGAGGGAGCCCACCGCCCGGTCGTCGTTCTTGTGGGTGCGGTAGCCCGCGAGGACGCAGTCGGCGGTGCGCTCGTGCTTGATCTTGGTCATGACGCGCTTGTCGGGGAGGTAGCTCATCTCCGGATCCTTCGCGACGACGCCGTCCAGGCCCGCGCCCTCGAACACCTCGAACCAGCGGCGGGCCTCGTCCAGGTCGGTGGTCGCGCGCGTGACGTAGACGCCCGGCCCGCCGCCCGGGACCGCCGCCTCGAGCCGCGCCCGGCGCTCGCGGAACGGGAGGCTCGTGAGGTCCTCGTCGCCGAGCGCGAGCAGGTCGAAGGCGACGAAGACGGCGGGCGTCTGCGCGGCGAGCAGGCGCACCCGCGACTCGGCCGGGTGGATGCGCTGGAGCAGGGCCTCGAAGTCGAGGCCGGTCGCGTCGCTCGAGGCGATGACGATCTCCCCGTCGACGACGCACCGGTCGGGGAGCTCGCCCAGCACCGAGGCCACGACCTCGGGGAAGTACCGCGTCATCGGCTTGGTGTTGCGCGAGCCGAGCTCGACCTCGTCGCCGTCGCGGAACACGATGGTGCGGAACCCGTCCCACTTGGGCTCGTAGACCTGCCCCGGGGGGATGTCGGGGGCCGCCTTGGCCAGCATCGGGAGCACGGGCGGCATCACGGGCAGGCGCATCGCCTCAGTCTGCGGGCGCGCACCGACGCCGTCGACCCCTCGTCCACAGGCAAGGTCGTTCTCCGCGGTCACCGGCCAGGGCTCACCCGGTCTGTGGCGCAGCGCCCGGCCGGCCTGACTCACCAGCGGTTGCGCGCCTCCTCCGCCCAGCCCTCGACGCCGTCGACGGTGATGCGCTCGCCCGCGTCGGTGGTCATCCAGCCCGTCCAGGTGCCGAAGCACTGGTGGGTCTCGCCGGCCACGACGAGGAGGTTCGTCCGTGCGACGCGCTCGTGGAACGGGTGGAACGTGAGGTCGACGCGCGCCCGGTCGCGGTCGTGGACGCGCCAGGGGGCGAGCCAGTCGGCGTGGTCGTACTCCCAGACGAGCTCGTCGCCGTTCTTGTGCAGGCGCCCGTCGAGCAGGAGGGCGTTCTCGGTCGAGCCGGTCCCGTCGGTCCATCGGCCGCCCACCTGGACCCCGACGACGTGCCCGTCCACCCGCCCGGAGCCGGCGCCCCAGTTCCAGGTCATCGAGTACGGCCAGCGCCCGCGGCCGTGGTCGAGGACGCCCCACGCGTCGGTGCCGAGGTGCGTGAGCTCCCCGTCGACCGTGATCGTCCCGGTCAGGGGCCGGGCGACGTCCTTCACCGTGTACTGGAACCGGCGGTCGCTCCACGGCACCACGACGCCCAGCGCCTCGTGCCCCGGCGTGGCACCGGCGACGACGTCGACCTCGACCCGCCCCGTCCGCACGCGGATGCGGGTGCCGGCGACACCGGATCGCGGGCTGCCCGTGTCGGCGCCGCTCGAGCCGTCCCCGTCGGTCCAGGCCTCCTCGACGTCGATCGACAGCCCGCGGGCCCGCGCCCGCGCGGCGCCCCTGCCGAGGCTCTCCGGCAGGAGGGTGCCCCGACCCAGCGGCACCACGGCGCCGTCGTCGATCTCCGTGCCGCGCCGCCGGTCGAGCACCCACACCTGGTGCACCGCGGCGTAGTCGAGGCTGGAGACGGTGATGCCGATCACGTGGGTCGGCGTCATCAGGCCCCAGTACTCCCAGCGCTTGTTCCGCCCCCAGCCGCGCAGGTCCGTGCGGTGCAGCGGGTGCCGGGTCCACCCGACGGCGCCCCGGTTGAGCCTCCCGTCCGGCAGGCACAGGGCGGTCGGGGTGGTGATCTCGCGCTCGCGGACGACGTCGTCAGGCACGTCGGTGATCATGCCAGCGAAAACCCGGTCAGCACCGTGCGCTCACACGGCGAGGGGAAGCTCATCCACCCCGGGTGGCTCACCCCTCCGGGGCGGCTCACCCCTCCCGGGTGGCTCACCCCTCCCGGGTGGCTCACCCGCGGCGACCGTGCCTGCGGCGACGGTGCCCGCGACGACCGTGCCGTCGCGCGCGGTGAGCGCGTACCGCACCCGACGTGACGTCGCGCCGACCTCCCCGCGGTCCAGTGGCACGCGGTGCACCGTGAGGTCGCGGCGGTGGATCTCGCCGTGGTGAAAGCTGCAGACGGCCACGCCGTTCTCGACGGACGTCGGGCCGTCGTCCCGGTCCCACCAGTCGGCGTGGTGGACCTCGAGCCAGCGCGGCGCGAGGCCGCAGCCCTCCCAGGCGCAGGCGCCGTCCCGCGCGAGCACGGCCCGGCGCTGCGGACCGGTGTACGTCCGCGCGGTGCGCCCGAGGTCGACGGGCGTCGAGGCCGAGTCGAGGACGATCCGGGTCAGCTCGCAGTCGCACAGGGCGCGCGCGATCTCGCTCGGCGGCACGGGCGTCCCGTCCTCGAGCGTCACAGGCGGGACCGGAGTCGCGGCGCTCGCACCCGCACCCGCGCCCGCAACCTCGTCCGCGCGCCCGTCCGCGCGCTCGCCCTCGCTCGCGCCTGCGTCACCCGCACCCGCGCCCTCGCTGTCCCGACGTGCCCTCCGCAGCTCGGCCCAGGTCTCCTCCGTCATGAGGAACGAGATGTGCGGCCGCACGGCCGCGCCCGGGACGACGTCGGGCAGCCCCAGCAGCCGGTCCGCCATCGCCTCGAGGGCGTCCGCCCGCCGCTGCTCGGGCTCGCGCTCGTCGTCGGCGCCCGGCCGAGGACTGAGCGCCTCCAGCGCGAGCCGCAGCCGGTGACCTGCCATGTGGTCCAGCTGGCCGCTGATCCGGGTGCCGTCCACGCCGTCGGCGAGGTGGAGATAGCGAGCCGCGCGCTGGGCCTGGTGACCCCGCTCGAGCTGGCCGGCGTCGACGGCCGCGGCGAACTTCGCCATGGCCGTCGCGAACCGGCCCGCGTCCAGGCGGGACGCCATCTGGAGCACGCGCTCCTGACCGTCGGGCGCTGCCAGGGCGGCGCGCACGGCGGGGGAGGCCTGGCCCACCGTCCGGCCGACCACGTCGACGTGCGCCACGCTGACGGTCCCGGCCGTCGCGGCCTCGGCCATGCCCGGCACGGCGGCCA
>AXCX01000264.1 GCA_000767215.1 Actinotalea fermentans ATCC 43279 = JCM 9966 = DSM 3133
GGCGTGGGCCGTCGCCGCGGGCGTCGCCCGCACGGCCGACGACCCCCGCCGCGTCGCGTACGACCTGCCGCCGGAGCTCACGGTCGACGGCGCCGCGCCGGAGGCGATGCTCGCCGTCGCCGCGCAGGTCGAGGCCTCGCTCGGCGTCGTCTACACCTCGCTCGTCGCCGGCACGCAGGCCGGCGGGCGGGCCGTCGTCCTCGACCACGCCCTCGACCAGGTACGCCGCGGCCTGGGTGCGGGTCAGCCCGTCCCCGCGTTCCCCGGCCTGCCCGAGCGCGCCTGACGGGCCGGCGCAGCGCCCGAGGACCGGCTCAGCGGTCCAGGAGCGCGGACACGACGTCGGCCACCCGGTGCGCCGCGTCCGCCACCGGGACCTGCTCGGCCACGGGACGGCCGTCGCGCACCTCGACACCGAGGGCCTCGGCATCGGCCGCACGGCGCAGCCGGAGCTCGACGTTCCCCTCGGCCAGCCCGCGACCCACGACGACGAGCACGGGTGCGCCGAGCAGCTCGGCGTCCGCGAACTTCACGCCCGGGGAGACCCGCGGGCGGTCGTCGTAGAGGACCTCCACGCCGGCGCCGTGCAGCTCCGCCGCGAGCTCGGCGGCAGCCTGGAACACGGCGTCGTCCTTCCCGGTGGCCACCAGGTGCACCTGGACCGGCGCGACCTGGATGGGCCAGCCGAGCCCGGCGTCGTCGTGGTTGGCCTCCGCGAGCGCGGCGACGGCGCGGGAGATCCCGATGCCGTAGGAGCCCATGGTCACCGTGACGGCCTTGCCGTTCTCGTCGAGCACCTTCAGGCCGAGGGCGTCGGAGTACTTGCGGCCGAGGGCGAAGATGTGGCCCATCTCGATGCCGCGCGCGAGCTCGAGCGGGCCCGAGCCGTCGGGTGCCGGGTCGCCTGCGCGGACCTCGGCGGCCTCGACCGTGCCGTCCGCCGCGAAGTCGCGGCCCGCAACCAGGTCGAACACGTGCTTGCCCTCGACGTTCGCGCCCGTGATCCAGCGGGTGCCGGGGACGACGCGCGGGTCGAGCAGGTACCGGACGGCGTCCTCGCGGCCGGTGTTCGCGGCGCCGACGGCGGCCGGCCCGAGGTAGCCCTTGACGAGCTCGGGGTGCGCGGCGAAGTCCGCCTCGGTGGCCGGCGCGACCTCCGCGGGCGACACGGCCGCCTCGAGGCGCTTGAGGTCGACCTCGCGGTCGCCGGGCAGCCCGACCACGACGAGCTCGCGCTCGCCGTCGGGGTGGGTGAGCACCAGCACGACGTTCTTGAGCGTGTCGGCGGCGGTCCAGGCCCGGTCGGCGCGCGGGTGGCGCTCGTTGGCGAGGGCGACCAGGGACTCGATGGTCGGGGTGTCGGGGGTGTCCTCGACGTGCGCCGCGGGGGCGTCGTCGTACGGCAGGGGTTCCGGGACCGGCGTCGTGACGGCCTCCACGTTGGCCGCGTACCCGCCGGGCGAGCGCACGAACGTGTCCTCGCCGATCGCCGTCGGGGTGAGGAACTCCTCGCTGCGCGAGCCGCCCATGGCGCCCGACATCGCGGCGACGATCACGTACTCCAGGCCGAGGCGCGTGAAGATCCGCTGGTAGGCCTCGCGCTGGCGCTGGTAGGCGGCGTCCAGGCCGGCGTCGTCGACGTCGAAGGAGTAGGCGTCCTTCATGACGAACTCGCGCCCGCGCAGCAGCCCGGCGCGGGGACGCGCCTCGTCGCGGTACTTGGTCTGGATCTGGTAGAGCGCGAGCGGCAGGTCCTTGTAGCTCGAGTACAGGTCCTTGACCAGGAGCGTGAACATCTCCTCGTGCGTGGGCGCGAGGAGGTAGTCGGCGTCCTTGCGGTCCTGCAGCCGGAAGAGGTTCGGGCCGTACTCGGTCCACCGGTTCGTCGCCTCGTAGGGCTCGCGCGGCAGCAGCGCCGGGAAGTGCACCTCCTGCGCGCCGATCGCGTCCATCTCCTCGCGTACGACGCGCTCGACCTTGGCGAGGACGCGCAGGCCGAGCGGCAGCCACGTGTAGATCCCCGGCGCCGCGCGGCGGATGTACCCGCCGCGGACGAGGAGCTTGTGGCTGGGGACCTCGGCGTCGGCCGGGTCCTCCCGGAGCGTGCGCACGAACAGGGTCGACATCCGCAGGAGCATGGGCGCCAGCGTAGTGGCGTGCGCGAGGGCGCCCGGTCCGCCGTTCCCCCGCGGGGGTGTGCCCGCGCGTCGTCGGCGGGCACGATGGGCGGGTGCCGGAGCTGCCTGAGGTCGAGTCCCTCGCCCGCTTCCTCGCCGAGCGTGCCGTGGGGCACGCGATCGCGTCGGTCGCCGTGGCGAACATCAGCGTGCTCAAGACGTACGCGCCGGCGCCGTCCGACCTGGTGGGCCGCTCGGTCGTCGCCGTGACGCGGCACGGCAAGTGGCTGGACCTGGCGACCGACGGACCGCACCTCGTCTGGCACCTCTCGCGCGCCGGCTGGGTCCGCTGGTACGACGCCGTGCCCTCCACCGTGGTGCGGCCCGGTCGGTCCCCGCTCGCGCTGCGGGTCGTGCTCGACGACGGCGCCGGCTTCGACCTCACCGAGCAGGGGACGCGGCGGCGGCTGGCCGTGCACGTCGTCGACGACGCGGGCCAGGTGCCGCTCGTCGCGTCGCTGGGGGTGGAGCCGCTCGCGCCGGACTTCACACCCGAGCGGTTCGCCGAGCTCGCCCGGGCGAAGAACCAGCAGGTCAAGGGCCTGCTGCGGGACCAGCGGACGATCGCCGGCATCGGCAACGCGTACTCCGACGAGATCCTGCACGTGGCCCGGATGAGCCCGTTCGCGCTCACGGGGTCGCTGTCGGACGAGGACCTGACGCGGCTGCACGGCGTCGTGCAGGAGGTGCTTCGCGAGGCCCTGGCCGCGTCCGCGGGTCGGCCGGCGGCCGAGCTCAAGGACTCCAAGCGCCGCGGCATGCGGGTGCACGGCCGGACCGGCGAGGCGTGCCCGGTGTGCGGAGACGTGGTCCGCGAGGTGTCGTTCGCCGACTCGGCACTCCAGTACTGCGCGACCTGTCAGACGGGCGGCAAGCCCCTCGCGGACCGCCGCCTGTCGAAGCTGCTGAAGTAGGCCGGCGGGCGGCGGGATGCCCTCCAGAGCCGACATTCGAACGACCGCGCACATTCGAACGACCGTTGTTCGCACAGCGGCCCGTTGTTCGCGGAACGGCGAGTTGTTCGCGGAACGGCTCGTTGTTCGACACGAGTCGGCCGCCGCCAACTGAGCTGCGTGCCGCGCCCTCCCCAGGTGACCACCTGGATCGCCGCCCACAGCCTGGACGGACCGAGTGATCCCGAGCCGGTGATCGAGGCGACCGTGCCGACATGACGTCGTTCGTTGCGCAGGACATCGGCTCCATCGCGGCTTCGCGGGACGGGATCCTCCGGCGCCGCGACCTCGATGCTTGCGGGCTCTCCCCCAGGCAGGTCAGGACGCTCGTCGAGACCGGTGTCCTCGAACGCCTGCACCGGGACGCCTACCGGCTTCCGGGGCCGGATGGGCGCCCGTCCGAGCGCTACGCGGCGGCCGTGCGCGCCGTGACCTGGTCCGATCCGTCGCGCGTCCTGACCGGGCCTGCCGCGCTGAGCCTGCTCGGGATCCCGATCCTCGGGCAGCCGCGTGCCATCCACGGCGGCCTCGATGCACGCGGCGGATCCTCTGCACGGAGCATCGTCTCGACCGTCGCCGTTCCGCCGGCGGACCAACGATGTGAGCGCCGTGGCACGATCGTCGCCTCTCCCATGCGCGCTGCACTGGACACCGCCCGGTTGCACTCGCTGGTCGCCGGAGTGGCTGCTGCTGATCATGTTCTGCGAACCCGGATGGCGACGGCAGAGGACCTCGCGATCGTCCTCTCGACGATGAACCGGCTCCGCGGTGTCTCACGGGCACGCGTGTGCGCCAGCCTCGCCACAGGTGAGTCCGAGAGTCCCGGCGAGTCGTGGAGCGCCGTGGTCATGCACGAGGGCGGAATCCCGCGACCCGAGAGGCAGCACGTCTTCGTCGACGAGGAGGGCTTCATCGGCCGCACGGACTTCTGGTGGCCGTGCAGCCGGGTCGTCGGCGAGTTCGACGGCCGGGTCAAGTACGGCCGTGCGAACCCGTCCGGCCGTCCGCCCGAGGAGGTCCTGTGGGGCGAGAAGCTCCGGGAGGATCGGCTGCGTGCGACCGGCGTTCGCGTTGTGAGGTGGACGACGGCGGACCTGCGCCGTCCCACCGCGTGGCTTCAGCGACTTCGACGAGACGTCCACAGGTCGCCGGATCGGCTGACCGGAATGTCCGGTTCCCGCTAGGTTCTGGACGTGCGCAGGGGATCGCTCCAGATGGTCATGACCGTGCTGTCGCTCTGCGCGACGAGCGTCGCCCTCGCCGGCTGCACCAGCGACCCGGGCACGCCTCCCCCGACGACGCCGCCCGCCACCTCCGCAGCCCCCTCACCCTCGGCCACCCCCACGCCGACGCCGACGCCGGACGCCGCCACCCCGCCCGAGCGGCCGGACATGAGCCAGGTCGACACCGAGACCGCCGAAGCGGTGGCCGTGTACTTCCTGCAGCTGTACCCGTACGTGTACGCCACCGGCGACCTGACCGAATGGCGCACCCTGAGCCACCCCGAGTGCATCTTCTGCGCGAGCGTCATCACGAACGTGGAGGAGATGGTCGCCGCCGGCGAACACTGGGAGGGCGGGCACGCCGAGTTTCCCGATGTCACCACGACCGCCGTGACCGGGCAGCTCTTCAATGTCGCGTTACACGTCGTCGAGGCTCCCGCGCAGCTGGTGACTACTGAGGGCTCCGTCAGCGAACAGTCCACCGGCGGCGACTCACTCATCACGCTGGTGGTGACCGCCGAGACCCCTGAGACGTGGCGGGTGCGCGAAGGCGAAGTCGACGAGATCACGCGATGAGGAGGCTCCCGGCTGCCTGCCTCGCGGCATCAATGGCCTTTCCGATCGGCGGTCCCACGCCGATGGACACGCGCCACTCAGCCGAAAGCGAGGGCGACACGGTCACGGTCACAGCGATCGAGGGTCGCGATGCTGAGCAAGCGGCCGCCGGCGTCGCGCCCGCCGAGCGACTCGAGGAGTACAAGCGCCGGCCGGAGTGCGACCCAGCGATCGCCCACCCTGAGGACAGCGGCGTCTGCTTCCCCGGCACGCCCGAGGAGATCGGCATCCGCATCTGCGGCGGGGAGACCGCGGTCCTGCCCCTGTGGCGGCGCACCCGCGCCACCACCACCTCACCCTGGTCGGACTGGGTCAACGTCGTGGCCTGGACCTGCCCGACCGACTACCTACCCGCCCTCACCGCCGAGGACTTCCGCCGCCTCCCCCTCGCCCCCGCACCCCTGACCATCCAACCCAACCGCACCCAGCACCTGGTCAACCTGCCCACCATCGTCTACACCACCAGCGCCACCCAGCTCCTGACCACCACCCTGCTCGGCTACCCCCTCGAAGTCGAAGCCACCCCCACCACCTACA
>AXCX01000265.1 GCA_000767215.1 Actinotalea fermentans ATCC 43279 = JCM 9966 = DSM 3133
GCACGCGCCGGCCACACCCTCGAGCCGGCGGGCCGCGAACTCCGCGAGCCGCGCGTCGGTGGTGCCCGCCCAGCCGATCCGGCGGCGACCGCCCGCGGCGAGGTGCTCCACCTGCAGCCGGCCGATGTGCGCCTGGGCGTCCTCACCGGTCTCGTGGGCGCCGCCGCTGGCGTCGACCACCTGGATGCCCGCCTGGGCCAGCGCGCGCAGGTCGGACTCCGCCAGCTCGGCGAACGCGACGACCGTCCGCGGCTGGACGGCACGCCAGAGGGCCGCCATCGGGCGGGTGCCGCGACCGTGGTGCACGAGCATCGCCAGGCCACGCTCGGCCAGCACGTCCGCGAGCTGCTCGAGCAGGTCGTCCAGCACCGGTCCGATGGGCCAGTCCGGCAGCACGGCGAGCACCAGGTCGCTGCGTCCCGCGCGCAGCGTTCGCGCCGCCGCCGACGGCGCGTAGCCCAGGCGCGCGGCGGTCTCCAGCACGCGGGCGCGCGTGGCGTCGGAGATCGTCACGCCCGGGGTGGCGTTGAGGACATAGCTCACGGTCGTCCGCGAGACCCCGCTCGCGCGTGCGACGTCGGCGCTGGTGACAGCCACGAGACCTCCCGTCCGGTCCCCCTGGCGACACCCTAGTGAGCCGGGGCACCCGCGAGTGGCACGATCAGCCTGCGGGACCGTCCTCCACCGCGCGCAGCGCCCGTTCCAGGTCGCGCACCGCCGCGCGCAGAGCCGCCTCCGCGTCCACACCCGCCGCCTGCGCCTCGAGCGCGAGCGCCAGCAGTCGGCGGCCCAGGGCGCTCCCGGCGGCCGGAGCGGCGGTCTCCTCCGCGACGACGGCGGCCGCGACGGCGTCGACCGGCAGCCCGGCCCGGCGCGCGCGGCCGGCCACCTTCTCCGCGCGCGCGAGCGCGGGCATGCCGCGCGGGATGCCGTCCAGGGCGGACGCGCGGGCCTTCTCGGCCTTCTTGATGGCCTCCCAGTTGCGGTGCACCTCGTCGGCGCCGAAGACCACGACGTCGCCGAACACGTGCGGGTGCCGCGCCCGGAGCTTGGCGGCGATCCCCGCGGCGACGTCCTCGATGCCGAACGGCTCGGTGGGGTGCTCCTGCGCGACCCGCGCGTGGAAGACCACCTGCAGCAGCAGGTCGCCGAGCTCCTCGCGCAGGGCCGCGCGGTCGCCGTCCTCCACCGCCTCGACGACCTCGAAGACCTCCTCGACCGCGTACGGCAGGAGCGAGGTGTGCGTCTGCTCCGCGTCCCAGGGGCAGCCCCCGGGCGAGCGGAGGCGGTCCATCACGGCGACGAGGTCGGCCAGCGCCCCGCCGGCGGCGCCCGCCGCGGTGTCGGCGGGTTCGTCGGCGCGACCGTTCATGGGCCCCCGGTCGCCGTCCGCCGTCACTCGGCCGGCTCGGCCGCGGCGGGGTCGACGATCCAGTCGGGCTGCAGCGCCACGATCTCGCCGGTGGCGGGGTCGTACTCGCCGTAGCGCGGGCTCACCGTGACGTCCAGGTCGGCGAGGATCTGCTGGAACTGGGCGGTCGTCGCCTCGGCGTCGGGCAGCTGCGCGAGCTCCCCGCCCAGCAGCTGCATCCGCGCGATCGTCAGCGAGCCCTCGCTCCACTCGGTGGCGTCCACGCCGGAGTTCTTCGCCAGGGACGTCAGGAACTCCGCGGCGCGCTCCTCGCTCACCTCGACGTCGTTCAGCTCGCCGAGCTCGAGGCCCGCCTGCGACTGCACGAGCGCGGTCAGCACGGCCCCCCGCGAGGCGTCGTTGAGGAACGGGCCGAGCTCGTCCGTCACGCGGTCGAGATCCGCCTCGCTGATGGTGCGGCCGTCGATCTCGGCGACGGTGCCCGGCTGCGGCGCGCACCCGGCGACGACGGCAGCGACGACGGCCGCGCCGACGGCGACGACACTCCTGCGAGCCCTCACGTGGATCCTCCTCGTCCTGCGGTCTCCCGCGCCGCCCATGGTAGGCGACCGTCCGGCGTGCCTCAGGCCTGGGCGCCCGCCCCTGCCCCGGCACCGGCAGCGACCGGGGCCACGAGCACGGCGTCGATCAGCTCGCGCGCCCAGGTGAGCACCTCCTGCCCGGCGAGCGGGCGACCCCCGAGGCGGGCCGTCGTCGGGAAGGGCACCAGGATGGTGCGGACGGCGGGCTTGAGCACCGTGCCCGGGTAGAGGCGCTTGAGGCGCAGGGTCGCCGACTCGGGCAGCTCGACGGGTGCGAACCGCACGTACCTGCCCTGCGTCGTCACGTCCGTCAGCCCGGCCGCCCGCGCGACGTTGCGGAAGTCCGCGACGGCGAGCAGGTTCTCCACCGCCTCCGGCAGCGCGCCGTACCGGTCGGCGAGCTCGGCGCGCACCTCGTCGATCGCGGCGGGCGTCGCGGCGTCGGCGATCTTGCGGTACGCCTCCAGGCGCAGCCGCTCGTGGGCGATCCAGTCGTGCGGCACGTGCGCGTCGACCGGGAGCTCGATCGTCACGTCGGCCGGCCGCTCCTCGGCCTCGCCGCGGAACGTCGCGACGGCGTCGGCCACCATGCGCACGTACAGGTCGAAGCCCACGCCCGCGATGTGGCCGGACTGCTCGCCGCCCAGCAGGTTGCCCGCGCCGCGGATCTCCAGGTCCTTGAGCGCGATCTGCATGCCCGCGCCGAGGTCCGTGTTCGCCGCCATCGTCGCGAGGCGGTCGTGCGCGGTCTCCGTGAGCGGGCGGTCCGGCGGGTACATGAAGTAGGCGTACGCGCGCTCGCGGCCCCGGCCCACGCGCCCGCGCAGCTGGTGCAGCTGGGACAGGCCGAGCAGGTCCGCGCGCTCAAGGATGAGCGTGTTCGCGTTCGAGATGTCCAGGCCGGTCTCGACGATGGTCGTGCAGACCAGCACGTCGAACCGCTTCTCCCAGAAGTCGACGATCACCTGCTCGAGCTGGTGCTCGCCCATCTGCCCGTGCGCGATGGCGACCCGCGCCTCGGGCACCAGCTCGGAGATGCGGGCCGCGGCCCGCCCGATCGAGCTGACCTTGTTGTGCACGTAGAACACCTGGCCCTCGCGCAGCAGCTCGCGCCGGATCGCGGCGACCACCTGCTTCTCGTCGTACGCGCCGACGAACGTGAGCACCGGGTGCCGCTCCTCGGGGGGCGTCGCGAGCGTCGACATCTCGCGGATGCCGGTGACCGCCATCTCGAGCGTGCGCGGGATGGGGGTGGCGCTCATCGCGAGCACGTCCACGTCCGTGCGCAGCTGCTTGAGCGTCTCCTTGTGCTCGACGCCGAAGCGCTGCTCCTCGTCGATGACCACCAGGCCCAGGTCCTTGAAGTGGATGCTGCCCGTGATGAGGCGGTGCGTGCCGATGACGACGTCCACCGAGCCGTCGGCGAGCCCGTCGACGACGGCCTTCGCCTCGGCGTCCGTCTGGAAGCGGGACAGGGCCTTCACGGTCACCGGGAAGGGCGCGTAGCGCTCGGCGAACGTGTCGTAGTGCTGCTGGACCAGCAGCGTCGTCGGGACCAGGACGGCGACCTGCTTGCCGTCCTGCACCGCCTTGAAGGCGGCGCGCACCGCGATCTCGGTCTTGCCGTAGCCGACGTCGCCGCAGATCAGGCGGTCCATCGGGTAGGGCTTGGCCATGTCGGCCTTGACCTCCTCGATGGTCGCGAGCTGGTCCGGGGTCTCGATGTAGGCGAACGCGTCCTCGAGCTCGGCCTGCCACGGGGTGTCCGGCCCGAACGCGTGCCCGGGCGTCGCCATGCGCGCCGAGTAGAGCCGGATGAGCTCGGCGGCGATCTCCTTGACCGCCTTCTTGGCCCGGCCCTTGGTCTTGGCCCAGTCCGAGCCGCCCATCTTGTTCAGCGCCGGCGCCTCGCCGCCCACGTACTTGGTGACCTGGTCGAGCTGGTCGGTGGGCACGTAGAGCCGGTCGCCGGGCTGGCCGCGCTTGGAGCTCGCGTACTCGATGACGAGGTACTCGCGCGTCCCGGCCGCCGGGCCCGCCTTGATCGTGCGCGCCGTGAGCTCGACGAAGCGACCGACGCCGTGCTGCTCGTGCACCACGTAGTCGCCCGGGCGCAGCTGGAGCGGGTCGACGACGTTGCGCCGCCGCGCGGGCAGCGCGCGCATGTCGCGCGTTGAGGCGCCGGGCCGGCCGGTCAGGTCGATCTCCGTGATGAGCGCCAGCCCGAGCCCCTCGTGCACGAACCCCCGCCCCACGGGCGCCGGCACCACGTGCACGACGCCGGGCTGGGGCAGCTCGGCCACGTCGGCCACCTTGCGGGCGGGCACCTCCATCGCGGTGAGCTGCTCGACCATGCGCTGCGCGGGGCCCGCGCCGTCGGTGGCGAGGACGAGCCGCCAGCCGTCGCGCTGGTGGCCGCGCAGGTCCGCCACGGCCGCGGGCACGTCGCCGTGGTAGGCGTGCACCTCGCGCGCCGGGACGACGAGCGGCGCGTCCCCGTCCTCGTCGACGACCTCCAGCGCGAAGGCGGACAGCGACCACCAGCCGAGGTCACGCGCGAGGGCGTGCTCGCGCGTCGCGCCGTAGTCCGCGAACGACGCCTGCGAGAGGTCGATCGGCGTGCGGCCACCCGCGGCCGCCGCGGTCCAGGCGGCCTCGAGGAACTCCTGCGTCGTCGCGGCGAGGTCGTGCGCGCGGCGCCGCACGCGCTCGGGCTCGGCGACGACGACGAGCGCGCCCTCCGGCAGCAGGTCGAGCACGGGCACCATGCGGTCCACCAGCGCCGGGGCGAGGGACTCCATGCCCTCCACCGCGATGCCCGCGGCGAGCTTCTCGAGCATCTCCGCGGCGCCCGGGAGCCGGTCGACGAGGCCGCGGGCACGCTCGCGCACCGCGTCCGTGAGGAGGATCTCGCGGCAGGGCGGCGCCCAGAGCCCGTCGGGCGCCTCGGCCAGGCTGCGCTGGTCGGCGACGGCGAACCAGCGGATCTCCTCGACCGTGTCGCCCCACAGCTCCACACGCAGCGGGTGCTCCTGGGTGGGCGGGAAGACGTCGAGGATGCCGCCGCGCACCGCGAAGTCCCCGCGCCGCTCGACCATGTCGACCCGGCTGTAGGCCGCGGCGACGAGCCGCTCGGCGAGGTCCTCCAGGTCCACGACGTCGCCCTTGGCCACCGAGACCGGCTCGAGGTCGCCCAGGCCGCCCGCGACCGGCTGCAGCAGCGCGCGCACGGGCACGACCAGCACCTGGACCGGTCCCGCGCCCTGGTGCCCCGGCTCGGGGTGGGCGAGCCGCCGGAACACCGCCAGGCGGCGGGCAACCGTGTCGCTGCGGGGCGAGAGCCGCTCGTGCGGCAGCGTCTCCCACGCGGGCAGGACGGCGACGGCGTCGTCGGGGAGGTAGCAGCGCAGGGCCGTCGCGAGGTCGTCGGCCTCGCGGCCCGTGGCGGTGACCACGACGAGGGGCCGCTGCGCCGCGGGCGCCTTCCCCGCGGGCTCCTGCGCCGACGGGCC
>AXCX01000266.1 GCA_000767215.1 Actinotalea fermentans ATCC 43279 = JCM 9966 = DSM 3133
CCCGCGGCGGTGCCGCCCGGCTGGCACCCCGACCCGACCGGCGCCGCGCAGCTGCGCTACTGGGACGGCACGCGCTGGACCGAGCACGTGCACACGCAGGCCCCGGCGGTGCCCCCGGCACCTCCGGCACCCCCGACGCCGCCCGCACCGCCCGCCTGACGGGCGCGGCTCAGACCTCGCTCGAGCTGAACTCCGGCTCGATGCCGATCGAGCGCAGCCACGCACGCTCGCCCGCCAGGAGGAAGTCGCTCCTGTGCGCGAGCATCACGTCCAGGGGGTCCATGCCCTCGTCCGGAGCGCCGAGGGCACTCAGGACGCGCGGCACGTCACCCGGAGACACCACGATCGAGTACTCGTAGTTCTCCACGCCCCACGGGCTCGTCCGGTGCACGTCGCCCCGGATGACGAGGGCGCCGTCGTCCGCACGCATGCTCACCGCCACGTGGTGGCCGTCACGATCCTGAAGTGTCACCTCGCGCACTGTTACCTCCAGGCCCCGAGGCGCGCGCGTCGTTGCGCGGCCGTGCCCCCCATCATCGGCCACCGCCACCGCCCAAAGCGAGTGATCGAGGCGTCGAATCACCCGCGCTGGGAAGCGCGCTGCTCACCGGTGCGGCTCGGCTCGGCGGCCTCGATCGTGCCGGTCTCGCGCGCCGCACAAACCCGATGACTTTTGCCGGTCTGCGTCGTCAGTATCGATGGACGCGCACGAGTGAACCGGTGAAGGAGCGCACGATGACGAGCACGGAGACCGCAGGCACCCCCCGACCGACCGGCACGACCCCGGTTGCCGACGAGCTCAGGGCCGCCGTCGCAGGCACCGTCCTCACGCCCGCGGACGAGACCTACGACGCCGTCCGCGCCGTGAAGCTGGGCGGGATCGACACCCGGCCCGCGGTCGTCGTCCGGCCGCAGACCGAGGACGACGTCGCGGCCGCCCTCGCCGTCGCCCGCCGGCACGGCCTGCCCGTCGCCGTCCGCTCGGGCGGGCACAGCTCGGTCGGCTACGGCAGCGTGGACGACGGCGTCGTCATCGACGTGCGCGACCTCGCCGACGTCGAGGTCGACGCGCAGACCCGGACCGCCTGGGTCGGCGCCGGCGCGACCGCCGGCCAGGTCAGCGTGGCGGCGGCCGAGCACGGGCTCGCGATCGGCTTCGGCGACACGGGCTCGGTGGGCGTCGCGGGCATCACCCTCGGCGGCGGGGTCGGCTACCTCTCCCGCGCGCAGGGCCTGACCATCGACAACCTGCTCGCCGCCGACGTCGTGCTCGCCGACGGGCGCACGGTCCGCGCCGACGCCACCAGCCACCCCGACCTGTTCTGGGCCCTGCGCGGCGGCGGCGGGAACTTCGGCGTCGTCACGCGCCTGCAGTACCGGCTGCACCCGGTGCCGGAGGTGACCGGCGGCATGCTGTTCCTCCCCGCGACGGCGGAGGTGGTCGCCGGCCTGGTCACCGCCATGCAGGCCGCGCCGGAGGAGCTCGGCGTCATCGCCAATGTCATGCCCTGCCCGCCGATGCCGTTCGTGCCCGCGGAGCACCACGGCAGCCTCGTCGTCATGGCCCTGGTCTGCTTCGCGGGCACCGCCGACGACGCCGCGGCCGCCCTCGCGCCGATCCGCGCGCTGGCCACGCCCCTGGCCGACCTGTTGAAGCCCATGACCTACCCCGAGATGTTCCCGCCGGAGGACCCGTCGTACCGGCCCGTGGCCGTCTCCCGGACGATGTTCCTCGACCACGTCGACACCGAGCTCGCCGCCCGGGCGCTCGACGGGCTCGCCCAGGCCGACGGCATGCGCGCGCTCCAGCTCCGGGCGCTCGGCGGCGCCATCGCGCGCGTGCCGGCGGACGCGACCGCGTACGCGCACCGGTCCGCACCCCTGATGGCGAACGTCGCGGCCTTCGTGAACACCGACGACCGTGCCCGCAAGCTCGCCTGGATCGAGGGCATGCTCGCCTTGCTCGACCAGGGT
>AXCX01000267.1 GCA_000767215.1 Actinotalea fermentans ATCC 43279 = JCM 9966 = DSM 3133
TCGGCGACGAGGGACCTGAGCGCGTGCGGGCCGCGTACCCGGGCGGGACGTGGGACCGGCTGCGTGCGGTCAAGGCCGAGTACGACCCCGACAACGTGTTCGCGCGCAACCAGAACGTGCCGCCGGCCTGACCGGCGCGTCAGGCGGCGGCGAGCGCCTCCTCGATCAGCCGCACCACCTCGGGTGCGTCCGGCTCGGTGCTCGAGCGGAACCGGTGCGCGGTCCCGTCGGCCGCCACCAGCCACTTCTCGAAGTTCCACGCGACGCGCCCGGCCTTGCCGTCGGCGTCGGGCACGGCCGTCAGCTGGTCGAAGAGCGGGTGCCGGCTGCGGCCGTTGACCTTGACCTTCGCCGACATCGGGAACGTGACGCCGTAGTTGACCTGGCAGAACTCGGCGATGGCCTCCTCGGAGCCCAGCTCCTGCAGGAACTGGTTCGTCGGGAACCCGATGACCACTAGGCCACGGTCGCGGTACGTCTGCCACAACCGCTCGAGGGCGGCGTACTGCGGGGTGAACCCGCACCGCGACGCGACGTTCGCGACGAGGCGCACGGAACCGCCGAGGGCGCCGATGGTCGTCTCCCTCCCGTCCAGCGTGGTGAAGGGCAGGGACGCGAGGTCGACGACGGCGGTGGAGGTGGTCATGTCCTCGATAACGCCGGTGGACGCGCGCCCCATTCCGGCGCCGTCGCACGTACGGTGGACGGGTGAGCGGGGGACGGGGGCCGAGCAGGCAGACGCGCGTCCCGACGACCGAGGAGCTCATGGACCTCTGGCGCGCCGCCGCCGAGAGCCCGCCGCCGCTCGAGGAGCTGGCCGCCCGCGTCCACGCCGACACCCCGCCCTGGGACCTGGACGCCCTGGCCGCCGAGGCCGTGCGCGGCACGACGGCCGTCCTCGAGGTCACCGCCGGCGAGCCGACGCTCGAGGCCGAGGGGTTCACGCTCGTCGGCCTCGACCCGGACGTCCAGGACGCGACCGACCTGCCGTACCCGGAGCGGTGCTTCGACGTGGTCGTGGACCGGCACGGCGGGTACGACGCCGCGGAGGTCGCCCGGGTGCTGCGGCCCGGCGGGGTGCTCCTCACCGACCAGCTCGCGGGGGACGACGTCGTCGACCTGCACGCCGTGTTCGGCGCCCCCCTGCCGCGGCCGCACCTGACGGTCGACGCGCGGGCCGACGAGCTCACCGACCTCGGCCTGGACGTGACGCGCCGCGAGACCTGGCACGGCCCCCTGGCCTTCGACGACGTCGCCGCCCTGGCCAGCTACCTCGCCCTGGTGCCGTGGCGCTCACCGGCCGACTTCAGCGTCGACGGCTACGCGAACACCTTGATCTACCTGCACATGCGCGCGCCGGCCTGGGGACAGCCCCTCGTGTTCACCCAGAGCCGCTTCCTGCTGCGGGCCGAACGGCCCTTCTGACGCGCTACCGTCGACCCATGTCCGACCTCACCCCCGACGCCGTCGCGACGCGCGGGGACGAGCCCGCGGCGAGCGCGGAGGACGTCGTCGGCGCCGGGGTCGCCGAGGGCGCGCCGGCCGACAGCGCACCGGTCGAGGCACCCGAGGCGGAAGCCCCGGACACTCCCGCGCGGCCCGCTCCGGCGCGGCCCCGTGCGGATCTCGTGGCCCTCGTCGTGGCGACGGTGCTCCCCGTGCTGGGCGTGCTCCTGACGCTGACCGCGGAGACGTGGCTGACCGTCGCGTTCCTCATGCTCGTGCCGGCGATCGTCGTGGTCTACGGCCTGGGGCTCCTCGTGCTCGTCCGCGTGCTGCGCCGTCGGAGCATGCTCCGCCGCGAGCTGGGCGACGTCCCGCTGCGCTACCGGGTGTACGCGTGGGCCTGGGCGATCGGCTTCCTCGCCGCAGCGGTCTCGCCGATGCTCGGCGGCCTCGACCTGCCCTGGGTGCTGCAAGCGGCCGTGGTCGGCGCGTCCCCCGTCGCCGTCGGCGTGCTGACGGGCGGTCTGTGGTCGGCGTACCTGCGCGACGTCGCCTGGGTCGAGGCGCAGAACCAGGACTGACCGGGGTCGTCCACCGGGGCCCGACGGCCGTCGTCGTCCACCGCCCGCCCGGGCCGATGCCGTGCGCCCGGGGCCGCACGCGGAACGCTCCAGGGAGCCGATCCCCCGAGCCCTGGACGCGTGATGACCCGACCGACGCCGCTGCGCACGATCTTCGCCACCGCTCTCGACCACGTTCGCGCGGATCCCGACGCGCCCACGGTGACGCTCCTCGGCAACCCGCGAGGGTGGCTGCTCGACACGGGCGTGGTCGACCTCGTCGAGCCGTTCGTCACGTGGCGACCCGCCGACGCGGGCGACGTCGCGCGCTGGGCCGGCCTGGACGGGGCGACCGCGCGCGCCCTGCTCGACGCCCTGCCGGCGGTGCACCTCGACGACCGGCAGAACGACGCGCCGACGCTCGGGACGCTGCTCCGCGCGGCGGCCGAGCACCCGGACGAGGTCGAGCTGCAGGGCTACCTCGTGGGACCCGGCCGGGTCGACGAGCGGCTGAGCGCCGAGGGTCTCTTCGCGTACGTCGCGCCGGAGCTCGACGTCACCGCCGGCCACCACGCTGGGTGCGAGTGCGCGCGCCTGTGGACGATCGTCCGGCGCGACCTCGGGGTGGACGACGCCGTGCGGATGCCCGACTCGATCAACGCGCAGGTGAACCCCTGGCGGCCGTACGAGCCGTGCTGGTCGCTGTGGTGGGACTGACGGCGTCGCCGACCGTTCGCCGTCCCGCGGCGGGCGCGCCCGGTCGGCCCGGAATGCCCCGCCGCCCGGCACGGTTGCCCCGAGCATGCCTCTCTCCGGTGAGTACGCCCCCAGCCCGTCCGACCGCGCGCGCAGCCAGGTCGAGCTCTTCGAGGCCAGCGACGGCCGCGACGCGAACACCCTGCGCGGGGTGCCGATCATCGTCCTCACGACCGTCGGCGCCCGCACGGGCAAGCTCCGCAAGACGCCCCTCATGCGCGTCGAGCACGACGGCCGGTACGCCGTCGTGGCCTCGATGGGCGGCGCGCCCACCCACCCGGTCTGGTACCACAACGTCGTCGCCCACCCCCGGGTCGAGCTCCAGGACGGTGCGGTCAAGCGCGACTACGACGCGCGGGAGCTGGCCGGCGCCGAGCGCGCGGAGTGGTGGGCGCGGGCCGCCACCGTCTGGCCCGACTACGACGCCTACCAGAAGCGCACCGAGCGCCTCATCCCGGTCTTCCTCCTGGAGCCCGTCTCCGACTGAGCCGCCTTTCACCCCCGCCGGGCGCGCGCTTCACCCGCGCCGACGCGCCGCCACCACGCGCGCCGGACCTACCGTCGGGAACGTGCCTGCCGACGACGACGGCGCCTTCCGCGCGACCACCCGCGCGGACCGGGTCCTGCTCGCGCTCGCGCACGCCCCTGTCGCGCCCGTCACCCTCGGCGCGGGCGCGGCCTGGGT
>AXCX01000268.1 GCA_000767215.1 Actinotalea fermentans ATCC 43279 = JCM 9966 = DSM 3133
CGCGGCCGCCCCGCGCGCCGCCGCGGCCGTCAAGGTCCTGCCGCCGCCCGAGCGCGGCACGGTGCGGGCGGTGATGATCGGCTCCTCCACGGGCGGGCCGGAGGCCCTGTCGCACGTCCTGCGCGGCCTGACGGCCCCGCTGCCGGTCCCGGTCGTCGTGGTGCAGCACATGCCGCCGGTCTTCACGCGGCAGCTGGCCTCGCGCCTCGACCGGCTCGGCCCGAGCACCGTCGTCGAGGCCGCCGGCGGCGAGCTGCTCGTGCCCGGCACGGTGTACATCGCCCCGGGCGACCAGCACCTGGAGGTCGTCCGGTCGGGCGCCACGGTGCGCACACGGCTCCAGCAGGGGCCGCCCGTGAACTACTGCCGCCCGTCGGTCGACGTGCTGTTCGCCTCAGCCGCCGCCGCCTACGGGGGCGACCAGCTCGCCGTCGTGCTCACGGGGATGGGCGCGGACGGACGTGGGGGCGTCGAGAAGATCCTGGCCGCGGGTGGCCGGGTCGTGGTGCAGGACGAGGAGACGAGTGTGGTGTGGGGAATGCCGGGCGCCGTCGCGACCGGGCCGGGAGCCCACGCGGTGCTGCCCTTGGACGACGTCGCCCCCGCCGTGGTGCGGGCGGTGACGCGTGCCGGGTCGCGCGACGTGACGACAGGGCCGGGCAGCGATCCGGTCCGTCGCGCGGGCGGTGGCGCCGCATGAGCATCACGGCCGAGAGCTTCGCCTTCGTGGCCGACCTGGTGCGACGCCGCAGCGGCATCGTGCTGGAGACGGGCAAGGAGTACCTGGTCGAGGGCCGGCTGCTGCCGCTCGCCCGCGCGGCCGCGGTCGCCGACGTCGACGCGTACGTGCGTGGGCTGCGCGCGGCCGGGCGGCCCGAGCACCTCGAGTCGATCGTCGACGCCCTGACCACCAACGAGACGTCCTGGTTCCGCGACGCGCAGCCGTTCCGCGCGCTCGTCGACCACATCGTGCCCGAGCTGACGTCGCGCACGCGGGTCGGGGCGGACCCGACGCTGCGCATCTGGTCGGCCGCGTGCTCGAGCGGGCAGGAGCCCTACTCGATCGCGATGGCGCTCGCGGACGTCCTGCCGGCGAGCCGGGTGCGGATCCTCGCGACCGACCTGTCGGCCGAGATGCTCGACCGCGCCAAGCGGGCGCGCTACAACCAGCTCGAGGTCAACCGCGGCCTGCCGGCGCCGATGCTGGTGCGGC
>AXCX01000269.1 GCA_000767215.1 Actinotalea fermentans ATCC 43279 = JCM 9966 = DSM 3133
GGAGGTCGCCCCCGCGCTGCGCGCGCAGGTCAGCTTCGCGCGGCACAACCTGCTCGAGTCCGTCCCCGTGGGCGGGCCGTTCGACGTCGTGTTCCTGCGCAACGTCCTCATCTACTTCGACCTGGCGACCAAGCAGGAGGTGCTCCGGCGGGTGCAGCGCGCGCTGCGCCCGGGCGGGTACCTGCTGCTCGGAGCCGCCGAGACCACCATGGGCATCGACGACAGCTGGGAGCGCGTCCCGGTCGGTCGAGGTGCCGTCTACCGTGCCGACTCGCGGAGGGCAGCATGAAGGCACTCGTCATCGACGACTCGCGCACCATGCGCAGGATCGTCACGGGCATCCTCACCCCGCTGGGGTTCGAGGTGACCGAGGCCGCCGACGGCCAGCAGGCGCTGGACGCCATGAACGCCGGTCTCGAGGTCGACCTCGCCTGCGTGGACTGGAACATGCCGGTGCTCGACGGGCTCAGCTTCGTCACCGCCGTCCGGCGCGAGCGCAAGTGGCGCGACGTGACGCTGATGATGGTCACCACCGAGAGCGAGCAGGCGCAGATCGTCCGGGCCCTGGCCGCGGGCGCCCACGAGTACCTCATCAAGCCGTTCACCCCGGACGCGATCCGGGACAAGCTCCAGCTCCTCGGGCTGGTCGAACTGGAGGAGTCCGCATGAGCTTCGAGATCGACGTGCAGGCCTTCGAAGGCACGGACCCCGTCTACGACATCGCCTCGGAGGTCTTCGCCGCGATGATCGACGGCGAGCCCGGCTTCGTGCGGCCGTGGGAGGGCGCGCCCCCCGCGCCGGTCGACGAGCTGTTCGCGTGGGTGGACGTCACCGGGCCGATGAACGGCCGCGTGCTGCTCTCCACCGAGACCACGACGGCCGTCGAGGTCACCCGCGCGCTCCTCGGCCTCGCGCCCGACGAGCCGGTGGTCCACGCTGACATCGTGGACGCACTGGGGGAGGTCGCCAACGTGGTCGGCGGGAACGTCAAGTCCCTGGGCCCGGACCACAGCGTGCTGACCCTGCCCGAGGTGACCAAGGAGCGCCCGACGACCGAGGGCGGGCTGCTGCACACGCTCTCGCTGGACTGGCGCGGCCGGCTGCTGGTCCTGAGCCTGTGGATGCTGCCGTGACGCACCCGTCGACCCGTCCCGCCCCGACCTCGAGGAGGTGGACCCGATGAAGGTCCTCGTCGCCGACGACAGCCGCGTCATGCGGCAGATCGTCATCCGCACCCTGCGCCAGGCCGGGTACGACTGGTGGGAGATCAGCGAGGCCCCCGACGGCGCCGCAGCGCTCGAGATGGTCGCGTCGACGCACCCGGACTTCGTGCTCTCCGACTGGAACATGCCCGAGATGACCGGCATCGAGCTGCTGCGCGCCCTGCGGGCCCAGGGCAGCGACGTCCCGTTCGCCTTCGTGACGTCCGAGGGCTCGCCCGAGATGCGCAAGCAGGCCGAGGCCGCCGGAGCGCTCTTCCTCATCGCGAAGCCGTTCACTGCCGAGATCTTCCGAGAGACGATCGACCCCTTCCTGGAGTGAGTCCCATGAACGCCACACCTCTGCCCGCCGCCCTCGAGGTCCGCGAGCTGCTCGAGGGCCTGCTCGGCCGAGATGTCGGTGCGGTGCTCGGCACGGGGATGGTCGACCCCGGGCAGCATCCGGGCGCCGTCGTCGGCGTGTACGTCGACGACATGCTCAAGCTGCGCGCGCTCATCGTCATGGACCTCGCGCTCGCCTGCCACGTCGGTGCCGCCATCGCCCTGCTGCCGGCCGCCACGGCGAAGGACGCCGTCGAGCAGGGCCTCATGACGCCGGCGCTCTACGACAACACCGCGGAGATCCTCAACGTCGCGGCGTCGCTGTTCAACAACGCGCACGCGCCGCACGTGCGGCTCTACGAGGCGTACGCGCCGCGCGAGGCGCTGCCGCCCGACGTCGCGAAGTGGGTCACCGCGTACGTCCGCCGGCTCGACATGGAGCTGAACGTGACGGGCTACGGCATCGGCCGGGTCTCCGTCGCCGTGATCTGACGCGCGGTCAGCGCGTGGGCGCGTACTGCCAGTGCCAGGGCTCGCGGGCCACGTTCTCGACGTAGCCGAAGCGGCCCGCGTTCTGGCGCATCCACGCCTGGGCGGAGGAGTCGAGCTTCAGGTCGAGCGCGACGCCCCAGCCGTGCATGCTCGTGCCCGGCGTGGCCGCGAGGCCGCCCTGCGAGTACAGCCCCTTGCGGCCGACCAGGTCGACCTGCGTCTCGTAGGTCCGGTAGGAGTCCGTGATGCCGATGGTCACGCCCTCGGCGGCGGCGGCGGACTGCATCGCCTCGAACGAGCGGGCGGCGGGCTCCCACAGCGTGTGCGACGTGCCGGCGATGGTGCTCAGGGCCGCGGCGGGGACGCGCCCGTTGCCGTAGGCCTTGAGCTCGATCGGCACGCCCTTGGCGTCCACCCGGTCCTTCCCGGAGCCGACGGCGACGACGCCCGTCAGGCCCGCCAGAGGGGCGGAGCTCGCGGTCGCGGCGGGCGACCCGCGGAGCTCGGCCACGACGGCCTCGCCGAGCACGCTCTCGAAGCTGGCCGACGGCGCGCTGACCTGCGCGATCCGGCCCTGGATCTGCGCGATCCGCTGGCCGATGGCGGCGACAGCCTCCATCCGGCGACTCCCCTCGTGGACGGCGAACGTCTTCCGATCGGCCGGCCCTCCCCGCGGATGAGAGGTCGGCTGCTCCGTCCGGGTGAGCGACACTCGCGGGACCGGGTGAAAAACGCCCCAGCGGTTGCGGCGAACGGGTACCTGGGCCTGTGCGCGCTCACATCCGTCACGTACGCTCGTCCCGTCAGCGAAAAGGCAAACCCGTCGCAAGGCGGGGACGCAAAGCCACGGGACCCACGACGGTCAGCCGGGCTACCGAACGAAGGATGGCCGCCATGTGTGAGCCGGCTGGTTTCGACCCCCGCGTCGGCGACTTGTCGTCGATGGAGACCGCCACCCTCTCCCCCGAGGTTCTTGCGCGCCTCGCCGCCATGGCCAGCCAGCTGGCGACCTCGCGGGTCTTCCTGCCGTTCATCCCGCAGCAGGAGCGCGTGCCCGTCTGACCGGTGACCGCCCGCCGCACCGGCTACTGGTAGCTGACGAAGTGCGGGAGGGGCTGCACCTGGTAGGTCTGCTGGGGCGTCGCCATCGGGACGTCCTCGTGGATGAAGTTCTTCCACCCCCACACGACGTTCGCGGGCGCGCCCTGCAGGATGTTCGCCCAGGTGCCCGCCTTTGCCCCCTGGCTGCCCTGGCCGTCGACGTGGATGAGCACCTGCACCGCGGGGTCGGCCGTGTCGAGGCGCTCGCGCCCGTCGACCATCCGCTGCATGAACTGGTGGAGGACGAGCAGCTTCTGCGGCAGGTGGTGGGTCCGGGTGAGCTCGCTCAGGTAGTCGCCGACCGCGTTCACCTCGTCGATCCCGACCGACCCGATCTGGCGCAGGTGCACCTGGTCGGGCCCGAGCCGCCACTCCGGGTCGAGCGCGAGCCCGACGTTCGGGTACAGCAGCAGTGACTCGTACAGGCGCGCCTGGGTGACGAAGTCCGTGCGCCCGGGCTGCAGGTCGAGCACGACGTAGACGCCCGCCTCGAGCGCGGCCTCGACCCACGGCACGAACGCCTCGACCGGCAGCTCGTTGGAGTAGTTGCCGTCGGCGCCGGCGGGCCGGTCCGCGATCGTCGCGATGATCTCGAAGGCCGGCACGACGACGTCGGTGGTGAGCGCCTGGTACTCCGCGGCCAGGCCCTGCGCGCGGGCGATGCTCGCCGTCACGTCCTGCTCGCCGAGGATGCCGAGCGCCGGGATGCCCGGCGACCCGTACATCGCGACCATCCGGCGGCCGGTGGCCGGGCCGGTGAACACCAGCTGGCCGCCGCCGGGGAGCTCGACCCCCGTGGCCGCGGTCGCGGCCTTCCAGGCCAGGTCCTCCGGCGTGCCGAACGCCCCGCCGATGCCGACGACGGTCGTCGCCTCGGCCGCGGCGACGGCCTGCACGACGGCGGGGTCGCGCCGCGGGTCG
>AXCX01000270.1 GCA_000767215.1 Actinotalea fermentans ATCC 43279 = JCM 9966 = DSM 3133
CGGCTGCGCTCGGCGCGCTCGTCGGCGCCGTCGGCGGGGCGCGTGGCTGACGCCCCCGGCGGTCGCGGGCCTGCCTCCGGGCCGGCCCGCGGCGTCCGGTTGGGCGTCGACGTGGGGGAGGTCCGGATCGGGGTGGCGCGTAGCGACCCCGACGGGCTCATCGCCACGCCGGTCGAGACGGTGCAGCGGCGACCGCAGGACGCCGCGGACCTGGCGCGCCTCGTGGAGATCGTGTGCGAGTCCGGTGCCGCTGTCGTGTACGTGGGCCTGCCCCGCACGCTTGCCGGGCGGGAGGGGTCGGCAGCCCAGGCCGTTCGCACCTATTGTGGTGCGCTGGCGCAGGCGGTCGCTCCCGTGGCGGTGCGGCTCGTGGACGAGCGGCTCAGCACGGTCAGCGCCCACCAGGCGCTCCACGCGGCCGGCCGGCCGGGACGCAACCACCGCGTCGTCGTCGACCAGGCCGCGGCGGTGGTGATCCTGCAGGCTGCCATCGACGCGGAGCGTGTGTCAGGGGCACGGGTAGGTGAGGCGGTCGTCGGGCCAGGCACCGACGGCGGAGAAGGTGAAGCGGAGCCGACGGCGGCCCAGGGCCAGCCAGGCGATGGAGGGACCGACCGGATGGACACCACGAGGCGCGGGGAGGCGGCGCGATGAGCGACCTGTTCCTGGACGAGATCGTCCAGCCCGATGTGCCCCGCGACCACGCGCGTCGCTCCGACCGACGTTCGGACCGCGCCGAGCGCGACCGGCGGCGCAAGCAGCGGCGGCGCAAGAACATCACCGCCCTGGTGGTCGTCCTCGTCGTCCTCGCCGGCATCGGCTTCGCCGTGTGGAAGCTCGGCATGCCCCTGATCGAGGACCTCCGTGGCGCGCCTGCGGCGAGCACGGACGACTACCCGGGTCCCGGGACGGGCGAGGTCGAGGTCTCCATCCCCGCGGGTGCGACGGGCGCGGCGATGGCCCAGATCCTCGTCGACGCCGACGTGGTCGCCAGCACCGGCGCCTTCACGGAGGCCTTCGCGGCCAACCCGGACGCCCCCGGCATCCAGCCGGGCACCTACCGGCTGTCGCTGCAGATGCGTGCGGCGGACGCGGTGGCGGCGCTGATCAACTCCGAGAACCGCGTCGTCACGCGCGTGACGATCGTCGAGGGCTTCACGGTCAAGCAGATCCTCGAGCGGCTGGCCTCGGTGACGGGCACGCCGATCGAGGAGCTGCAGGCGGTCGTGGCGGACCCGGCGGCGATCGGTCTCCCGCCGGAGGCCGGCGGGAACGCCGAGGGCTGGCTCTTCCCCGCGACGTACACGTTCGAGCCGGGGCAGACGCCCGCCGAGATGCTCGGCGCGATGGTGGCGCAGACGATCAGCGTGCTCGACGAGCGCGGTGTCCCGGCCGAGGCGCGACAGGCCGTCCTCACGAAGGCCTCGCTCGTCGAGGAGGAGTCGCCTGGCGGCGAGGTGAGCGCGATGATCGCCCGGGCGATCGAGAACCGGCTCGCGGACGGCATGCGGCTGGAGATCGACGCGGCCGTGGCGTACGGCGCGGGCATCTCCGGGACGCAGATCACCGACGAGGTCAAGGCGACCGACACCGCGTACAACCTCTACATGCACGCGGGGCTGCCGCCGACGCCGATCGCCTCGCCCAGCGCGGCGTCGATCGACGCGGTCCTGGCGCCGGCCGACGGTCCCTGGCTCTTCTGGGTCACGATCAACCACGAGACCGGGGAGACCCGGATGGCGGTGACGTACCCGGAGCACCGGCAGAACGTGGCGCTGCTGCGCGAGTGGGAGGCTGCGAACGGCGGCGACGACTAGGTGGTGCGTGCCGCCGTCCTGGGGCACCCCATCGCCCACTCGCTGTCGCCGGTCCTGCACCGTGCCGCCTACGCGGAGCTCGGTCTCGACTGGACGTACGACGCGATCGACGTCACCGAGGCGGAGCTGCCGGGGCTCGTGCGCGGTCTCGACGCCA
>AXCX01000271.1 GCA_000767215.1 Actinotalea fermentans ATCC 43279 = JCM 9966 = DSM 3133
GCCGCTGAAGCAGGCGGTGCTGCCCCTGGTCGACCACGTCGAGCCGCTGGCCGAGGTCGTCGGCGCGGTGAACACCGTCGTCGTGCAGCGCGGGGGCGCGCGCCCGACGCTCGTCGGGGCGAACACCGACGTGCATGGCATCGCCGCGGCCTTGGCGGAGGCGGGCGCCGGGGCGGCTGTCGGGGCCGACGACCGCGGCGCCCTCGCCGGCCTCGGACAACCGGGCGAGGTGGGCTCTGCCGTGGTGCTCGGCGCCGGCGCGACCGCTGCATCGGCGCTAGCGGGGCTCGCCCACCTGGGCACGACCGCCTCCACCCTGCTCGCGCGCTCGGTGGCGCGCGCGGGGGGCACCCTGCGGGCCGCGCACCGGATGGGTGTGGACACCACCGTGCGGACGCTCGCCCCCGTGGACCGTGCGCTGGAGTTCATCAGGGCCGCGCCCGTCGTCGTCTCCACCCTGCCGCCGGGGGCCGCGGACGAGCTCGCGGGTGCGCTGGTGCGTGCGTCGCTCCCGGTCCGGGGCGTCCTCCTGGACTGTGCGTACGCCCCGCGCCCGACGGCGCTGGTCGCCGCGTGGCGCGCGGCCGGGGGCCGGGCGGTGACGGGGGAGCGGATGCTGCTGCACCAGGCCGGCGAGCAGGTGCGGCTGATGACGGGCGCGCCCGCGCCGCTCGCCGCGATGGACCGCGCGCTGACCGGTGCGCTCGACGCCGGGGCGCGGTCCGCGACGACCCGTTGAGCGCGGCGGCGCGCCCCTGCTACCTTCCGGGCAGAACGGTGCGGAACCGGACGACCCGGACGCCATGCGCACCGTCGCTGATGCAGGGGGAGACCATGGCTCGACACGTCGTCCGCGCCCTCGCGGCGCTCGTCCTCACGTCCGCGTCGCTCCTCGGAGGTGGGATCGCCGTCGCGGCCCCGACGACGGCGCCGCCGCCGGACGGCCCGCTCGGCACCCCGTTGCGGCCCCTCAGCCGCGCGGGCCAGGCCGAGGTGTCGTTCATCAGCGACGGGTGCACGCGCACCGTGCTGCGGTACGGCTCGCGCGGGCAGTGCGTCACGCAGCTGCAGATGACGCTGTACGTGCTCTACAGCGAGCCGCTGAAGTTCGACGGGAGCTACGGACCTGCGACGACGGCCGCGGTGTACCGGGTGCAGGCGCGCTACGGCCTCACCTACGACGGGATCTGCGGCCCGCAGACGTGGGCGAAGCTGGTGTGGGCGCACAACCAGGCGCGCAACGGGCTGCCGTACTGACCGAGCCCGCTCGGTCGTCGGACTGATCAGCCGACGGGCAGGATCTTCAGAGCCGCGGGGTGCGTGCCGATAATCAGGGTGCGTCGCTCCATGGCCGGAAGGATCCCCCTTGAAGCAGCTCGGAGACATCCTCCTCGAGGAAGGCCTCGTCACCGAGGGTCAGCTCATGGCTGCCCTCGACGAGCAGGTGAGCCGCGGGGAGTCCCTGGGGCGTGTGCTGGTCGAGATCGGCATGCTGAGCGAGGCACAGCTGGTCCAGGCGCTCGCGCGCCAGGTCGGCATGGACTTCGTCGAGCTCACGGACTACCCCGTGGACCGGACGGCGGTCGCCGCGCTCCCGGGCCCGGTGTGCCGCCGGTACACCGTGCTGCCGGTCGGCTTCGCCGACGGTGCGCTCCTCCTGGCCATGGCCAACCCCGGCAACGTCGTCGCCGTCGACGACGCGCGCGCGATCAGCGGGCTCCCGGTGCGGCCGGTCGTCGCGACGCACGACGACCTGCTCGCCGCCATCGACCGGTTCTGCCGGGCCGACGAGGAGATCGACGAGCTCGCGAACGCGTTCGAGGAGGAGGCGTCCGGGCCGCAGGACACGGACCTCTCCCAGGTCGGCGACTTCGTCGAGGACGACGCCCCGATCGTGCGGTTCGTGAACCTGCTGGTGACGCAGGCGATCCAGGACCGCGCGTCGGACATCCACGTCGAGCCCGGCGAGCACGACATGCTCGTGCGGTACCGGATCGACGGCGTGCTGCACGAGGTGCAGCGGGCGCCCAAGCAGATCCAGGGCGGCGTCATCTCCCGGCTGAAGATCATGAGCGACATCGACATCGCCGAGCGCCGCAAGCCGCAGGACGGTCGCATGTCGGTGACCCACAACGGCCGCAAGATCGACCTGCGCGTGGCCACGCTGCCCACGGTGTGGGGCGAGAAGGTCGTCATGCGCATCCTCGACAACTCGACCGCCAGCCTCGACCTGCGCGAGCTGTCGTTCCTGGACGACAACTTCGAGATCTACCACGAGTCGTACACGAAGCCCTACGGGATGATCCTGGTGACCGGGCCCACCGGCTCCGGCAAGTCGACGACGCTGTACGCGACGCTCAACGCCGTGTCCCGGCCGGAGATCAACGTCATCACGGTCGAGGACCCGGTCGAGTACCGCCTGCCGGGCATCAACCAGGTGCAGGTGAACCCCAAGGCCGGCCTGACGTTCGCCAGCGCGCTGCGCTCGATCCTGCGTTCGGACCCCGACGTCGTCCTCATCGGTGAGATCCGCGACCACGAGACGGCGCAGATCGCCATCGAGGCGGCGCTCACGGGCCACCTCGTTCTCTCGACCCTGCACACCAACGACGCGCCCAGCGCCGTGACCCGCCTGATCGAGATGGGGATCGAGCCGTTCCTCGTCGGCTCCGCGCTGGACTGCGTCGTCGCACAGCGGCTGGCGCGTCGCCTCTGCAACAAGTGCAAGGAGGCGTACCAGCCGTCGGAGGTCGAGCTGATCGCGGCGCGCTTCCCCTGGAACCCGGGCGAGGAGATGCCGACGCTCTACCGCCCGGCCGGGTGCAGCGCCTGCTCGCGGACGGGCTACAAGGGCCGCATGGCCCTGCACGAGGTGATGCGCGTGACCGAGAGCATCGAGCGCCTGGCCGTCTCGCACGCCTCGGCCGCGGAGATCAACGGCACCGCGCGCAACGAGGGCATGGTCAGCCTGCGTGACGACGGCTGGACGAAGGTCATCCTCGGCGACACCTCGGTCGAGGAGATCCTCCGCGTCGTGGCCTGAGCGGCGCCGGGCACCCTCAAGTCGGTCTCGCGGCCGACCGATATACCGGCCGACACCTTTGCCCGGTGACGACCGAGAGGGCCCATCGTGAGCGACTATCCGCCCGTTCCGGGCGCAGTCCCGGACCAGCCGCGCGCCGGGGGGCCCGCTGGCTGGCTCCCGTCCGGCCCCGCGCCGTCCGCCGCGCAGCACGCCGCCCCCGGGTGG
>AXCX01000028.1 GCA_000767215.1 Actinotalea fermentans ATCC 43279 = JCM 9966 = DSM 3133
GCGCCACGCGCCTCGCGCGGTGGCCCGCCGACGCCGTCGGGCGCCGCCGGGAGCAGGCGTCCGGGCGCGCCGCGCGGGCGCGGAGGCAGGACGGTCCGGCCGGCTACCCGGGCGACTTCGAGGGTCCGGTGCACCCGGTGTACGCGCCCGACCTCGACGGCGAGCCCGACCCGGGCGAGGTGGTCTGGGCGTGGGTGCCCTACGAGGAGGACCACAGCCGCGGCAAGGACCGACCGGTCCTGGTCGTCGGGCACGACGGCCCGTGGCTGCTGGGGCTGATGCTCACGACGCGCGACCACGACACGCGGCCCGGCCGCCCGGGCGAGGTCTGGCTGGACCTCGGCGCCGGCGCGTGGGACGCGCAGCGCCGCCCGAGCGAGGTCCGCCTCGACCGCGTCGTGCGCCTCGCGCCCGCGACCGTCCGGCGCGAAGGGGCCGTGCTCGACCTGGAGCGCTTCGAACGCGTGGCCGGTTCGCTGCGCCGAGGGGGCGGCTGGTAACATCAGTCCCCGCGTGTCCGCCCAGGTCGGCGGCCACAGGCCCAGATTCGCTCGCGGCTGACCCCACACGGCCCGGTCCCGGATCCAGGCGACGCCCTCATCGACCTGTCAGCTCGCTTCGGCGAACACACCAGAGAGTCATCACGTGGCGAACATCAAGTCCCAGATCAAGCGGATCCGCACGAACGAGGCGGCCCGCCTGCGGAACAAGGCTGTCAAGTCCGAGCTCAAGACGCACGTGCGTCGGGTCCGCGAGGCGGTCGCGGCCGGTGACAAGGACGCGGCCACGGCCGCTCTCGTCTCCGCGACGACCAAGCTCGACAAGGCCGTGAGCAAGGGCGTCATCCACGCGAACCAGGCAGCGAACCGCAAGTCCGCGCTCGCCAAGCAGGTCGCGGCGCTCTGAGCGCGCCTTCCCCAGCACCACTCACGACGGCGTCACCCACCGGGTGACGCCGTCGTGGTCGTCCGGGGCCGGACGCGCGGAAGCGCGGCCCGGGAACCGGGGCGAGCCGGGGCTCATGGGCGCGCGCGGACGACGGGTGAGAGCCCGAAGATCGCCCCGTGCGACACGCGGGTGAGATCCGGGTGAACTCGTCGGCCGGTTTCGCGTCATCATGAGGGGTTCGCGGCCTCTCATCTGACGTGCTGAGTGCGCTCGCGGTGGACCAGGTCCACGTCGACGGCGGATTCGTGCACCCGCGCGCCCAGGCCGGCAGCCACGTCTTCGTCGGTCGCCAAGGCATCCTCGACGCCACCGGCAGCGTGCACGGCTACGAGTTCCTCTACCGCGCCGGGCGCCAGAACAGCCTGCGCGTGGACACGTGGCCCGCTCCGGCGCAGGACCGCGCGACGCTCCGCGTCCTCCAGGCCCTGTTCACGCCGACCGGCGTGCGCTCGCTCGCCGCCGACGCGCACGTGTTCGTCAACTTCACGCGCTCCTTCCTGGTCGGCGACCTCCCGGTCCCCGACGAGCCGGAGCGGCTCGTGATCGAGGTCGTCGAGTCGGTCCGCACCGACGCCGCCGTGCTGGCGGGCGTACGCCGGCTGCGCGAGCGCGGCTTCCGCATCGCCATCGACGACTTCGTCGGGCTGACCAGCCAGGTCGCCCTCCTCCCCTACGCCGACTACGTCAAGGTCGACTGCCGCGACCTCTTCGCCCGCGGGCCGGCCCTCGCCACGCTGGCCGCCAGCACCGGGGCCCGGCTCGTGGCGGAGCGGATCGAGACGGCTGCCGAGCTGGAGGCCTGCCGGGCGCTCGGGTTCCGGCTGTTCCAGGGCTTCCACCTCGACACAACCCTCGTGCTCAACCGGACGCCGGTGCCGAGCCTGCGGACGGAGCGGCCCGCGCTGCGGATCGTCGACGCGCCCCGGCAGCGCCCCGGCACGGCAGCGGACACCGTGCGCCTCGCCGCCCTCTGAGCCGTCGCGGCCTCGCCGCCCTCCGAGCGGTGGCGACCGGGCACGGCGCGCCGCGCTGCTCGGTCACGTCGCACACCACCCCTGGACGACGGAGAGGCGCCGCACGGTTCCCCGTGCGGCGCCTCATCTGCGCCCTGCTCTGAGCCGTCCGACGGCACCGGGCCCCCCTGCTACCCGGCGTCGCGGGCGCTCAGTCGAGCTGGTCCCTCGTGTCGAAGCCGAGCCCCGCGGACTCGAGCACGGACAGCGTGGCGGGCAGCGCCGTCGGGCGGATACCCGCTTCGCGGAGCGCGGCCTCGTACGCCTTCGCGGCGCCCTCGGCGTCGCCGTTGGCCATCATCCGGTCGCCGAGCGAGCGCCAGACGGTCGCCGCCTCGCGGCCGGCGGACATCATCCCGAACATGTCGGCAGCCCAGCGGTAGCACTCGGTCGCCTCACGGACCTCGCCGCGCGCGGCGTGGATGTCGCCGAGCAGCATCCGGCCGTTGCACAGGTCGAGGTTCGTGTCGCCGACCGTGAGCCGGGCGAGGCCCGCCCGCGCCATCGTCTCCGCCTCGGCGACGTCGCCCAGGAGCAGGTGGGCGCGGCCCGCCTCGAACTCGCAGCGCGCCAGGTCGATCTCCGAGCCGATCAGCTCCAGCTCCCGCGTGGCCGGCTCGAGCTGGGCCAGCGCGAGCCGTGGCTCGGCGGGCTCCGAGCGGAGCAGCAGCCACGCGTAGTGCAACCGCAGGCGCGGGACGTCCAGGCTCGCGGACCCCTCGGCGAGGTAGGCCAGAGCACGCTCCGCGAGGCGGCACGCCTCCCCCAGGTCCCCGCGGCCCTCGGCGACGAGGGAGGCGTTCCAGTAGATGCTGCCGCGGCCGCGACGCGTGCCCTTCTCCTCGGCGAGCCGGATGAGCTCCGCCGCCCGGTGGGTCGCGAAGAGGAGGTCACCACGCTCGTAGTAGGACCACAGGATCGTCGAGCCCAGCCTCAGGTGCTCGTCGGTGCCGGCGATG
Source organism: Actinotalea fermentans ATCC 43279 = JCM 9966 = DSM 3133 (assembly GCA_000767215.1). Lineage (GTDB taxonomy): Bacteria > Actinomycetota > Actinomycetes > Actinomycetales > Cellulomonadaceae > Actinotalea > Actinotalea fermentans. Next base: position 2,921 of record AXCX01000028.1, read on the forward strand.
CCCAGCGCCTCCACCTCGGCGAGCACCTGCTCACCGAGCTCGATGCTGCGGTTGAGGTCACCGGCGTCGTGGTAGGCGACGGTGAGCTGCATCGCGAGGACAGCGGCCTCGGTCGCGCGCCCATGGGCGCGCGCCTCCGCCAGGAGCGGCTCGAGGAGCGAGACGGCCTCGTCGAGCTGGCCGAGCTGGTCGTGCGCCTGCGCGAGCACGCGCAGGACCTCGCTGTGGTAGCGCGGCGAGATCGACGACAGGTCGAGCGCCTCGAGGCGCTCCTTCGCCTGCTCCGCCTCACCGTTGGTGAGCGCGAGCCGCGCGAAGCTGATCTCCAGCCGGGCCCGCTCCTCGCTCGGCGCCGCGTCCCCGTACTTGAGGAAGTCGACGGTCGTCCCGAGCCGCTCCGCGAGGACGGCCAGCGTCCCGTCCGTCGGCATGCGGCGCCCCGACTCGATGAGCGACACGTAGTTCGGCGAGAGGTCGTCGCCGGCGAGGGCCGTCTGGGAGAGCCCGGCCCGGGCGCGCTCGGCCCGAATGCGATCAGCGAGTTCTGTCACAGTTGTCACTGTAACCCGTGACTGTGTCGACCACATCCCTCTTGCACCGCCAAGTCCCCTCGGAGCGGGTGAAAAGGACGAGGCCGCCCGCTCTCGCGGGCGGCCTCGACGGCCCTTCGAGCGCTGCGGCTGGGGTGTGCCGCGCGCCTCAGATCACTGCTTGCAGCAGCCCGAGCTTCCGACGTTCGTCGTGGCGCCGCCGCCGCCGAGGCTGCCGAGGCCGCCGAGCGGGAGGCCGACGAGCGTCAGGCCGAGGGTGACGAGTGCAGCGGTGAGAGCCTTCACGGTCCGGTTCATGGTGTCTCCTGAGTTGGGGGGTGGTACTTCGCTGTCACACCCACTATGACAGGCTGCGCCCGCCCTCACGTGCGCAGGTCGAGTGAAAAGCGGCGATCAGATCGGCCGCGATCTCACTCATACGACACAATAACGTCGGCCGGCCCGACGCGCCGATCATCGTGCGCGCCGACCCCTGTCACGTCGGATGTGACTGGACCGGGCGATCATCGGCGCGAGCCCGCCGCCTCCGCGATGGTGAGGACGGCACGCTCCACCGCGAACACCGGGTCCCGGCTGGCGCCCTTGACCTCCGCGTCGGCCTGCGCGACGGCGCGGATCGCCATGGCCAGGGCCTCCGGCGTCCACCCGGCCAGCTCCCGGCGGGCCCGATCGACCTGCCAGGATGCGAGCCCGAGGTCCTTCACCGGGTCGAGGCCCTGACCACGGGCGGCCCCGACCTTCACGAGGGTCCGAAGCTTCAGGGCGAGCGCGGCGACGAGGGGGACGGGGTCCGATCCGGTCGCGAGGGCGTGCCGCAGCAGCGCGACCGCCTCACCCGCCCGCCCGGCGACCGCCGCGTCCGCCACGCGGAAGCCCGTCGCCTCGACCCGCCCGCCGTAGTACCTGCCGACGACGTCGGCCGTGACGGTCCCGGTGGTGTCGGCGACGAGCTGCGAGCATGCCGATGCCAGCTCGCGCAGGTCGTTGCCGCACGCCTCGATCAGGGCGCGGACAGCCGCCGGGTCCGCACGCCGACCGGCGCGCCGCAGCTCGTCGGTGACGAAGGCCGTCTTGTCGGCGTCGCGCTTGATCGCCTCGGCCGCCACGACGACGGCGCCGGCGGCCCGGACGGCGTCGGCGGCCTTGCGCCCGCGCGGCGCGCCGGAGTGCCGCACGACGAGCACGACCTCCGGGGTCGGGTCGGCCAGGTACTCCGTCAGGTCCGCGAGGAGGTCGTCCGTCGCCGTCTCCAGCCCCTCCACGACGACGAGCCTCGCCTCGGCGAAGAGCGACGGGCTGGCGGCCACCCGCAGGTGTCCCGCCTGGTAGCCGGCACCCTCGAGCCGGTTCACCTCCACGTCCGGGTCCTGCTCCCGCGCGAGCTGCACGACGCGGTCGACCGCGCGCTCGGCGAGGAGCGCCTCGGCACCCGTGACCAGCACGAGCGGCGCGAGCTCCACCCGGTCCCACGGGACGGCGACGGCACTGCGGGCACGTGGGGCAGGCATGTGCCCAAGCCTGCCACGCAGCGCCGTCATGCCCGGGCGTCGCCCGTGATCAGGGCGACAGGCACGCGGCGGTCGCGGTGAGCCCGTCGCCGCCGGCGACCAGGGTGATCGGCCCGCACACGCTCGTGCACAGGACGAGCGCTCCCCGGGCCGCGTACAGACCGATCGCCGCCGCCGTCGGGTGGCCGTACCCGTTGTCCCTGCCGACGCCGACGAGCACGACCGCCGGCGACAGGAGGCCGGCGAGCCGCGCCGACTGCTCCGCGGAGCCGTGGTGAGCCATCTTCACGACAGTCGCGCCGCGTGCGGCCGGGTCGCCGCGGAGCCGCGCGGCGAGGGCGTCCTGGGCGAGCGGCCCGGCGTCGCCGAGCGCGAGCACCGAGACGTCGTCGCGTTCGAGGAGGAGCACCACGCTCGCGTCGTTCGGCTCCGTACCGGCGGTCGCCGGGCCGATGATCCGCCAGTCGACCTCCCCGGCCGTCCCGCGGGCCTGGCCGGTGCCCGCCGCGCTCACGGGCACCCCCGCGGCGGCGAGCTCGGCGCGCGCCCGCTCCGCCTCACCCGCCGGTTCGGCGAGCGGGCTCACGACGGCCGCGGCGACGCTCCGACCGTCGAGCACCCCGGCCAACCCGCCCACGTGGTCCGCGTGGAAGTGCGTCAGGACGAGCAGGTCGATCCGCTCGACACCGAGGCGCCGCAGGCACCCGTCCGCGGCGTCGCCCGGCGGGCCCACGTCCACGACGACGGCCGACCGGTCACCGGACCGCACCACGAGCGCGTCGCCCTGCCCGACGTCGCACATCACCACCGCCCAGTCCTCGGGCACCCAGCGGGGCTGCAGGGCCCACCGGACGAGCGGGACGACGAGCACCAGCGTCAACCCGGCGGCGACGACCGGTCGTCGGGAGGCGCGCCACCAGCGCGGCCGCAGCAGCACCGCCAGCGCTGCGGCCGTGAGCAGCGCGAGCGCCGCCGCGCCGAGGACCCCGCCCGGCCACGACTGCCGCGCCCCGGGAAGCGCTGCGGCCACCCGGGCGACGCCGGCGATCCACCAGCTCGCTGCCCCCGCTCCCTTGAGCAGCACTGCCGCCGCCCACGGGCACCACGGCGCCGTGACAGCACCGGCGACACCGAACACCGTGGCCGGCAGGAGCGCCGGGGCGGCGGCGAGGTTGGCCGGGACGGCGAGCAGGCTCACGGCCGGGTCGAGGAGGACGAGCACCGGGGCGCAGGCGGCCTGGGCGGCGAGCGGGACGGCCGTCGCGGTCGCGAGCCAGTGCGGCAGGACCGAGCCGAGGCGCGCGGCCACGACCGGGGCGAGCAGGGCGATGGCTGCGGTGGCGAGCACCGAGAGGACGAACCCGTAGCTGCGCGCGAGCCACGGGTCGACCAGGACGAGCACCAGGACCGCGCCCGCGAGCGCCGGGACCGTCCTGGCCGGCCGCCCGACCAGGAGCCCGGCGGCCCCGACGGCGCCCATCACCGCGGCGCGGACGACGCTCGGCTGCGGGTGCACGAGCAGCACGAACCCGGCCGTGGCCGCCAGCACCGCCGCGGCTCGGGCGCCACGCGGGAGGCGCAGGGCCGCGGCGGCCGCCAGGACCGCGACCGAGAGCACCGCGAAGTGGCTGCCGGACACGGCGGTGATGTGCGTCAGGCTCACGTCACGCATCGCGCGGTCGAGGTCGGCGGGGATCCGGGTGGTGTCGCCGATGGCTGCGCCGGGGACCAGCCCGCGCAGGTCGGGGGGCAGGTCCTCGGTCGCCTCGAGCAGCTCGCTCCTGATGCGCCCGACGACCGCGTCGACGCCGTGCGGCGGGGCGAGCACCTGCGCAGGCGCGACGAGGCGCAGGACGGCCACGACGTCGTCGCCCGGCTCGGCGGGCGACAGCGTGCCGACCACCCGCACGCGGGCGCCGTACGCCAGGTCCCCCACGTCGCCGACGGCGAGCACGCGCGCCGCGACCCCGCC
>AXCX01000272.1 GCA_000767215.1 Actinotalea fermentans ATCC 43279 = JCM 9966 = DSM 3133
CCCGCAGCTGCCCCGCGCGCCGCCCACCGCGCCCGCGCCCGGCGAGCGGCCTTCCGCGCTTCGGCGGACGTGTCGGGCAGCCGCACGAGGTCCTCGCGCGTGGGCGCGACGAGCTGGCCGTCCAGCACCATCTGCGCCCCGATCCGGGTGCCCTGGAGCTCGTCGAGGGGCCGGCCACCCGGCGGGCAGCACCCCGGGTCCGTGCAGCCCAGGGCGTAGTAGCCGCGCGGGCCGACGACCCACGTCTCCAGCTCGCCGAGGGAGTCCGCGGCCGCGTCAGCGAGCACGCGCGCCGCGACGCGTGCGGTCCTCTCGCGCGCCGCCTGGGGCAGGCTCCCGCCGACGGCGGACTGGAGGTCCGCCGCGGTGTAGAGCACGGCCACGGCGCGTCGCGCGCCGTCGGCGACCACGTGGCCCACGAGCGTGCGCGCCGTCCAGCCGTTGTCGGCGTCGGCGGCGATGTCCGCCAGGTCGACCCGGACGACGAGGCCCACCCGGGACCGCGCACCGCGCAGGCTGATGAGGACGGCGCTCTCGGTCGGTCGGAACCCGAGCTGGAAGGGGACGAGGGCGAGCACCTCGCGGACGTCGCTGGTACGGATGGTCGTCGGCATGGCACGCATGTCAGCGCAGACGCCGGCAACGGGCCCGTCCGGGCCGCCCGGATTGTGGAATTCACCCGGGTGCGGCGTCCTGTGGATGCCGTGACCCCGGGATACGGTTGAGCCATGGCTTCGTGGGCCGCCGGTGCCGCCCGTCGCGCCGGTCGTGGCGCGACGGTCGCCCGCGCCCGCTCCACCGTCGTGACGCTGCTCGTGCTGGCCTGCGCGGCCTGCGCCGGCGGCAACGACCCGACGGACGCCGGCGCGGACGCCGGTGCGGACGCCGCCGCGGCCGAGGACCTGACGACGCTGTCGGCGCCTGAGACGCCGGAGCCGACGGCCACCTCCCCCGAGCCCTTGGTGACCGCCGAGCCGGACGAGTACTCCGAGGTCGGTGACCTCGTCGAGGGCTTCCCGATCGAGCTCCTGCCGGTCCCCGGAGACGCCGTCATCCTCGTCACCTCGGCCGTCCCCGTGGGCAACGCGGACGTGCAGGAGGTGTCCCTCAACCTGCGTACGGCGGCGACGGCCGCCGAGCTGCTCGAGCTCTACCGCGGGGCGCTGACCGCCGCCGGCTTCTCCGAGGTGACCGGCGAGACCGCGGACAGCGACCTGGCCGCGCAGGTGACCTTCGTGCGCTCGGGCGGCGACGAGGTGGTCTCGATCGGCGTGCTCGACGTCGACGGCGCACGGACCGTCACGATCGGCGGTCGCGTGCGCACCTCGGAGTCCTGAGGACGCGCACGCGCGTCGCTCAGCCGCGCCGGGCGGGTGCCCCGGCTCACTAGGCTTGTCCCGTGACCTCCCCCGCCCTCGTCGACGTCGATGACGTGCGCGCCGGCGTCGACGCCCAGGTCGCAGCGGTGGTCGACGCGCTCGCCCACGACCTGGCCCACGTCGGGGCCGACGCGATGATCGACGAGCTCCGCGCCGCGACGACGGGCGGCAAGAGGTTCCGCGCCGCGTTCTGCTACTGGTCCTGGCGGGCGCACGCTCCCGCCGCGGGCGGCCGGTCCGACGCCGCCTCGGCGTCGCGCGCGACGCTGCTCGGCATCGGTGCGGCGCTGGAGCTGTTCCAGGCCGCGGCGCTCGTGCACGACGACGTCATGGACGACTCCGACACCCGGCGCGGCCGGCCGGCCGCACACCGGGTGTTCGCGGCGCAGCACGCCGAGCACGGCCGGACCGGGCCTGCGGCCCGCTTCGGCGAGGCCGCCGCGATCCTGCTCGGTGACCTCGCCCTCATCGCGGCGGACCGCGCGTTCGCGGCGGCCGTCGACCCGCTGCCCGCACAGGTGCGATCCGCGGCGCGGTCGGTGTACGACCTCATGCGCGCCGAGGTCATCGTCGGGCAGTACCGCGACGTCCTGGCGCAGGCGCTGCCCTGGGGCACCGATCCGCGTGCCGACGAGGACCAGGCCAGGACGGTCGTGCGGGCCAAGAGCGCCCGTTACAGCGTCGAGCACCCGATGGTCCTCGGCGCGACCGTGGCGGGAGCCGACGCCGATGCGCTCGCCCTCGTGGGGCGAGCCGGCCTCGCGATCGGCGAGGCGTTCCAGCTCCGCGACGACCTTCTCGGCGTCTTCGGCGACCCGGCGACGACCGGCAAGCCCGCCGGCGACGACCTGCGGGAGGGCAAGCGGACGGTGCTGGTCGCCCGCGCGATCCAGCGGGCCGACGACGCCGGACGGGCCGCGCTGCTGAGCGGTCTGGGGCGGCGCGACCTCTCCGCCGACGACGTCGAGGCCCTCCGCGACATCCTGCGGAGCACGGGGGCCGTCACCGACGTGGAGACGCTCATCGACGAGCTCGCCCGGCCGGCCCTCGCAGAGCTCGGCGCCGCTGAGCTGGCCGAGCCGGGGAGGACGATGCTCACGCGGCTCGGCCGCGCCGCCGTCGAGCGGCTCGCCTGACGAGCCGACGGCGACCGCCGCGCTGACGGCGACCGGCCGCGCTGACGGCGCGGCTCAGAACCCGAGCGCCTGAGCCCGTCGACGGACCTCGGTCTTCTGTCCGGCGGCGAGGAGATCGATGGGCGCCGGCACCGCGCCGTCGGGCCAGCCCACGGGCGTGAGGGTGGGGTCGGGCGAGAAGAGCCAGCGCACCGCCTCCTCGTCGGAGAAGCCGGCGTCGGCGAGCAGGACGAGCGTGCCCGGGAGCGTGGGCACGGTGCGCCAGGCGCCGTCGGCCTGCACCAGGAAGCGCTCCGGCACCCGTCGGATGCCGTCGGGGTGCCGCAGCGCGACGAGGGCCCCGTCCTGCACGAGGCGTCGCACCTGGCCCACGTCCGTGCCGAGGCGCTCGGCCACGTCGGGAAGGGTCAGCCAGCTCTCAACTCCGTCGATCACCCGGTCAGCGTACGGGTGGCGGCGTCGACCTTCCGCCCGACGGCGCGCTCGGGTAGCGTGCACTTCTGTCACTCCAGTCACATCAGTCACATGCGTCACACGCGCCGACAGCCCGAGGACATCACATGCCGAGCACCGCCTCCTCTCCCTGCCTGCGCCGCTCCGTCGGCGGTGGGGTGGGCCTCGCCCTGGCCGCCGTGACGCTGACGGCCACCGCGGTCCCCGCCGCCGCCGAGGACTACGTCGTCCAGCCGGGTGACACCGTCAGCCACATCGCGCGCCGCAGCGGCGTCACCGTCCAGGCCATCGTCGCCGCGAACGGCCTCGACTCGCGGGCGTTCATCCGCGCCGGTCAGGTGCTCAGCCTCCCCACCGCGGCGCCGGCCCCGGCACCGGTCGCGCCGGTGCCGACGGGCACGCACACGGTCGTCTCCGGCGACACCGTCTCGGCCCTTGCCACGCGCTACGGCACCACCGTCGCCGCCATCGTCAGCGCCAACGGGCTCGACTCGCACGCCTTCATCCGCGTCGGGCAGGTGCTCACCGTCCCCGGTGCCACGCCCACCACCGCGGCCCCGGCGCCGGCCGCGGCACCCGCGCCGGCCGCGGGCACGCACACGGTCGTCTCCGGCGACACCGTCTCGGCCCTCGCCACGCGCTACGGCACCACCGTCGCCGCCATCGTCAGCGCCAACGGGCTCGACTCGCGCGCCTTCATCCGCGTCGGGCAGGTCCTGAGCATCCCCGGTGCCGCGACGGGCGCCCCGGCTCCCGCCCCCGCGGGCGGCGCCGTCGGCAGCACGTTCGCCGGGCGCACCTACCCGGCCCACGTCGTCGCGGCCGCCAACGAGAACCTCGCGACCCTGCGCTCGGTCGGCGTGCCGAGCCGCGAGGAGATGAAGTCCCTCGTGGCGCAGACGGCCAGGGACATGGGCGTGGACCCCGCGCTCGCCCTCGCGGTCGCCTACCAGGAGTCCGGCTTCAACCACGCGTCGGTCTCCCCCGCCAACGCGATCGGCACGATGCAGGTCATCCCGAGCTCGGGTGACTGGGCGTCGGACCTGGTGGGCCGCGAGCTCAACCTGCTCGACCCGCGCGACAACGTCACCGCGGGCGTCGCCATCCTGCGTCAGCTCGTCAAGACCGCCCCGGACCTGCCGACGGCGATCGCCGGCTACTACCAGGGCCTGGCGGGCGTGCAGCGCAACGGGATGTACGCCGACACCCGTCGGTACGTCGCGAGCGTCCAGACGCTCATGTCGCGGTTCGCCTGACGGGTTTCGCAGGCCCGCGAACGTAGACTGCCGCACGTGGCAGCCACCCTGACGGACCCGCTCCTCGGCCACCTGGTCGACGGGCGCTACGAGGTGCTGTCGCGCATCGCGCGCGGCGGGATGGCCACGGTCTACCTCGCCGTGGACCGCAGGCTCGACCGCGAGGTCGCGCTCAAGGTCATGCACCCGCACCTGGCCGAGGGCGCGTCGGGCGCGGACTTCCAGGCGCGCTTCCGGCGCGAGGCCCGCGCGGCCGCGCGGCTGACCCACCCCGGCCTGGTCGGCGTGCTCGACCAGGGCGTGGACGGCGAGACCAGCTACCTCGCCATGGAGTACGTCGACGGTTCGAACCTGCGCCGCCGACTCACCGAGGGCGGCCCGCTCAGCCTCGACGACGCGCTGCGGACCACCGAGTCCGTGCTCGAGGCGCTCTCGGTCGCGCACCGGGCGGGCCTGGTGCACCGCGACATCAAGCCCGAGAACGTCCTGATCGCCCGCGACGGCCGCGTGAAGGTCGCCGACTTCGGGCTCGCGCGTGCGGTGACGGAGGCGACGTACACGGCGACGGGCACCGTCCTGGGCACCGTCGCCTACCTCGCCCCCGAGCTCGTCTCCCGCGGGGCCTCCGATGCGCGGACCGACGTCTACGCCGTCGGCATCCTCCTGTTCGAGATGCTCACCGGCACGCAGCCCTACACGGGCGACACACCGATCCAGGTCGCCTACCAGCACGTGCACTCCGACATCCCCGCGCCGTCGGAGCGGGTGACGTGGCTGCCCACCGAGCTGGACGAGCTCGTCGAGGGCCTCGCCGCGCGCGACCCCGACGAGCGCCCCGCCGACGGCGCTGCCGCCCTCTCGCTGGTGCGCCGCGCCCGCGCCGCCCTGGACGAGGAGCTCCTGGCCCGACGCGCGGACCCGCCGCCGGCACCTGTCG
>AXCX01000273.1 GCA_000767215.1 Actinotalea fermentans ATCC 43279 = JCM 9966 = DSM 3133
CCGCGCACTCCAGCGCCGCGGACGACGACAGCCCCGCGCCGAACGGCACGCACGAGTCCACGGCCGCGTCGAACCCGGGCATCTGAGGGCCGGGCGCCTCGGCGCCGGACCCCGGTGCGCCGTCGGCCCGCAGGTGCCCCGCCAGCGCCCAGGCGACGCCGACGACGTACCCCGCCCAGCCGTCGACCCGCCCGGGCCCGACGTCGGCCAGCTCGCCCTCCCACGGCGTCGGCTCCTGCGCCGAGACCAGGCGGACGCGTCCGTCGTCGCGCGGGCGCAGCGCGACGTACGTGCGGTGGGGGAGCGCCACGGGCAGGCAGAGCCCACCGGCGTAGTCGGTGTGCTCGCCGATGAGGTTCACGCGGCCGGGAGCGGCCCAGACGCCCGCCGGCGCACCGCCGAACGCCTCGGCGAAGAGGGCCGACGCGCGGGCCGCGCCGTCCGCGGGCCCCCAGGCCGGGAACCACTCGAGCGGGGCGGGGTTCGCGCCGTCGTCCGCGGCGCCGTCCGCTGCCTCGTTCACCGGCCCACCTCCTGCAGCCGGGCGGCGATCCGCTCGGGGGTCGTGTCGCTGATCCACGCGCCCATCCCGGACTCGACGCCCGCGAGGTACTTGAGCTTGCCCGGGGCCCGCAGCACCGAGAACACCTGCAGGTGCAGGCGGCCGAGCTCACGGCCCTCGCCGACGACGGCCTGGTGCCAGCCCGCGATGTAGGGGAGCGGGATGGGGGCGCCGTCGTCGGTCACGAAGAAGCGGTCGAGGCGCCGCAGGAGCTCCGGGTAGACCGCGGCGAGGTCGTCGCGCTCGGCGTCGTCGAGCGCGGGCAGGTCGGGGACGTCGCGGTGCGGTGCGAGGTGCACCTCGACCGGCCAGCGTGCCGCGGCCGGCACGTAGGCGGTCCAGTGCTCCGAGGTGAGCACGACGCGCGTCCCGGCGCGGCGCTCGGCGTCGAGCACGTCACGCAGGAGGTTCCGCCCCGTGCGGGCACGGTGCTCGGCGGCCCGGTCGAGCATCAGGCGCGTACGCGGCGTGACGAACGGGAAGGCGTAGATCTGCCCGTGCGGGTGGGGCAGCGTGACGCCGATCTCCCGGCCGCGGTTCTCGAAGGCGAACACCTGGCGGATGCCGGGCAGGCGGGAGAGCTCCGTCGTGCGGTCCGCCCAGGCCTCGATGATCGTGCGCGCGCGCCGGGGCGACAGGTCCGCGAACGACGCGCGGTGCTCGGCGGAGAAGCAGACGACCTCGCAGCGCCCCGCCGCCGTGCGGGCCGGCCACAGCGGGTCGCCGTCGACGGACCAGGCCTCGCCGGCCGTGCCGTCGGGCGGCGCCAGCAGCGCCGGGAACCGGTTCTCGAAGACGACGACGTCGTAGTCGGTGTCCGGCACCTCGCCGTCGGAGTACGCGGCGCCGGGGCGGGCGGGGCATAGCGGGCAGGAGTCCGCGGCCGGCAGGAACGTGCGGTTCATCCGGTGGGACGCCATCGGGATCCACTCGCCGGTCAGCGGGTCCTGCCGCATCTCGGGGAGCGAGGGCTCCGGGCCGAAGCGGTCGGGCAGCGGCCGCGGGTCGTCCAGGCGCCGCGTCGCGCCGCCGGAGACGTACGGCTCCGAGTCGTCGAAGTAGATGAGCTCGCGGCCGTCGGCCATCCGGGTGGCGGTGCGGCGGGTGATCACGTGACGGCTCCGAGGTCGGTCGGCACGCGGTCGCGTGCGGGGACGAGGACGAGGTCCACGGCGTCGGACGCCGCGTCGGCGGCGTCGGCCGGGACCTCCTGGTCGGTGATGACGAGGTCGACGTCGGACAGTCCGACGATCCGGGCCAGGCCGACGACGCCCCACTTGGAGTGGTCGGCGACGACGACGGTGCGCCCGGCCGCGGCGACCAGGGCCCGGTCGGTCTCGGCCTCGAGCAGGTTCGGGGTGGTCAGGCCGGCCCGCAGGTCGATGCCGTGCACGCCGAGGAACAGCACGTCGACGCGCAGCGTCTCGAGCGCGTGCGTGGCCACGGGCCCCACGAGCGCGTCCGACGGGGTGCGCGTGCCACCGATGAGGACGACGTTCAGCTCCGGCGCGCCCGCCTGGTGCAGCACCTCGGCCGCAGGCAGGGAGTTGGTCACGACCGTGAGCGGGCGCAGCGCGGGCGTCTCGGCGATGAGCCGGGCGACCAGGTGCGTCGTCGTGCCCCCGGAGAGGGCGACGGCGCCGCCCGGGGAGATCTCCTCGATCGCCGCCGCCGCGATGGCGGCCTTCTCGGGCGAGAACAGCTCGGCCTTGACGTGGAACCCGGGCTCGTCGGCCGCGCGTCGGGCGTCGACGGCGCCGCCGTGCACCCGCAGCACGAGGCCGCGGCGGGCGAGCTCGCCGATGTCGCGGCGCACCGTCATGTCGGAGACGCCGAGGGACTCCACGAGGTCGGCCACGCGTGCGGCGCCGTACCGGCGGATCGCGGCCAGGATGGCCTCCTGGCGCTGGCTCGCGAGCATGTGAACAGGATCGTTCGAATTCGAACATAAGTCAACACAACCCGACACGCGGCGGGGCGGAGGGGGTCCCGGTGGGGGGCGGCGGGCGCTCGTCTAGGCTCGAACCCATGAAGGTGGCGCGGCTGCACGGGGTGACGGACGTGCGGGTGAGCGAGGAGCCGGCGCCGCAGCCCGGGCCCGACGAGAGCCTCGTCCGCGTGAGCGCCGTCGGCATCTGCGGCTCCGACCTGCACTGGTTCACCGCCGGGACCATCGGCGACGCGGCGCTGGACCGTCCGCTGGTCCTCGGCCACGAGATCGGCGGAGTGGTCGAGGGCGGCCCGCTCGACGGGCGGCGCGTGGCGGTCGACCCGAACCGTGCCTGCGGCGTCTGCGAGACGTGCCTCGAGGGCCACCGCAACATGTGCCCGCACGTCCGCTTCGCCGGGCACGGCCACAACGACGGCGGGATGCGCGAGCTCATGGCCTGGCCGACGGCCCTGCTGAACCCGGTCCCGGACGCGCTGTCCGACGCCGACGTCGCCATGCTCGAGCCGCTGGGTGTCGCGCTGCACGCGCTGGACCTCGGCAAGCCGCGCGTGGGGTGGACGGTCGTCGTGGTCGGTGCCGGGCCCATCGGGCTGTGCGCGGTCCAGCTCGCGCGGGTCGCGGGCGCGGGGCGCGTGATCGCCGTCGAGCCGCTCGAGCACCGGCGCGCCGCCGCGGCCGCGCTTGGTGCCGACGTCGTCCTCGACCCCGGGGACCCGGACCTGCTCGCCCGACTCGCGGACGCCACCGCGGGCCGCGGCGCGGACCTCGCCCTGGAGATCGCGGGCACCGACGACGCCGTGCGCATCGCGTGCGAAGCCGTCCGGCCCGCCGCGACGGTCGTCCTGGCCGGGATCCCGGACGAGGACCGCACGACGTTCCCGGCCTCGACCGCGCGCCGCAAGGGCCTGACCCTGCGGCTCTCGCGCCGCATGGGCGAGGTGTACCCGCGGGCGACGGCGCTCGTCGCGGACGGCGCGGTCGACGTGCGTGCCGTGGTCTCCCACACGTTCGGCATCGACCGCGCGGGCGAGGCCTTCGCCGTCGCCGCGGCGCGCACGGGGCACAAGGTCGTCGTCACGCCGGGCGCGTCGGCTGCGCCGGGTACGCCCGGTGCACCCGGGGCGGTGACCGCGTGAGCGCGCTCGTCGTCGCCGTCGACTGCTCGACCACCGCGGCGAAGGCGGTCGTCGTCGAGGCCGACGGGACCGTCGTCGGGCAGGCCGCCCACCCCATCGCCACCGCGACGCCGCACCCGGCGTGGCACGAGCAGGACCCGGGCGAGTGGTGGACGGCGACGCGGGCCGCCATCGCGGGGGCCGTGGCGGCCAGCGGGCGGGCGGCCGACGTCGCCGCCGTGTGCCTCACGCACCAGCGGGAGACGTTCGTCTGCACCGACGACGCCGGGAACCCCCTGCGCCCCGCGATCCTGTGGCTGGACGGGCGGGCCCACGCGGAGATCGCCGAGCTCGGCTCGACGCAGGTCCACGCGCTGTCGGGCAAGCCCCCGGACACCACGCCGGCGATCTACAAGCTCGCGTGGCTCGCGCGCCACGAGCCCGACGTCCTCGCCCGGGCGGCGCGCGTGGGCGACGTGCACGCCGTCCTCGCGCACCGGCTCACCGGGCGCTGGGCGACCGCGACGCAGTCCGCGGACACGCTCGGCCTGTTCGACCTGCGGCGCCTCGACTGGTCGCCCGAGCTGCTCGCGCTCGCGGGCGTGCGCGCCGAGCAGCTCCCGGCGCTGGTCCCGGCCGGGGAGGAGATCGCGCCCCTGCTGCCCGACGTCGCCGCCGACCTCGGCCTGCCCGGTCCGGTCCCGCTGGTGGCGGGTATCGGCGACGGGCAGGCGGCCGGGCTGGCGCTCGGGGCGACCCGGCCCGGCATCGCGTACCTGAACCTGGGCACCTCGATGGTCATGGGCGTGCAGTCCCCGCAGTACGCGACCGACGACGCGTTCCGCACGCTCGCCGGCGTACCGACGGGTGAGTACACGCTGGAGACGGTGCTGAACGCCGCGGCGTACCTGGCCACGTGGACGCGGGAGCGGTTCGGCGGCGGGCGCACGACGGTGGCCGACATGGAGGCCGCGGCCGCGCAGGTCGCGCCCGGTGCCGAGGGCCTGCTCGTGCTGCCGTACTGGAACGCCGCGCAGACGCCGTACTGGGACCCGTTGGCGCGCGGCGCCGTCGTGGGCTGGCACGGGCGCCACACGCCGGCGCACCTGTACCGCGCGGTGCTCGAGGGCGTCGCGTTCGAGCTGCGGCTGCACCTGGAGCGCCTGGAGGCCGCGACGGGCCGGCCCGTCGAGCACCTGCGTGCGGTCGGCGGCGGGGCGCGCAGCGAGCTGTGGGTGCGCATCGTGGCCGACGTCGTGCAGCGGCCGGTCCGGGTGTGCTCGGCGGGCGAGGTGAGCGCGGCGGGC
>AXCX01000274.1 GCA_000767215.1 Actinotalea fermentans ATCC 43279 = JCM 9966 = DSM 3133
CCCGGAGTCCGGCGCGGCGCCCGCGCGGCCCGGGGCGGACCAGACCATGCCCGAGTCCTCGTAGCGGTCGAGACCGTCGCGCGCAGCCGCAGCCGCAGGCACGGCGTCGAGCCAGACGTGGTCCCGCACACCGAGCGCCGCCAGCGCCGCGGCCAGCTCCCGCTCACGATGCGCGGCCAGCGCGGGCCCGTCGCCCTCCAGGTGCGCGAGCGCGGGCCCGATGACCTCGCCCCGCTCACCCCGGGTGCAGGTCACCACCGTCACCGGGGCGCCCGACGCCGCCCACGTGGCGAGCAGGGCACCCGTGCTGAGCGTCTCGTCGTCGGGGTGCGCGTGCACGGCCAGGAGCCGCGGGCCGGCTGGGCCGCCCCGGGCGCCGTCGGACGCGGAGGTCACGCCCGCTTGGCGCGGGCCGCGAGCTTGCCGCGCTCCTCCTGGCCCAGCACCACCTTGCGGATCCGCACGATCTCCGGGGTCACCTCGACGCACTCGTCGTCGCTGGCGAACTCCAGCGACTCCTCGAGGGTCAGGCGGCGCGGCGGGGTGAGGCGCTCGAGCTCGTCGCCGGTCGACGAGCGCATGTTGGTCAGCTTCTTCTCGCGCGCGACGTTGACGTCCATGTCCTCGTTGCGGCTGTTCTCGCCGACGACCATGCCCTCGTACACGTCCTCGGTGGGCGCGACGAAGAACGAGCCGCGGTCGGCGAGCTGGATGAGCGCGTACGCGGTCACGACGCCGGACCGGTCGGCCACGAGGGAGCCGGTGGCGCGCGCCTCGATCGGGCCCGCCCACGGCTCGTAGCCCTCCGCGATCGACGCCGCGATGCCCGTGCCGCGGGTCTCCGTGAGGAACCTGGTCCGGAAGCCGATGAGGCCCCGCGCCGGCACCATGAACTCCATCCGGACCCAGCCGGTGCCGTGGTTCGCCATCGTCAGCATGCGGCCCTTGCGCGCGGCGAGGAGCTGCGTGACCGTGCCGAGGTGCTCCTCCGGCACGTCGACCGTCAGGTGCTCCATCGGCTCGTGGCGGACGCCGTCGATCGTCTTGGTGACGACCTGCGGCTTGCCGACCGTGAGCTCGAAGCCCTCGCGGCGCATCTGCTCGACGAGGATCGCCAGGGCCAGCTCGCCGCGGCCCTGGACCTCCCAGGTGTCGGGGCGGTCGGTCGGCAGCACGCGCAGGGACACGTTGCCGACGAGCTCGGCGTCGAGGCGGTCCTTGACCTGGCGCGCCGTGACCTTGTGCCCCTTGCCGCCCTTGCCGGCGAGCGGGGACGTGTTGATGCCGATCGTCACCGCGATCGCGGGGTCGTCGACGGTGATCGGGGGCAGCGGCCGCGGGTCGTCCGGGTCGGCGAGCGTCTCGCCGATCGTGATGTCCGCGATGCCCGCGACGGCGACGATGTCGCCCGGCCCGGCCTCCGCCGTCGGGACCCGCTCGAGGGCCCGGGTGGCGAGCAGCTCGGTGATGCGGACGTTCGACGTCGTCCCGTCGGCGCGGACCCAGGCGACGTTCTGGCCCTTGCGGATCGTGCCGTTGTGGATGCGCAGCAGGGCGAGGCGGCCGAGGAACGGCGACGCGTCGAGGTTGGTCACGTGCGCCTGCAGGGGCGCGGCCTCGTCGTACGTCGGCGCCGGGATGCGCTCGAGGAGCGTGGTGAACAGGGGCGCGAGGTTCGGGCTGTCCGGCAGGGTGCCGTCGGCGGGCGCCTCGAGGGACGCGCGGCCGGCCTTCGCCGAGGCGTACACGACGGGCACGTCGAGCACCGCGTCGAGGTCGAGGTCCGGGTGGTCCTCGTGCAGGTCGGAGGCCAGGCCGAGCAGCAGGTCGGTGGCCTCGTGCACGACCTCGCCGATCCGCGCGTCGGGCCGGTCCACCTTGTTGACGACGAGCACGACGGGCAGCTGGGCCTCGAGCGCCTTGCGGAGCACGAACCGCGTCTGCGGCAGCGGCCCCTCCGACGCGTCGACGAGCAGCAGGACCCCGTCGACCATCGACAGGCCGCGCTCGACCTCGCCGCCGAAGTCGGCGTGGCCCGGGGTGTCGATCACGTTGATCGTCACGCCGTCGGGCTGCCCCACCGCCGCCGCGGCCGGTCCGGTGTACCGGATCGCCGTGTTCTTGGCGAGGATCGTGATGCCCTTCTCGCGCTCCAGGTCACCGGAGTCCATGGCGCGCTCGGCGACGTGCGCGTGCGCCCCGAAGGCGTTCGACTGCCAGAGCATGGCGTCGACGAGGGTGGTCTTGCCGTGGTCCACGTGCGCCACGATCGCGACGTTGCGCAGGTCGGCGCGCACGGCCATAGGAGGACTCTTCTCGTTCGAGGGGGAATGGACCGGAGACGGACGACGGCGGCCGACGGGTGATTCTACCCGCCGACCGCCGTCGGAACGCCGTGGGCGCCGAAGCGCCGGTCTCACTGACCCCCGGGGCCGACCTGACGGGTCGTCCCGCGGGTGATCGTCTCCGCCTGCATGGCGTTCTCGGCACGCTCGACGTCGGACCGGTCCACCGGCTCTGCGCGGTGCACGCCGGCCTTGACCAGCTCCTCCTCGAGCAGCCGGTCGCGGGTCTCGCGACGGATCTTCTGCTCGGCGGGGTTCGGCACGGGCACCGCGGCGAGCAGTCGCCGCGTGTAGGGGTCGCGCGGCGAGCGCAGGATCTGGTCCCGCGCGCCCTGCTCGACGAGCTTGCCGTTGTGCATCACCGCGATGCGGCTGGAGAGGATCTCGACGACGGCGAGGTCGTGGCTGATGAACAGGCACGCGAACCCGTGCTCGCGCTGCAGCTCCTGGAACAGGTCGAGCACCTTCGCCTGCACCGACACGTCGAGGGCCGACGTCGGCTCGTCCGCGACCAGCAGCTTCGGGCTGAGCGCGAGCGCGCGGGCGATGCCGACGCGCTGCCGCTGACCGCCGGACAGCTCGTGCGGGTACCGGTTGCGCATGCTCTTGGCCAGGTGGACCTGGTCCAGCAGCTCCTCGACGCGCTTGTTCAGCGCCGCACCGCGGGCGATCTTGCGGAGCAGGAGCGGCTCGCCGATGGACTGGCCGATCGGCAGGCGCGGGTTCAGCGACGAGCCCGGGTCCTGGAAGACGATCGACACGCTCCGGCGCAGGTCGCGCAGCTCCTGGGCGCCGATGCCGACCATCTCGTGGCCGCCGATCTTCAGCGACCCCTCGGTCACCGGCAGCAGACCGACGACGGCGCGGCCGACGGTCGTCTTGCCCGAGCCGGACTCGCCGACGAGGCCGACGACCTCGCCGCGCTTGATGTCCATCGAGATGCCGTCGACGGCCCGGAAGGCGGGGATGCGACCCCGGCCCGGGTACTCGATCACCAGGTCACGCGCCTCGAGCGCGAAGAGGTTCTCCGTCGCGGCGGTGGTCGGCTCGGTCCGCGGCTCGGTGGTCGCGGCACCCGTCGCCGTGATGGGGGCCGAGGCACCCGCCTCGGCCAGGGCGGCGTCCCCGCCGACCGTCGCGCCGAGGTGCGGCACCGCGGCGAGCAGCTGCTGGGTGTACGGGTGCGTCGGCCGGTTGAAGATCTCGTCGGAGGTACCCGACTCGACGATCCGGCCGTCCTTCATCACGAGCACGCGGTCGGCGAGGTCGGCGACCACGCCCATGTCGTGGGTGATGAGGATGATGCCGGAGTCGATGCGGCTGCGCAGGTCGCGCATGAGCTTGAGGATCTCGGCCTGGACGGTGACGTCGAGGGCGGTCGTCGGCTCGTCGGCGATGAGCAGCTTCGGGTCGCACGCGAGCGCCTGGGCGATCATCGCCCGCTGGCGCTGGCCGCCCGAGAGCTGGTGCGGGTACTTGTCGACCGAGCGGGCCGGGTCCGGGATGTCCACCAGGCGCAGCAGCTCGATGGCGCGCTCGCGGGCCTGGTGCGGGCCGATGTCGAAGTGCGTCCGCAGCGTCTCGACGATCTGGAAGCCGATCGTGTAGACGGGGTTCAGGGCGGTCATCGGCTCCTGGAAGATGACCGCGACCTCCTTGCCGCGGATGTGCGAGAGCTGCTTGTGGGTCAGCCCCACGAGCTCCTTGCCGGCGAGCTTCGCCGACCCGCGGGCACGGCCGTTCTGCGGGAGGAGCCCGATGAGCGACATCGACGACTGGGTCTTGCCGGACCCGGACTCGCCGACGATGCCGAGCACCTCGCCCGGGCGGACGTCGTAGTCCATGTCGATGGCGGCGGGGTACCACTCGCCCTCGACGAAGAAGTCGACGCCGAGCCCACGGGCCTCGAGGATCGGTGCCTTGGTGGCGGCTGCGTCAGTGACCACGCCGTGCCCTTTCGTGACGTGCGCCGCATCGGCGCGGGACCTCGCTCACGGGACCGGCCGCGGTGACCGGCCCCGCCTGCGAGGGACGTTCTGAGACCATGGTGCGGTGTCGTCCACCGCTGACCAGACAGTGACCTACCAGGCCGGCTCGGCGCGGGGCATGACGATCGGCGTCGCGGCCGTGGCCGCCGTCGCGCTCGTCCTGACCGCGCTCGACGACGTCGGGGCGGCGCTGCGCTACGTGCCCGTGTTCGCCGTCGTGCCCGCCGCGGTGTGGGCCTTCTACGGGCGCCCGGCGGTGATCATCAGCGACGGCGGCGTGGCGCTGCGCAACGTCGTGCGCACCGTCGAGCTGCCGTGGCCGGCCATCCAGCGCATCGAGACGAAGTACGCCCTCACGCTGGAGACGGCCTACGGCCCGTACAACGCCTGGGCGGCACCCGTGCCCGGCCGGACCGGTGCGGCCTACGCGACCCGGGCCACGATGCACCACCAGCCCGAGAGCGCCTACGCCGCCGCCGGCCTGCGCCCCGGTGACCTCGCGGGCACCCCCTCCGGCGACGTCGCGGGCTACATCCGCCGTCGCTGGGAGAAGCTGCGCGACGCCGGCTTCCTCGACGACCCGGTGCTCGAGCGGCAGCGCCCGGTGGTGCACTGGCACCCCGGTCCGCTGCTGCTCGTCGCGGCGCTCGTCGCGGCGTCCGCGGTCTCGCTCAGCCTCGGCTGAGCCCGACCGCGTCACCACGCGCGCCAGGGTCGACTCAGGCACTGGCCGCGTCCGTCGCCGGCGTGGCCGCCGCCTCGGCGCGG
>AXCX01000275.1 GCA_000767215.1 Actinotalea fermentans ATCC 43279 = JCM 9966 = DSM 3133
CTGCGGCCGCGCCGCCACCCGCGGCGACGAGGCGGCGCCAGGTCACCCGCACACCAGCCAGATCGGCCGCCCGCGGGCGCGCGTGAGCGGTCGCCGCGGGCGGAGTCGGCTGTCGGCGCGGCGTGCCACACTCGCCCGATGACGCCAGGGGCGCGCTCGGTCGTCCGCACCTACCTCGTGCTCGTCTCGGGCAACACGCTGGCGACGTCGCTGATCTGGGGCATCAACACGCTCTTCCTGCTGGATGCCGGGTTGAGCAACCTCGAGGCCTTCGCGGCGAACGCCTTCTTCACGGCGGGCATGGTGCTCTTCGAGATCCCGACGGGCGTCGTCGCCGATGCGCGGGGCCGGCGCACCTCGTTCCTGCTCGGCACGGTCGTCCTCGCGGCGAGCACGTTCGCCTACTACCTGCTGTGGGCCGCCCACGGACCCTTCTGGCTGTGGGCCCTCGTGTCGGTGGTCATCGGGCTGGGCTACACGTTCTTCTCCGGCGCGACCGAGGCATGGCTCGTCGACGCGCTCGTCGACGCCGGGTACACCGGCACGCTCGAGGCGGTGTTCGGCCGCGCCCAGGTGGTCTCCGGCGTCGCGATGCTCGTCGGCGCCGTGGGTGGTGGGCTGCTCGCCCAGGCGACCTCGCTGGGTGTCCCGTTCGTCGTGCGCGTCTCCGCCCTGCTGCTCATGGGTCTGGTCGCGGCCGCCCGGATGCACGACCGCGGGTTCCACCCCGACCGGAGCGTCCCGCCCGCGCGCGCCGTGCGGGGCATCCTGGCCGCGTCGCTGCGGCACGGGCTGGGGGCGGCCCCCGTGCGCTGGCTCATGCTCGCCGCGCCGTTCGCGTCCGGCGTCGGGATCTACGCCTTCTACGCGATGCAGCCGTTCCTCCTGGACCTGTACGGCGACGAGGGCGCCTACACCGTCGCCGGTCTCGCGGCCGCGATCCTGGCGGGCGCGCAGACCGTCGGCGGCCTGCTGGCCCCGCGGCTGCGCGGACTCGTGCGTCGCCGCACCTCCGCCGTCGTCCTCGGGGTGATCGGCTCGGCGGCCGCGCTCGCCGCGCTCGGGTTCACCAGCTCGTTCGCCCTGGCCCTCGGGCTCCTCGTGGTGTGGGGATTGGTGGAGGCGGCCGCCATGCCCGTCCGCCGCGCCTACCTCAACGACCTCATCCCGAGCGACCAGCGCGCCACGGTCCTCTCGTTCGACTCGCTCATGGCGAACCTCGGCGGCATCGGCATCCAGCCGGCGCTCGGTCGCGTCGCCGACCTGCGCGGCTACGGGCCGTCGTACGTCGTCGGGGCCGCGGTGCAGCTGCTCGCGGTGCCGTTCCTGCTCCTCAGCCGGCGCGAGCGGCACCCCGCGGACCTCGCCGCGCGTCGGACGGCGATGGAAGCATGACCACGTGACCTGGGAGTTCGAGGCGCCGCTGTGGCTGTGGGACGCGCGGCAGGCGGACGCGTGGACGTTCGTCAGCCTGCCGGCCGACGTGGCCGACGAGGTGCTGGAGATCGGCGAGCCGGTGGCACGCGGCTTCGGCTCGCTGCGCGTCGACGTGACGGTGGGCGGGACGACGTGGCGCACGTCCGTCTTCCCCTCCAAGGGCCTGCGCACCTACGTGCTGCCGATCAAGCGGGCGGTCCGGCGCGCGGAGGGTCTCGAGGCGGGCGACACCGCACACGTGCACATCCGCCTCGTCGACGCCTGAGCCGGGCCAGCCCGGCGAACCGGACACTTTCACCCGCTCTCGTCGGGGGTGAGCACTCACCCCGCGCCCGGAGCGACCGATGGAGTGACGTGGACGACGGGCCGAGGGGGCAGACCAGCGAGGACCCGATCCCGCCGGACCACCTTGTGCGCTTCCTCGCGGCCGTGAGCCGCCGCACCGACATGGCCTCGGCCGTGCAGACGGCGGCCGAGCTCGCCGCCGCGGGGCTGGGCGCCGAGGCGGGTGCGGCGACGGTCGGTCGCTCCACCACGTCCGTCGTCGGGTTCGGCCACCTGGCGGCGCCGGTCGCGGAGCTCGTGGCGTCGACCCCGGGCGACGACCCGCTCGAGGTCGACGGCGTCGGCGTGTGCCACCGGCTCGGCGCCTCGTGGAACGCCGGCACCTCAGGGCGGCTGTGGGTCGCCCGGACGGGCTCGCCCTTCACCGCGGCGGACGGCCAGCTCCTGCTCGCGATGGCGAGCGGCCTCGGCCTCGCGCTGGACATGATCGGGGCGCTGGAGCGTCAGGCGAACCAGGAGCGGCTGCTCACCGTGCTGCTCGACATCCAGCGCGCGATCTCCCACCGGTCACCGCTGGCCACGATCCTCGCCGCGATCACCGACGGGGCCAGCACGGTGCTGCACGGCTGGCCCGTCACCCTGGTGCTCGACGACGACGGCGAGCGCCCGCTCGTGGCCGGTGCGCCGCTCGCGGACTCCCCGACCGTGGCCGTGCCCGTGCACATCCACGGCCTCGCGGCCGGCGAGCTGCGGACGACGGCCCCCGACGGCGCCGCCGCGGGCCCGCTCGAGCGCGAGCTGCTCCAGACCTTCGCCGAGCACGCGAGCCTGGCGCTGACGGAGGCCCGGACCTTCGAGGCGATGCAGGAGGCCTTCTGGGACGGGCTGACCGGCCTGCCGACGCGCCAGCTCCTGGTCGACCGCCTCCGGCACGTCCTGCGCGACGCGACCCCGGCGGTGGGCCCGTCGCTGCTCCTGCTCCACCTGGACCGGTTCGGCGCCGTGAACGACATCCTCGGCCGGGCCGCGGGCGACGAGCTCCTGCAGCAGGTCACCGAGCGGCTCCTGTCGATCGTCGCGGCGGACGCGACGATCGCGCGGTTCGGCGGCGCCGAGTTCGCCGTGCTCCTGCCCGGCCCCGGCACCACCCCGCCCGAGGCCGTCGCGCGGCGCGTCATCGCCACCATCGAACGGCCCTTCACCGTGCAGGGCACGCTCGTGCACGTCGGGGTCGCCGTCGGCGTCGCGCACGCGGTGGACTGCCGCAGCGGGACCGCCGACGAGCTGCTGAGCAACGCCGACGTCGCCCGGTACCGGGCGCGCGCGGCCGGCAGCGGCGCCGTCGTCACCTACGACGGGCAGATGCGCGCGGCGCTGCTCGAGCGCCTCGAGATGCAGGCGCACCTGCAGACCGCGCTGGACCGCCACGAGCTGGTGCTGCACTACCAGCCGATCGTGGAGCTCGACACGGGCCGTTCGACGGGCGTCGAGGCGCTGCTGCGGTGGCGGCACCCGGACCGGGGCGTCGTCCCGCCGTCCGACTTCATCCCGATCGCCGAGGTCACCGGCGCCATCGTGCCGATCGGCCGCTGGGTGCTGCAGACCGCGTGCCGGCAGATCGCCCGCTGGCGCCTCGTGGACCCCACCCTGACGATGAACGTCAACGTCTCCGCGCACCAGCTGCGCGACCCCGCCTTCCCCGAGGACGTCCGGCGCGCGCTCGACGCGAGCGGGCTGCCGGGCGCGGCGCTCATCCTCGAGATCACCGAGTCGGTGCTGCTCGAGGACGACGAGCAGACCCTCGACAGCCTGCGGGCGCTGAAGGCGCTGGGGGTGGCCGTCGCGCTCGACGACTTCGGCACCGGGTACAGCGCCCTGGGCTACCTCCGCCGCTTCCCCGTGGACATCCTCAAGATCGACAGGTCGTTCGTGTCGGGCGGCGACGCCGGCCACGACGACGGCGACCAGCTCGTCCGCACGATCGTCGAGCTGGGCCGGGCGTACGCGCTCGACGTCGTCGCCGAGGGCATCGAGGACGAGGGCCAGCGCCAGCGGCTGGTCGAGCTCGGCTGCAGTCATGGCCAGGGGTTCCACTTCGGCCGCCCGGCGGACGAGGAGAGCTTCGACGCCCGGCTCGCGACGGTGCACCCGCTCGTCCCCCGACCCCGCGCCCCGCGCAGGCGCGGCGCCTCGGGCGAGCGGCAGGGCGTCGCCCGCCCGACGCGGGGCTGAGGGCGGGCTAGACGCCAGGGGCGCAGGCGACCTGGCCGAGCTCGTGCAGACCCACCAGGTCACCCTCCTGGTAGGAGCGCAGGCGGCCGGAGTCCTCGGGGTACATGAGCTGGTCGGACTCGTCCACGTGGTCCAGGCCGACGAGGTGGCCCAGCTCGTGGTGCAGCACGGAGACCCATGCCTCCTGCCCCGTCGGGTCGTCGGGGTACTCGCGCAGCTCGGTGTCGAGGTACACCTCGCCGCTCACCCGCACGACGGCGCCCGTCGTCCGGTCCGAGCGGCTCTCGCTGAGCGCCAGGCCGACGACGTCGCCCTCGAAGTCCGGCAGGTCCTCCTCGTCCGCCCACGCCACGAGCACGGGCGCCCACCGGTCGCCGTAGCGTTCGGGCAGGAAGGACGACCGTGAGAGGTCGGGACGCTCCGTCGTCGGGCCGTCGTAGACGAACACGAGACCGGTCGCGCGGCTCAGCTCGCCGAAGGCGTCGAGGAGCACGTCGAGGAACCCGACCGGCGCGCCGTCGAGGTTCACGGTGACGTGGACCGGCCGGCACGGCGACCAGCCGACCGGGGCGTCGTCGTCGCCGTACGTGTCCAGGAAGGCGTACTCGTCGGACGGGACGCTCGGCGGCACCGCCGTGGACAGGCGGGCCGCGGACTCCTCGAAGCCCGGCGACGGCATCCGGCGGGCCGTGGCGACGGGCTTCGGGAGCTCGCCGGCGTCGGCGATGCGCACCAGCTCCGACGGGTCGTCTCCGGCGGCGGTGGGACGGTCGGCCCCGGCCAGCGCGTCCACCCCGACGACGATCCCCACCATGACCAGCGCCCAGACGACGATGGTCGCGAGGATGACCAGCCCGTTCCCGCGCCGCCGCGGCCGGTCGGCGTACGGCGGCACGACGCCCGTCGTCGGGCCGTACGACTGGTACGGGGTGGGCTGGGGGTACTGGGGGTACTGGGCGTACTGCGGGTACTGCGGGTACTGCGGGGCCGGCGGGTACTGCGCGTACGGCAGGGCCGGCGGGTACTGCGGGGCCGGCGGCGTGCCGTACGGCTGGTAGGGCGAAGGGCTCTGGGGCGGGTAGGGCGAGGCCGCCTGGGGCTGCCCGGGCCACGCGGCGGGGTACGGGGGGACCGGCGGGAGGGG
>AXCX01000276.1 GCA_000767215.1 Actinotalea fermentans ATCC 43279 = JCM 9966 = DSM 3133
CCCAGCCTCGGCTGGCGGGTCCGGCACGCCCGCCTCGACCGCGACGCCGAGCTCGTGGCCCGACGCACGGTCGCCTCGGCACGCAAGGAGGGCAAGCAGCTCGCACGGGAGACCCGCGCGGCGCTCGCCGCCGCGAAGGGCGCCGTCCGCGACTGAGCCGACGGCTCCCCCGCCCGACAGCGCCGCCCGACGCACCGCCCGACGCGCCGCCCGTGACCGAGCCAGCCGCGCCCGACGCCGCCCCGGTAACCTCGTCGACATGACGACCGAGCTCGCGCACGCCCCCGAGTGGGCGGCGCCGGAAGCCGAGTCGCCCCTGGACGCCGTCGTCGAGGTGCCCGGCTCGAAGTCCCTGACCAACCGGTACCTCGTGCTGGCCGCCATCGCCGACACCCCCGGCCACATCCGTGGCGCGCTGGCCTCCCGCGACACGGTGCTCATGGCCGACGCCCTCGAGGCGCTCGGCGCGCGCGTCGAGCGGCGAGGTTCGGACTGGGCCGTCGAGCCGATCCGCCTGGGGCGCCGCGCACCGTTCGGTGCGGGTCCGATCGAGGTCGAGTGCGGCCTCGCCGGGACCGTGATGCGCTTCGTTCCGCCTGTCGCCGCCCTGCTCGGCCGGCCCGTCCGGTTCGACGGCGACCCGGAGGCTCGCGTCCGACCGATGGGCCCGGTGCTGCGCGCCCTGCGCGACCTCGGGGCTCGCGTCGACGACGGGCCCGACGGCGGCCGCGGGACGCTCCCCTTCACGGTCACCGGCCCGGGCGTCCTGCAGGGCGGGCTTGTCGACGTCGACGCCAGCGCCTCGAGCCAGTTCGTCTCGGGTCTGCTCCTCTCCGCGCCGCGCTTCGCCCAGGGGCTCGTGCTGCGGCACACCGGGCCGACCCTGCCGAGCCTGCCGCACATCGTCATGACCGTGGACGTGCTCCGCGCCGCCGGTGTGCGCGTGGACGACTCGCGGCCGCACATCTGGGAGGTCGCCCCCGGACCGGTCGCCGGCCGCGACGTGCGCGTCGAGCCGGACCTGTCGAACGCGGCCCCCTTCCTCGCCGCGGCCCTGGTGGCCGGCGGGACCGTGCGCGTGCCCGGCTGGCCCGAGGCCACCACGCAGCCCGGGGCACTGCTCCCTGACCTGCTCACCCGGATGGGCGGCCGGGTCGAGCGTTCCGCCGACGTGCTCGCCGTGTCGGGGACCGGCGTCGTGCACGGGATCGACGTCGACCTGCGCGAGGCCAGCGAGCTCGCTCCGACGATCGCCGCGCTCGCGACGCTGGCGCACGGCCCCAGCCGACTGCGGGGCATCGCGCACATGCGCGGGCACGAGACCGACCGGCTGGCGGCGCTCGCCACGGAGATCACGCGGCTCGGCGGCCAGGCGGAGCAGACGCACGACGGGCTCGTCATCACCCCGCGCGCGCTGCACGGGGGCGTCTGGCAGACCTACCGCGACCACCGGATGGCCACCGCGGGCGCGCTCGTCGGCCTGCGCGTCAGCGGGGTGCGCGTCGTCGACGTCGACACGACCGCCAAGACCCTCCCGGGCTTCACCGGGATGTGGGCCCGCATGCTCGGGGTCGCCTGAGGCATGCGGGCCATCGGCCGGCTCGACGAGGACGCCGTCCGCACCCGACCCGGGCGCGGCTCCCGCCCCCGCACGAAGCGCCGGCCCGCGCACGAGGACGCCGTCCGCGCGCTCGTGACGGCGGTGGACCGCGGCCGGTACGCCGTCCTCGTGGCCCCGGACACGCCCGGCGAGCGTGCCGTCACCGCGGTGAAGGCACGCGAGCTGGGCCGGGAGCGGGTCGTCTGCGGGGACCTCGTGGACGTCGTCGGCGACACGAGCGGCGCGACGGGATCGCTCGCCCGGATCGTGCGCATCGCCGACCGCCGCACCGTGCTGCGCCGCACGGCCGACGACACCGACCCGGTCGAGCGCGTGATCGTCGCGAACGCCGACCAGCTCGTCATCGTGACCGCGCTCGCCGACCCGGAGCCGCGCACCCGGATGATCGACAGGTGCGTGGTCGCCGCGTACGACGCCGGCATGGACGTGCTCCTCTGCCTCACCAAGGCCGACCTCGCCGACCCGGCCCCGCTCGTCGCGCTCTACACCCCGCTCGGCGTCCAGACGACCGTGACCGCGCGCGACGACGCCGCCGGCATCGGAGGCCTGGACCGGCTCCGGCACCACCTCTCCGGGCGCGTCTCGGTGCTGGTGGGGCACTCGGGCGTGGGCAAGTCGACGCTGGTCAACGCCCTGGTGCCGGACGCCGACCGGGCTACCGGGCGCGTGAACGTCGTGACCGGTCGGGGCCGGCACACGTCGTCCTCCGCCGTGGCCCTGCGCCTGCCCGAGCAGGACGGCTGGGTCATCGACACCCCGGGTGTCCGGTCCTTCGGACTCGCCCACGTCACACCGGAGCGCCTGCTCGCAGCCTTCGAGGACCTCGCCGCGGTCGTCGAGGAACGCTGCCCCCGGGGCTGCACCCACGCGGCGACGGCGCCCGACTGCGCGCTCGACGAGTGGGTCGCCGAGGCGGCGGGCGCCGAGGCGGAGGCACGGGCGCGCCGCGTGGACTCCCTGCGTCGGCTCCTGGCGGCGCGCACGGGCGACGCGCGCGCCGACTGACGGCCGGCTCGGCCGCGCCGGGGCGCCTCGGCGCTACGGTTCACCTCATGGCCTACGACGACGACCTGCGGCTCGCCCACGTGATCGCCGACCAGGTCGACGCGGTGACCATGTCGCGCTTCCGGGCGCTGGACCTGCACGTGGAGACCAAGCCGGACCACACCCCGGTGTCCGACGCCGATCGCCTCGCCGAGGAGGTCGTGCGCGCGCAGCTGGGCCGGACCCGGCCGCGCGACGCCGTCGTGGGTGAGGAGCTCCCGGCGACGGGCCACGGGCCGCGGCAGTGGGTGATCGACCCGATCGACGGGACGAAGAACTTCGTCCGCGGCGTGCCCGTGTGGGCCACGCTGATCGGGCTCATCGACAACGGCGAGGTCGTGCTCGGGCTGGTCAGCGCGCCGGCGCTCGGTCGTCGGTGGTGGGCGGCGGTCGGCTCGGGGGCCTGGAGCGGGCGCTCGCTGTCCTCGGCGACCCGGCTGCAGGTGTCCCAGGTCGGGGCTCTGCACGACGCGTCGCTGTCGTACTCGAGCCTGTCGGGCTGGGAGGAGCAGGGGCGCCTGGACGGCTTCCTGGACCTCACGCGGGCCGTCTGGCGCACCCGGGCCTACGGCGACTTCTGGTCCTACGTGCTCGTGGCCGAGGGCGCCGTGGACGTCGCCTGCGAGCCCGAGCTGGCGCTGCACGACATGGCCGCGCTCGTGCCGATCGTGACCGAGGCGGGCGGCACGTTCACCTCGGTGCGCGGCGTGCCCGGCCCGTTCGGGGGCTCCGCGCTGGCGACCAACGGCCTCCTGCACGACCAGGTGCGGGCCTTCCTCGACCCGTTCGACGAGGACTGACCCCCGCCGGCGCGGCTAGTGCAGCGAGCCCGCGGCCAGGCGGTCGAGCTCGCTCGAGTCGTACCAGAGCAGGTCCCGTTCGGCGAGGCGCTCGACGGCGTCGTCGTCCCCCGCGAGCGCTGCGACCACGTCCGCCTCCGCCGCGGCCTCGTCGACGTGCGCGCACGCGACGTCGTCCCAGCCGACGGGGATGGTGAGCCGGACGACGGACGGCGCGTGCGGGTCGTCGACGGCCTCGACGACCGCCTCGGGGACGTCCACCGCGACGACCACGCGTCGGCGCGGGGCGTCGGTGCCCTCGAGCCGGTCGAGGCTGTCGTCGGCGGCCAGCAGCTGCGCGGCGTACTCGAGGCCCTCCTCGTCCTCGTCGGGCAGGGCCGCCCGGAGCGCTGAGGTGACCGCGTGGACCAGACGCGGCTGCAGGCCGCGGCTGGGGTCGAGCTCGGCCAGGGTCGAGGGGACGTAGATCCGCATGGCTCAGTGTGCCCCCGCGGGCACCGCGGCGGGCACCAGTTCCGCGGCGAGCCCCGCGAGCGCACGGCGCAGGGCCGACGACGGGGCGTGCTCGGCGAGCGTGCGTGCGTGCAGGAGCGCGCCGTCACAGGTCACCTGGTCGTCCGGGAGCACGACGGCGTCGACCACGCCCGCGTAGCGTCGCAGGGCCTCGCGCACCGCGTCCCCGGGTCGGGGGCCGCTGGCACTGGCACGGACCCGGTTCACGACGACGCGCCGACGGGCCGCCAGCGCCAGCTCGTCGAGAGCGCCGAGCCCGCGCACGAGCCTCTGCAGACCGACCGGGTCGCCCGCGCCCACCACCACGACGACGTCAGCGGTCGCCAGCGCGGAGAGCGTCGCCGCGTTCCGCTGCGGCGCGCGGGTGTCGTAGGTCAGGGCCTCGTCCTGCTCGAGGCAGAACCCGCAGTCCACCACCGTCACGTCCGCGAGAGACCGACAGGCGGGCCAGACCAGGTCCAGGCTCGTCGCGGGGACCTCCGGCCACCGGTCGGGCCGGCTGAGCCCGGTGAGGACCCGCAGACCGCCCTCGAGCCGCGGGGTCAGCGCCGCGAGCCCCACCTCGTCGAGCCGACCTGCCGCGGCCGCCCGCGCCGCCGCCGCGAGACCGGGTGCCTCGTCGAGGAGTCCCAGGACCTGGGCGACCGTCCCTCCGTACGTGTCCGCGTCCACGAGGAGCACGGTCGGCCCCTCCGGGAGCCGCCCGGCGGGGCGAGCGGCGAGCTCGGCAGCGAGGTTCACCGCGACGGTCGTGCGCCCCGGCGCTCCGGTCGGTCCCCACACCGCCACCACGACGCCGTCCGCCGGCCGGGCCGGCGGGCCCGGGTCCGCCGCAGGAGCCGCCGGACGGCCACCGT
>AXCX01000277.1 GCA_000767215.1 Actinotalea fermentans ATCC 43279 = JCM 9966 = DSM 3133
GGGCGCACCCGGTGCGCGCCCGGAGGCACCGACCCCCGGACCCCGCCCCGGCGGGGAGCTCACGCCGCAGCCCGGCGCCGACGACGTCGCCACCCTGGTCGCGCAGGTGCGCGACAGCGGGGTGCGCGCGTCCCTCGTGCGGATGGGCACCCCGCGCACGCTGCCGCCGGGCACCGGCCTGAGCGTCTACCGGATCTGCCAGGAGTCCCTCACGAACGTGCTCAAGCACGCCGGGCCCTCGCCGTCGGTGACCGTCCTGCTGCAGTGGACGACGGCGTCCCTCGTGCTCGAGGTGTCCGACGACGGTCGCGGCGCGGCTGCCGGGACGGACGGGCACGGCCAGGGCCTCCTGGGCATGCGCGAGCGCGCCACCATGCTGGGCGGGACGCTGACCGCCGGCCCCAGGCCGGGGGGCGGGTTCCGCGTCCGCGCCGAGATCCCCATCCCGCCCGTGAGTCCCGCGGACGGCCGCACCGAGGAGTCGCAGTGACCGACGCCAGCCCCGCCGCCAGCCCCGCCGGTCCCGGCGGTCCCATCCGGGTCGCCCTCGTCGACGACCAGCAGCTGGTCCGCGCCGGCTTCCGGATGGTCATCGACTCCCAGCCGGACCTGGAGGTCGTCCTCGAGGCCGGCAACGGCCTCGAGGCGCTGCGCCGGCTCGCGGTGGTCGAGACGGACGTCGTCCTCATGGACGTGCGGATGCCGGAGCTGGACGGGCTGGCCGCGACGGCCCGCCTGACGTCGCCCGACGAGGCGCGCCCCGGACAGGTCCACCCGCCCAGGGTGATCGTCCTGACGACGTTCGACCTCGACGAGTACGTGCTGTCCGCGATCAAGGCCGGCGCGTCGGGCTTCCTGCTCAAGGACGCCCCGCCCGAGGAGATGCTGGCGGCCATCCGCACCGTGCACGCGGGCGAGGCGGTCATCGCGCCGTCCGCCACCCGGCGGCTGCTCGAACGGCTCGTCACGACCCTCCCGGACCTCCAGGAGCGCCCGGAGCACCCCGGGCTCGCCGAGCTCACCGACCGCGAGCGCGAGGTGCTCGTGCTGATGGCGCGGGGACGGTCGAACACGGAGATCGCGGCGGACCTGTTCGTCGCCGAGGCGACCGTGAAGACGCACGTGGGACGGGTGCTGGCCAAGCTCGGCGTGCGCGACCGCGTCCAGGCGGTCGTCGTGGCCTACGAGAGCGGGCTGGTGACGCCGGGCTCCTGACCCGGCCGTCCCCCCACGGTCCGCCGCGGGGTCCCACCACGGGATGACGGCGGCCCGGCGGATGCCATGCCGCGGCTCGACGCGTCGCCGCGGGGTGCCTCCGTAGCGTCATGGGCGAACCGACAAGGAGAAACCCGTGACCTTCACCGCTTCGCCCACGCCCTCGCCCCTGCCCGGCCCGACCGGTGCCCCGCGGCCCGCCGTCCACGCGCGCGGCCTGACCAAGGTGTACGGCTCCGGCGCGTCCGCCGTCGAGGCGCTCGTGGACGCCGACATCGACTTCGCCGCGGGTGAGTTCACCGCGATCATGGGGCCGTCCGGCTCGGGCAAGTCCACGCTCATGCACCTGCTGGCAGGCCTGGACAGCGCCACCCGCGGCCGCGCCCTCATCGGCGACGTCGACATCACCGGCCTGGACGACCGGTCCCTGACGCGGCTGCGCCGTGACCGGGTCGGCTTCGTGTTCCAGTCCTTCAACCTGCTCCCGATGTTCACGGCCGAGCAGAACATCGTGCTGCCGCTGGACCTGGCCGGGCGGGAGCTCGACCGCGACTGGTTCGACACCCTCGTGTCGACGCTGGCGCTCACGGACCGCCTCGACCACCGCCCGTCCGAGCTGTCCGGTGGCCAGCAGCAGCGCGTCGCCATCGCGCGCGCGCTCATCGCCAAGCCCGACGTCGTGTTCGCGGACGAGCCCACGGGCAACCTCGACTCGCGGTCCGGCGCCCAGGTGCTCAGCTTCCTGCGCCGGTCGGTGCGCGAGCTCGGCCGCACCGTGATCATGGTCACGCACGACCCGTCCGCCGCGGCGTACGCCGACCGCGTGGTCCTCATCGCCGACGGCCGGATCGCCGGGGAGATCACCGACCCGACGCCCGAGGCCGTCCTCGCCGGGCTCGACGCGCTGCGCTCGTTCGACGAGGTGGCCGTCCGATGATCCGGCTCGCCCTGGCGCAGATGCGCCGCAGCCTGCCGAGGCTCGTCTCGGCGGGCATCGCGATCCTCATCGGGACCGCGTTCGTGGCCGCCACCCTCGTGGCCGGCAACGTCATCACCCGCACGAGCTACGACGCGATCGCCGCATCGCTCGCCGACGCCGACCTCGTCGTCCTCGCGCAGCAGATCACGGCCGACGACGTCGACACGCTCCGGGCCGCCGACGGCGTCGCCGCCGCGGACGGCCAGCTCGAGCTGTGGACGGAGGTCCGGGCGGGCGGCGAGCGGGCCTACCCGCGGGCCACGGTCCGCGCGTCGGACCCCCGCCTGGAAGCGCAGGAGCTCACCGCCGGTGCGTTCCCGGCCGCCTCCGGTGAGGTCGCGCTGCCCGAGCCCCTCGCCGACCGCCTCGAGGTGGGCGTCGGCGACACGATCACCGTCGTCCGCGAGCTGTGGGACGAGGGCGGCGAGACGTCCACGGACGCCTCCGAGGTGGTGACCGTCGTCGGCCTGACCGACGACCCCTCCGGCGCCTTCGCGCAGTCGGAGGGCGCGGTCATCGCGGACGCCGAGGACGCCACCCGCTGGTACGCGCAGGACTACGGCGGCGCGGCGCCGAGCTACGAGACCGCCGTCGTGGCCCTGAGCGAGGGCGCGGACGTCGAGACCGTGCGGGCCGAGCTCGCACAGGCGCTGGCGCCGACCGTCCCCGACGCCAGGGTGCAGACCAAGCAGGAGCGGGCGGAGGACCTCACGGCCCAGGTCACGGGCGACTCGGACGCCCTGACGGGCATCGTGCTCGGCTTCGCCGCCGTCGCGCTCCTCGTCGCGGCCCTCGTCGTCGCGAACACCTTCCAGGTGCTGGTCGCCCAGCGCACGCGGATGCTCGCGCTCCTGCGCTGCGTCGGGGCCGAGAAGGGCCAGATCCGCCGGTCGGTGCTCGTGGAGGCGACGCTGCTCGGTCTCGTCTCGTCGGCCGGCGGGCTCGCCGCGGGCCTGCTGCTCGCGCAGGGGACGCTCGTCGTCCTCGGCAACGCGAACCCCGACGTCCCGCTGCCGGCGGCCGTCCCGGTGACGCCCGCCGTGGTCCTGGTGCCGCTCGTCGTCGGCACGCTCGTCACGCTCGTGGCGGCCCTCGCGCCCGCCCGGGCCGCGACCCGGGTCGCCCCGCTCGAGGCGCTGCGCCCCGCGGACCAGCCCGTGGGGCTGCGGCGGGCCGGTCGCACGCGCGCCGTCCTCTCCTCGCTGCTGGTCCTGGGCGGGGTCGGGCTGCTCGCGCTCGGCGTGGTCGTCTCCGGCACCGAGGGCGGCGTCATGGTCGGGCTGCCGATCGGCATCCTCGGCGGCACGCTCTCGTTCATCGGCGTCGTGGTGGGTGCGGTGCTGTGGATCCCGCGCGTCGTGAGCCTCGCGGGCGGCCTGCTCGCGTCCACCGGTCCGAGCGCCCGGCTCGCGGCGGCGAACACGCTGCGCAACCCGCGCCGCACGTCCGCGACGAGCGCCGCGCTGCTCATCGGCGTCACGCTCGTGGCGATGATGAGCACCGGCGCGGCGAGCGCCCGGGCGACGCTCGGCAACGAGCTGGCGTCCCAGTTCCCGGTCGACGTGCTGGTGGCCGACCCGGACATCAGCCCGGACGGGCCGGACGACGCCGAGGCGGACCTCACCCCCGCCCTGCTCGAGCGCCTCGCGGGCATCGACGGCGTCGCCGCCACCGGTGCCACCGTCACGGTCACCACCGCGTGGGCCGACGACGCAGGCGACCTCGGCTGGCTGGAGCTCCGCGCCCTGGCACCGGACGACGCGACGACGCTCCTGCGGGCGCCGGACCACGCGGCCGGCCTCGCGGACGACACGGTCGTGGTCGCCCGGGACGACGCCGAGCGGTCGGGCGTCGTGGACGGGGACACCCTGACGCTGACCGTCGACGGCGGGGAGCCGGTGCAGCGCACCGCCCACGTCACCGACTTCCCGACCGGCCTGGTCGTCACGCCGGCGACCCTGGCCGCGATGGGCGTCGACCTGCCGGCCAACGAGGCGTGGCTGCGCCTGGCCGACGACGCCGACGCGGTCGTGGCGATGGACGACATCCAGGAGCTGCTCTCCGAGGTCCCCGTCCAGGTGATGGGCGCGGCGCTGGAGCGGGTCGCGTTCGAGGGCATCGTCGACACGCTGCTCGCGGTCGTGCTGGGCCTCCTGGCGGCCGCGGTGGTGATCGCGCTCATCGGTGTGGCCAACACGCTGTCGCTGTCGGTGATCGAGCGGCGCCGCGAGTCCGCCACGCTGCGGGCCATCGGCCTGACGCGCGGGCAGCTGCGGGCCTCCCTGGCGTTCGAGGGGTCGCTCATCGCGGGCGTCGGCGCGGTCCTCGGCATCGTGCTCGGGCTGGCGTACGGCTGGACCGGGGCCATGACGGTGATGCGGGCGCTCGGCGCCGTGTCGCTCGAGGTGCCGTGGCGCGAGCTCGTCATCGCCCTCGTGGTCGCCGTCGTCGCGGGGCTGCTGGCGTCGGTCCTGCCGGCGCGCAGCGCGGCCCGCACCTCACCGGTGGAGGCGCTGGCGGTGGAGTGAGCGCCGCCGGCTCCGCGACCGCGCGGGGCACACGGGGTGTGGATGCGGAGGGCTCCACACCCGGGCCGGGTCGCCCCCGAGGGGCGGCCCGGCCCGCGGCATCCTCGGGCGTCGTGCGCTTCTCCCTGGGCTCGGTCGGCGACCTCGACGTGACGCCGGGGACCACCCTGGCCGAGTGCCGCGAGGCCGTCGACGCCCTGCTGGGCCCGTCCGCCGGGGCCGAGCTCACCGTCGCGGGCCGGCCGCTCGCGGCGGAGCAGGTCGCGGGCGTACCCCCGTGGGTGCCCGGCG
>AXCX01000278.1 GCA_000767215.1 Actinotalea fermentans ATCC 43279 = JCM 9966 = DSM 3133
CGCAGCTCGGCGAAGGCCGCGGCGACGAGGGCCGGGGCGACGCTCTCGCCGGGGCGCTCGAGGGCGGCGCGCTCCCCGACGGTGCGCAGCGTCGGCTCGACGAGGTCGGTCCACCAGGCGAGGACGTCCCGCGGGGCGACGCGCGCGAGCATCCACCGGACGGCCGCGTTGTCGAACTGACCGGCGGCCGCGGCGAGCGCGGCGGGGTCCGCCGCCATCGGGACGGCGTCGGAGTAGGCGTCCATCACCTCGGCGGTGGTGGGGACGTGCACCTCGGCGCTCGGGGCGTCCGTCGCGGCCAGCGCCGTCCGGGCCGCCTCGGAGGGGGCCACGCCCTCGAGGGTCAGGCGACGCATGACCAGCAGGCGGGCGACGTCCTGGGCCGAGTAGCGCCGGTGCGCGCCCGCGAGGTGCTCCGACGGGCCGAGGCCGTAGCGGCGGTCCCAGGTGCGCAGCGTCGCGGGGGCCACACCGAGCCGACGGGCCACCGCCGCGACCGTCAAGGACGGCGCCGGCGGCCGTTCGCGGACGCCCTCGCCACTCGTCGACATGACGCGATTCTGCACAGCCGGTGGCGCGCTCCGCCACAGACCGCGCCGCTTCACCACCCGTCAAGCGCAAGGTCATCGGCATTTACGCGGCGTCCCGCGCGGACGAAGCCGTGCATGCCGCTCGCCGCCACGCTGACGAAGCAGTTTGACCAAGGGGGTTGACCAACTTCTGACGCGGTTCTACGGTGAGGGTCTCGCCGGTGCCCGCCGATGAGTCATCAGCAGGAGGACCCATGACGGAGATCTCGCGACTGCCCGGTCCGGTGATGGACCTCTGGGAGTGGCAGTACGAGGGGAAGTGCCGTGAGGCCGACCCGACCCTGTTCTTCCACCCCGAGGGCGAGCGCGGTGCCGCGCGCCGTCGGCGCGCCGAGGCGGCCAAGCAGATCTGCGCCACGTGCCCCGTGCTGAACGAGTGCCGCGAGCACTCCCTCGCCGTCCGCGAGCCCTACGGGGTGTGGGGCGGCCTGTCGGAGGAGGAGCGCAGCGAGATGCTCAGCCGCCGCGTCCGGCGAGCCGGCTGAGGCTGCAGACGACGACGCCCCGGCCCCCACGAGGGGGCCGGGGCGTCGTGCGTCGTGATGTCAGGTGTCAGCTGACGACGGCGAGGATGTCGCGCGCGGAGAGGATGAGGAACTCCTCGCCCTTGTACTTGACCTCGGTGCCGCCGTACTTGCTGTAGATGACGCGGTCGCCGACGGCGACGTCGAGCGGCACCCGCTGACCCTTGTCGTCGATGCGACCCGGGCCGACCGCCAGGACCTCGCCCTCCTGGGGCTTCTCCTTGGCGGTGTCCGGGATCACGAGACCGGATGCCGTCGTCTGCTCCGCCTCGAGCGTGCGGACGACGACCCGGTCCTCGAGCGGCTTGATGGAGACCGACACAGCGGACCTCCCCTTCTCACAGTCGTGGGAACGGAACGTTCAGCTGCCGCCTGTCCGGGCTGTCCGCCGTCGCGGGTGCCGGTCAGCCGAACCGGAGCGGCTGGCACCCGCCTGTGGCGAGTGCTAGGAGCAATCTAGGCCGGGGTTAGCACTCAGTCAACGCGAGTGCCAGCCCCGCGATCCCCCTCCCCACCGTGTGGAGCGTTCCCGCCCGACACGCGCGCGTGTGACCGCGTCCACGGCGCACGTACCGCCGCTCTTGTGACAGGCGGGACTCCTGGCGCGCGCGTGACGCCCCACCCGCCCCACTGGCCCCACGCGTCACAGGTGCGGCGGTGGGTGCACGCGGGCGGGCGGGGTCACCCACCACGGGGCCCGCCCCCGCCGGGACGACGACCGCAGCGCCGTCCCGAGCGAGCGGTGCGTGCAAGGATCGGGCGCGTGGACCCCGAGACCCTGTCCTTGCTGCTCAGCCCCGACGGCTGGGCCCTGCTCGGGGCTCTCCCGCCCTACGACGAGCGCCTCGCGCTCCCGATGGCGGAGCGGCTGCAGAAGGAGGGCCTGGACCCGCGGCTCGTGGCCGGCGCGCTCACGCAGTCGCGCCTGCGCGCCCAGGGCCGCGCCAAGTTCGCCGACTTCGCCGACGGCATGCTCTTCACGCCCGCCGGCCTGGAGCAGGCGACCCGGCTGACCGTCGGCGCCCGGCACGCCCGGCGCTACCAGGCCGCCGGGTGCACCCTCGTCGCCGACCTCACCTGCGGCATCGGCGGCGACGCGATGGCGATGGCGGCGCTCGGCCTCGGCGTGCTCGCGTGCGACGTCGACGAGCTCACCGCGGCCATCGCGACCGTCAACCTGCGGCACTTCCCCGAGGCCACCGTCCGGCACGCCGACGGCCTCACGCTCGACCTGGCCGCCGAGGGCGTCGACGGCGTCTTCGCCGACCCCGCCCGGCGCACGGCCCAGGGCCGGCGCGCGCACGATCCCGCGGCGTACACCCCGCCCCTGGACCGGGTGCTCGCCCTGCGCGACGCCGTCCCGGCCCTGGGCGTGAAGGTCGGCCCGGCCATCCCGCACGCCGCCGTGCCCGACGACGCCGAGGCCCAGTGGGTCAGCATCGACGGGGACGTCGTCGAGGCCGGCCTGTGGTTCGGCCCGCTCGCGCCCGACGGCCCCGGGCGCACCGCGCTCGTCGTGCGCGGGCAGGCGGCGACCGTCCTGCGCGGCCCCGCTCCGCACGCCGACGCCGGACCCGTCGGCACCTACCTCTACGAGCCCGACGGCGCCGTCATCCGCGCCGGCCTCGTCGGCACGGTCGCGGACCAGGTGCGCGGTCGGCTGCTGGACGCGACGATTGCCTACGTGACCTCGGACGCCCTCGTGGCCACCGGTGCGGCGACCGCCTACCGGGTGCTCGACACCATGCCGTTCGGCCTCAAGCGGCTGCGCACGGCCCTGCGGGAGCGGGGCGTGGGCCGCCTGACGATCAAGAAGCGCGGCACCGCCGTCGTGCCGGAGCAGCTGCGCAAGCAGCTCGACCTGCGCGGCGACGGCGAGGCGACGATCGTGCTGACGCGCGTGGCCGGGAGCCAGCAGGTGCTCCTCGTGGAGCCGGTGGGGACCGACTGATGGACATCCCGTTCGCGGAGTCGGAGCGCTCGACCGTCGGCATCGAGTGGGAGCTCGCGCTCGTCGATGCGGACTCCGGCGACCTGCGCCAGGTCGCCCAGACCGTGCTCGACGCCGTCGCCCCTTCGGACGGCGGCGACCACCCGACCATCAAGCAGGAGCTGCTGCTCAACACGGTGGAGATCGTCACGGGCGTGTGCCGGACCGTGGGCGAGGCGGGGGCGGACCTGCACCGGACGGTCGAGGAGCTTCGGCGGATCACCGACCCCCTCCGCGTCGAGCTCATGTGCGCCGGGACGCACCCGTTCGCGTCGTGGAGCAACCAGAAGGTGACCGACAAGCAGCGGTACGCCACGCTCATCGAGCGCACCCAGTGGTGGGGCCGGCAGATGCTCATCTACGGCATCCACGTGCACGTCGGCATCGAGTCGCGCGACAAGGTGCTGCCGATCCTGCGCGCGGTCCTCGCCTACTACCCGCACCTGCAGGCCCTCTCGGCGTCGTCGCCCTTCTGGGGCGGCAAGGACACCGCCTACGCGTCCAACCGCGCCCTGATGTTCCAGCAGCTCCCGACGGCGGGGCTCCCCTTCCAGTTCGACGCCTGGGCCGACTTCGAGGCCTACGCCGCGGACATGCTGCACACGGGCGTGATCGACGACATCTCCGAGATCCGCTGGGACCTGCGGCCCTCGCCCCGCCTGGGCACCCTGGAGATGCGGATCTGCGACGGCGCCTCGAACCTCACCGAGGTCCTCGCGCTCGCGGCCCTCACCCAGTGCCTCGTGGAGCACTTCTCCACCCTGTACGACGCCGGGGAGGAGCTGCCGCGCCTGCCACCGTGGTTCGTCCAGGAGAACAAGTGGCGCTCGGCGCGCTACGGCATGGACGCGATCATCATCACGAACGCGGCGGGCGACGAGGAGCTGGTCACGGACGCCGTCGAGCGGCTCCTGGCGGACCTGGCGCCGACCGCCGAGCGCCTCGGCGCCACCGACGAGCTCGCCGGCATCCGGACCATCCTGCGCAAGGGCGCCGGGTACCAGCGCCAGCGTGCGGTCGCCCGCCGCAACGCGGGCGAGCTCGGGCCGGTCGTCGAGGCCCTGGTCGCGGAGATGCGCGCGGGCAAGCCGCTGTAGGCGCACCCGGGAGCCGCCCCGGTCAGCCCGCCCAGAGCTGGAGGGCGACGACGCGCGTCGCGGCCTCCTCAAGCCGCTCGCGCGGCAGCGCGCCGGACTGCACGGCCGCGACGACCGCCGCATGGGCGGCGCCGACGTCGCGCGGCTTGAGGACCAGGTCGGCCCCCGCCGCCAGGGCACGCACCACCTCCTCGCCGGGCGCCCCGGACGGCACGGCGCCCATGTCGAGGGCGTCGGTCACCGCGACGCCGTCGAACCCGAGGCTCTCGCGCAGCAGCCGGTAGGCGGCGGGCGACAGCGACGAGGGCACCCCCGGGTCGAGCTGGACCACGTCGAGGTGTCCCATCATCACGACCGGGGCGCCCGCGTCCACGGCTGCTCCGAAGGGCACGAGGTCCCGCGCCGCGAGCTGCTCGACGCCGGCCGGCTGGACCGGCAGGCCGACGTGGCTGTCGGCGGTCACCGAGCCGTGCCCGGGGAAGTGCTTGAGCACCGGCACCGTGCCGCCGTCGAGCAGGCCGCGACCCGCGGCGACCACGGTCCGCGCGGCGACCGCCGGGTCCGCCGAGGCCGACCGGTCGCCGATCGTCGGGTCCGCCGCGCCGACCGTCACGTCCGCGACGGGTGCGAAGTCCATCGTGATGCCCAGGCCCGCGAGGTCGGCCCCGAGCCGGGCGAACCGGTCGCGGGTCGCCGCGTCGTCG
>AXCX01000279.1 GCA_000767215.1 Actinotalea fermentans ATCC 43279 = JCM 9966 = DSM 3133
ACCAGCACCACCGACGGCGTCGGCGCGGGCTCCGGCGTCGCGCAGCCCGCCACGAGCGCCGCCGTCGCGAGCGCGGACCACCCACCCGCCCAGCGGACGCGGCGTGCCCTTCGGGTCGCAGCCATGTCGCCATGGTGCGTCGGACCGGACGGCCTGGCCAGGGGTCAGCCCCGGCGCCTGCCGAGGGCTGCCTCGTAGAGCGCGCGCTTGGGCACGCCCGCGCGCTCGGCCACGACGGCGACGGCGTCCTTGAGCCGCTCCCCCTGGTCCGCGCGGACGAGCACCTCGGTCACGAGGTCCGCCACGTCCGCAGGCGGGGCCGGCTGCGCCCCGCCCACGACGACGACGATCTCCCCGCGCACCTCCTCGGCGGCCGCCCAGGCGGCGAGCTCGGCCAGCGGCGCCCGCAGGACCTCCTCGTAGGTCTTCGTCAGCTCGCGGCAGACGGCGGCGGGGCGGTCGGCGCCGAGGCCGTCGGCGAGGCTCGCGAGCGCTGCAGCGAGGCGGTGCGGCGCCTCGAAGAACACCATCGTGCGCCGCTCGCCGGCGAGCTCGGCGACCGCGCGCGACCGCTCCCCCGGCTTGCGCGGCAGGAACCCCTCGAAGGTGAACCGGTCGGTGGGCAGCCCGGCCACGGCGAGCGCCGCCAGGACCGCGCTCGGGCCGGGGACGACGGTCACCGGCAGGCCTTCGGCCGCCGCGGCGCGCACCAGGCCGTAGCCCGGGTCGGACACGGTCGGCATGCCCGCGTCGGACACCACGAGCACCGTGCCGCCGTCGCGCACCACCGCCAGCAGCTCCGCCAGGCGCCCGCCCTCGTTGTGCTCGTGGAAGCTCAGCACCCGCCCGGTGGGCGTCACGCCGAGCCGCCGGCACAGGCCGAGCAGGCGCCGCGTGTCCTCGGCCGCGACGACGTCGGCGCTCGCCAGGGCCGCGAGCAGCCGCGGCGAGGCGTCGTCGGGATTGCCGATCGGCGTGGCCGCCAGCACGACGCGCCCGGAAGTCATGCCCGCCAGGCTAGCGACACCCGTCGACAGCCCTTCGCCACGACCGGCCCCCTACGATGACCGGCGTGACCACCGAGGCACCGCCGGCAGCCGTGGGGGCGCGACTGACGGCGGCGCTCGAGCGGGGCGCCGGCTGGCCGCTCACCCTCGCGGTGACAGCGCTCGCGGCGGCGGTCCGGCTCCCTGCCCTCGACCGCCCCTACCCGCTGGTCTTCGACGAGACGTACTACGTCAAGGACGGCTGGACGCTGGCGACGCTCGGCTACGAGGCCCAGTGGCCGCCCGAGCCGAACCCGGCGTTCGAGGCGGGCCTGTACGACAGCCACCTCGACACCGCGGCGTTCGTCGTGCACCCGCCGGTCGGCAAGTGGCTGATCGGCCTCGGCATGCGCCTGCTCGGGGGCGACGACCGGGTCGGGTGGCGCATCGCCGTCGCCCTGGCCGGGATCCTCACCGTGCTGCTGGTGGTGCGGGCGGGCCGGCGCCTGCTCGGCTCGACGCTCCTGGGCGGTGTCGCCGGCACCCTCGTGGCGCTCGACGGGACGGCCATCGTCGAGTCCCGGGTCGCCCTGCTCGACGGCATCCTGGCCATGTTCCTCATCGCCGCGTTCGCCGCGCTGCTCGTCGACCGCGACCACGCCGCGGCGCACCTGACCAGGCTCGCCGCGGGTCCACCGGGCGCTCCGCCCGGCACGGAGATCATGGACGGCACGCAGGCCGGCTCCGGGTTCGGACCACGGCTCGGTCTGCGGCCGTGGCGTCTGCTCGCCGGCGTGCTGCTCGGCCTGGCCCTGGGCACCAAGTGGTCGGCCCTGTACTTCGTCGCGGCCTTCGGCCTGCTGTCCGTCGGGTGGGACGCGGCGGCGCGGCGACGCGCGGGGGTGCGCCGGTGGTGGCAGGGCACCCTGCTGCGCGACGCGCTGCCCGCCTTCGCCTCGCTGGTCGGCGTGGCCGCCGCCGTGTACGTCGCCACCTGGACGTCGTGGTTCGCCAGCGCCGGCTCCTACGGTCGGCAGTGGGCCGCGAGCCAGCCCGGCGGCAACGCGGTGACGGACGCCATCGGGTCCTGGTGGCACTTCCACGCCCAGATCTGGAACTTCCACACGACGCTCGAGGCGGAGCACCCGTACTCCGCCTCTCCGCTCGGCTGGATCGTGCAGTGGCGGCCGACGTCGTTCTTCTACGAGTCCCCCGAGCCGGCCGGCACCCTGTGCGGCGCGGAGCGGTGCGCCCAGGCGGTGACGTCGCTCGGCAACCCGTTCGTGTGGTGGCTCGCCGCGATCGCCCTGGTCGCCGCCATCGTGCTCGTGGTGCGCCGGCGCGACCTGACGCCCGTGCCGCTCCTCGTCGGCGTCGCGGCCGGGTGGCTCCCCTGGTTCGCCTACGCGGACCGCCCGATCTTCGCGTTCTACGCGGTGGCGTTCCTGCCGTTCCTGGCGCTCCTGCTCGCGTGGGCCGCCACAGCGCTGTGGCGGTGGTCCCGCGACGACGACGGGCTGCGCCGGTTCGTCGTGCTCGGCTACGTGGTGGCCGCGGTGCTCGTGGTCGGCGCGGCGGTGTTCTTCTACCCGGTCTGGACGGGCCAGGTCATCACGTTCGAGCAGTGGCAGCTGCGCCAGTGGCTGCAGAGCTGGGTCTAGGCCCCCTCAGCCGTCCGAGCCGTCCGAGCCGTCTGAACCGTCCGAGCCGCGTCAGCCCGGCCCGGGCCGCTCCGCGAGTGCCCCGCGGTGCCACGGCAGCCCCTGGGCGTCCCACCGCGGCGTGATGTGCCGCAGGCGGGCCGTGAAGCCGTGGAAGGCGGTCCTGGCGCCCGGTGACCACGCGACCTCGGCGACCG
This sequence comes from Actinotalea fermentans ATCC 43279 = JCM 9966 = DSM 3133, assembly GCA_000767215.1. Lineage (GTDB taxonomy): Bacteria > Actinomycetota > Actinomycetes > Actinomycetales > Cellulomonadaceae > Actinotalea > Actinotalea fermentans. The sequence goes on from AXCX01000279.1 coordinate 2,845, forward strand.
CGGCCAGCCTGGGCAGGAGCAGCCCGAACAGGTCCTTGGGCGTGCGCACGTTCTCGGTCCAGATCGCCGCCTCGACGCCCGCCACGGCCGACTCGGGGACCCCCAGGAGCGCCACCGGGTCCCACTCGTAGGCGCGGCGCAGGTCGATGAAGCCCGCCCAGTCGCTGCCCACGGGCGTGCTGGGGTCGTAGCGCATGTCCAGGTAGAGGCGGGACGCGGGCGAGAAGACCAGCCGGATGCCGGCGTCGAGCGCGGCCGTGAGCGACGCGTCGGCCGGGCGCTCGTCCCAGTACTGCACGAGCGACCCGGGCGGCAGCGACGTCCGCAGGGCCTCCTGCCAGCCGACGACCGTCTTGCCGGCGGCGGCGACGACGCGGGCCGCGTGCCCGACGAGGTGGTCGTACTCGGCGGCGTGCATCGTCAGGGCCTCGTCCCCGCCGATGTGCACGTACGGCCCGGGCGTCATCTCCGCGATGTCGGCGAGGACGTCGGACACGAACGGGATGGTCGCGGGCAGCTCGGCGTGCAGGCGGGAGAACCCCACCCCGACCCCCGTGTAGGCCGGCCTGCCCTCCCCGCCCGGCGTCAGCTCGGCGCACGCGTGCAGCGCCGCGTTGACGTGCCCCGGCAGGTCGATCTCGGGCACCACGGTGATCCCGCGGGCCTCGGCGAACGTCACCAGCGCGGCGAACTGGCCCGCGGTGAGGAAGCCACCGGGGTCGCCCCCGACGGCGGTCCGGCCCGAGACCTCCGCGAGCGAGGGGTGCGACGGCGACTCGATCCGCCAGCCCTGGTCGTCGGTCAGGTGCAGGTGCAGCACGTTGAGCTTGAGGGAGTAGAGCAGCCCCACGATGGTCCGCAGGGTCTCCGGGCCGAACCAGTGCCGGGCGACGTCGACGCACAGGCCCCGCCACGCGAAGCGCGGGTGGTCGACCACGAGCACCGGCGGCACGAGGACGCCGTCGTCGACCGGGTGGGCGAGCTGCTCGAGGGTCGCCAGGCCGCGCAGCAGGCCGCGCGCGTCGAGCGCGCTGACGACGACGCGGTCGGCGTCCACCTCGAGCCGGTACGCCTCCGCGGCCAGCTCGGGTGCGAGGTCGCGCGGCACCGGCAGCTCGGCCGGGTCGACGACGATCCGCAGCTCGACGACGTCGGTGTCACCCTCGCGCCCCACGCCGATGGGCGCGCCGAGGTCGTAGCCGATCCGCGCCGCCAGCAGCACCGCCGTCTCGACCGCCGCCGGGTCGTCGCCGACCACGACCCGCGTCGTCGCGGTCGCACGGAAGGGCCTGCCCCTGCGGCGCTCACCGCGCACGGGCACAGGTACCACTGGCAGGTCCATGGAACAGGCCTCCGGCGACGGCGGAGGAGGGGTTCCGTCGTCAGGGCCAGGCTATCCACCGCCGCGCCGCCCACGGCCCAGACATGACGAAGGCCCCCGAAGGGGCCTTCACCTGGTGGAGCTGAGGGGATTCGAACCCCTGACCTTCTCATTGCGAACGAGACGCGCTACCAACTGCGCCACAGCCCCAGGAAGCGGGTACAAGGGTAGCACCCGCAAGACGGTGGTCGAACCCGTGCGGCACGGCCCCGAGGCCGGCCTGCTGCACCGGCCTCGCCGGCCCTCGGGCCGTCCGGACCTGCTACTCGCCCGACGCGCGGCGCCGGGCCAGCACGGCGTCGAGGTCGAACCCGGCGGTGACCGCCGCCGGCTCCTCGGCCACCTCGCGGCCGGTCTCCTCCCGGCCGGTCTCCCCCATGGCTGCGGCAGCCTCCGCGACGTCCTGCTCGTCCAGCACGAGCGGGGCCGGGTCCGGACGACGGACCGCGGGCTTGAGGGAGTACGTCGGGCGCGGGACCGGGACCGGCGCCCACGTCGGCGTCTCCTCGACGTCCGTCGCGACCTCGGCCACGGGCGCCTTCTCGGCGGCCCTCTCGGCCGGCACCCGGGCAATGACCTCGGTCGACGCCTCGGACGGACGGTGCGCGTGCCCGACGGCCGTCGGACGCGTCGAGCGCGGCACCGCGGCCCGCGCGGCCGCACCGGCCGCCCACGCGGC
>AXCX01000003.1 GCA_000767215.1 Actinotalea fermentans ATCC 43279 = JCM 9966 = DSM 3133
CGGCTGACGCCTGCGGCCTCAGAGGTCGTCGGAGGCGACGATGGCGTCGCGGAGCACCGCGGCGACGTCGGGGGCCGCGGCCGCGGTGATGGCCTGCGTGATGTCGCGGAGGTGGCGCACCTGGTCGGGTGTGAGGGAGTCGAAGACCAGGCGGCGCGCCTCGCGGACGTGACCGGGTGCCGCCGCCTCGAGGAACGCCATGCCCTCCTCGGTCAGCTCCAGCTCGGTGCACCGCGCCTCGTCGGTGACCACGTGCCGGCGGACGAGTCCGCGCTCCTCGAGCCGGCTCGCCGCGTGCGAGAGCCGGGACAACGAGCCGCCGGTGAGTTGGGCCAGCGGGCTCATCTGCACCCGCCGGCTCGGCGGCGCCGAGAGCTGGGACAGGATCGAGTACTCGAAGAAGTTCAGGCCGCTGTCCCGCTTGAGCTGGGCGTCGACCGCCGGCGGGAGGCTCATGAGCATCGCCATGAGCGACATCCAGGCATGGCGCTCGTCGCGGTCGAGCCAAGGCGTCTCGTCGGGCACGCGCCCATCGTACGGCCCGGCTTGAATGTTCAAGCCCTTCGTGTGACAGTGGGGTTGAACATTCAAGCCGAGGGAGCAGCCATGTCCGTCCTGCGTATCGACGCCAGCATCCAGGGTCCGCACTCCGCGAGCAGCGAGCTCGCCGACCTCGCCGAGGCCGGCTGGACCGCCGCCCAGCCCGGCGCGACGTTCGTCCGGCGCCACCTGGCTGCCGACCCTCTCCCGGCCGACGCGTGGTCGACGGCCGTCCTCGGCGGGTTCATGCCCGAGGACCAGCGCACGCCCGAGCAGCGCGACGCGATCGCGCTCGCCGCGACCCTCGCCGACGAGCTGCGCCACGCCGACGGCGCGATCCTCGCCCTGCCGCTCTACAACTGGGGCGTGTCGCAGCACGTCAAGACGTGGATCGACCTCGCCATCGCCGGCGGCACCAGCGGCGAGCGCCTCCTCGACGGCACGCCGACGGTCGTCCTCACGACGCGCGGCGGCGGCTACGGCCCGGGCGCCCCCCGCGAGGGCTGGGACCACAACACCGCCTACCTGCGCCGGATCGTCGCGGACGTCTGGGGCGCCGACCTCGTGGTGGTCGAGCGCGAGCTGACCCTGGCCGGGGTCAACCCCGCCATGGACGCGTTCATCGAGACCGCGGCGCTCCTGCGGAAGACCGCCCAGGAGGCCGCGTACGAGGCGGGCGGCCGGGCGGCGTCGCGCGTCGGGGTGCGGTAGCGCGGGCGAGGTCGGGCCGTACGCTGGCCCCGCGCGGATCGAGGTCCGCGCGCCGGGCCTCTAGCTCAACTGGCAGAGCAGCGGACTTTTAATCCGCGGGTTGTGGGTTCGATCCCCACGGGGCCCACCGTGGTGTTTGTGCAGGTCAGAGGCTTGCAGGAGCCTCGAAGAGGGCCAGCAGAGGGCGTCCACTTGGGCCGCAAGTCCGCATCCAGTCCGCACTTCGGCCCGCGACTCGATGTTCGACTCGACGACGGCGCCGTCGCCCGTGTCGATGCGGGGTCGTGTCGACCCGGCGCGGGACAATCGCTCCGGACAGAGCCCAGCCACCCCTGTGGCCTAACGCTCAGTCGAGCCGTCTCGACTTCGAGGCGAGGAGGACATGGCCGGAATGGGTAGAGAGCCTCGATCGTGCCGGCGCTTGGCCGGGCAGGTCAGGCGGCGACGGTGACCACCGTCCCGCCGGACCTTGGTGCGCTGTACCTCCGTCATCGGGATGCGATGCACAGGGTCGCTGCCTCCGTGCTGCGAGAGGCGGGTCGGGCTTCTGAGGCGTCGGACGCGGTGAGTGACGCGATGGTCTCGATCATGGCGTCTCCGCGAGACGTGCGGAACTGGGAAGCGTTCCTCGTGACCGCTGCGAAGCGGAAGGCGCTCGATCGAGTTCGCTCTGCGGAGGTCCGGCACGGCGGACCCGAGCTCGTCACGTCCGCACATGATCGCGCTGAGACAACAGACATCGCGGAAGACGTCGCCGATGCTCACGACCGAGGTAGACGAGCGGCGCTGGCCAGGGCCAGTCTCTCGGTCTTGGACGAGCGTCATCGAACGGCCGTATGGCAGACCGTGGCACTCGAGCGACCGCGCGCAGACGTGGCCATCGAGCTGGGCGTGAGCCCGGCCCGCGTCAGCCAGATGATCACCCGAGCGCTGGCACTCCTTCGAGACGAGATGGGTAGAAGGGAGGGAAGAGATGGATGAGGACGAGCGCGACCGGCTTCTGTCGGAGCTGATCGAGAGGCCTGAGGAGCGCGAACGGATTCTGCGGACCGCCGAACTGAGCGGTCCGGACCGAGACGAGTTGGCCAGCTTGCTCCAAACGGCGAGCGCGCTCTGGTTGTCGGCCTGGAGTGCACCCAGACTCGAGGATGACGCGGTGGCGGCAATGCTTGGACTTGTCCCCGATCGCGAATGCAGGCTCGACTCGCCGGCGTTGTCACGTGCAAGAAAGCGCGCGCGCCTAAGTGTGAGTGACGTCGCGGCACGGCTGCGAGAGCGCGGCTGGGACTTCGAGAGGAGCGACGTCTTCAGGTGGGAGACGCGTACCGCCATCGATGTGCCCCCCGCTGTCGTGCAAGCAATCGCGGAGATCCTTGTCACGCCGGTGGACCGACTGATCTCACCCGCTATTTCTCAGTCACTGCCTGAACCGATTTCCGTCGCACGTGAACACCCGAAGTTCGAGCAGCTCGTGAACCGCTGGGCGGAGGCCAGACAGGTCTCGCGTGCCGTGGCCGCCGCGACGCTCGAAAGCCGGATGCTTGCGACCGTGCACCGCGGCGAACGGCCCGACTCGGAACAGCTTCTGCGATCGCTAGACGCTCTCGTCGCGTCTGTTGAAGGGGCCGATGAGGAGTGAGGCTCGAATGAACCTGGAAGTTTGCGTCGAACGGGCCCTCTCCCTGCTGACCGATGACGTGCGAGCACGCTTCACGGAGAGCCCGATGGCGGTTCTCCGCGAGGACTTGAAACTGACGGTTCGACCCGCGGAGCACCTCTCCGATGCCCGCGACGATGGCGGTGCATGTGACGGCGTGTCATTTCTCCAGGACGGCGTGATCCTCTACGCGCCGACACCGTGGAGCCGACGGGAGAACTTCACCCTTGCCCACGAGTTGGGGCACTGGCTCGTCGACCAGGCACCAGACGTCTACGACTGGCTGGCCGATCAAGATGAGCCCGGTCGTCTCCTTGAGACCGCGTGCGACAGAATCGCCCAGCGCCTTCTTCTGCCAGAAGCTGCGGCCCTCACGGTCATCGGCGCGGGGCCACTCACGGCGCAGCATCTGATCGACCTCTACGACGCTTCACAGGCGAGCAGGCCGGTCTGCGCGATCGCGCTCGCCAAGCGCTTGCCGGGCCTGGGCGCTGTCGCCATCATCGACCGGGCCACCCAGGAAGTGACCCATGCCAGCGTCAAGCCGGACCCTGAGCAAGGCTGGCCCATAGTGTTCCCGTGGCGCGGTCAGCAACTCACCCAAGGTCACGCGCTTCTCGGTCTTGCGTCCGGGGCATCGCTGTCTCAGCGGTTGCCTTGGTGGACGCCTTGGGGGGCCCAGGCGGACTTCTACGTGAACGCCGTCGGCGACGAGAAGCGGGTCTACGCCGTGTTCTGCGACTCGGACCTCTGGAAGATCGAAACGTTTCACGCCCCGATCCAGCGCGACTTCGATACCCGGCCCCTTCTCTCTGGCTCTTGCTGCGGCACCACCTTCCAGCGGCGTGGCTACCCATGCCAGGCGTGCAGGCAGCCGTTCTGCCCCAACTGCGGCGACTGCCGTTGCGAGCGGGACGCTAAACATGCGGCGACTTGCACACGATGTTTCCTCCAGTTCAGTCCGCACTTGGTGGTGGACGGCCTTTGCGTGGAGTGTCGCGCCTGACCTAACTCCAGCCGCCTCCATCTCGACTACCCAGCGAGAGCCCCCGCGAAGCGGACCCGGGGCTGTCGGAAGGGAGGCGAGAAGAATGGCCAAGAACACAGGTCGCGGACACCGCATCGGTGCCGTCAAGGGTCGCAGCGAGTTCAAGCGCGGCGGCACGTGGTTCAAGCGCGACGCCGCAACCGGCCGCATCCTCAACGGCAGCCCGAACCAGCACAAGGGCGTCCGCAACGAGAAGTAGCCCGATGGGCCGGCGGCATCCCCGCGTCGCCGGCCCCTCGGCTCGCCCCAGCCATAAAGGAGAAGCGAAATGGCCGCACTGCTCATCACTTACGACCTCAACAAGCCCGGACAGAACTACGACAGTCTCTACGAGAAGATCAGGGAGCTTGGCACCTGGTGGCACTACCTCGACTCCACGTGGATCGTCGTGTCGTCTCTGAGCCCCAGCCAGGCCTTCGACCGACTGAAGCCCTCGATGGATGCTTCGGACCGCATGCTCGTGCTCGACATCACGAAGGACACCTACTCAGGCTGGCTGACACAAGCGGCCTGGGACTGGCTCAACGCGCATGTCTAGGCCAACGTCAAGGGCGCGGTGGCGGTGTGATGAACTCGTCGATCGCAGCGACCGGGATCTTGCGCAGTCGGCCGATGCGGATCGAGTGGATCTCGCCGGCGGCGATGAACTCGTAGAGCTTGCTGCGGCTGATGCCCAGGACGGCGGCCGCCTCCACGACGCTGAACACTCGGCGTTCGTCCGGCTGCAGCGTGATGTTGATGATCGGCTGCTCGACCTCTCGGACCCTTCGGCGCGTCCGTTCGGTACTGACCGAGGTCACGCGAACAGGGGTCGGCTTGCCCTTCGGGGCGTCCCCTCGCTTGGGCGGGCTCATCCGGCGTCCGCCCCTGTGGCGTTTCCGCCGCCCGCACCCCAAGCACCCAGCGCGTCGGTCGCGGCGGCGTTCATCCGCTCCGCCACGTCGTCGAGCTCCGCGTCGAACAGGCCCGAATACACATCCAGCGTCATCGACGCGGACGCGTGCCCGAGCATCCGCTGGACCGCCTTCACGTTCGCCCCCGACGCGACGGCGAGGCTCGCGGCCGTGTCCCGCAGGTTGTGCGGCGTCAGCGGCGCGAGGCCTGCGCGCTCCACGGCGGGGTCGAAGAAGTAGTGCCGGAAGTTCGAGTTCCTCAACGTGCCGCCCTTGCTCGCTGTGAACAGCGGCGCGTCGGCAGGCTTCTCCGCCATGTACGCGCGCAGGCGGGCGACGAGGAAGGCCGGGATCGGGACGGCCCGACGCCGGTAGGTCTTCGGGGCGTCCCGGTGGAGTCCCCCGCGCGACAGCTCACTGATGCTCCAGTTCACGGTCACCCGGCCGCGCTCGAGGTCGACGTCGCCGACTTGGAGCCCGGCGGCCTCGCCGAACCGCAGGCCGGTGAAGGCCAGCAGCACGACCAGCAAGTCGTACGGCTCGGGCAGCTCCGCCGCGAGTCGGGCGACCTCCTCGTTGCTCAGGAACCGCTGAACCGGCCGCGTCAGCCGCGGCTTCGGGACGCCGTCGGCGACGTTCCTGGTCAGGCGCCCGTCCCGGACCGCGAGCTTGAGCATCTGCGACATCACGATCAGCGTGTGCCGCGTGTGCGCCGGGCTGCGGTCGGCCTGGATCTCCGCGACCCACCTGACGAGGTCGGCGTGCGTGATGTCCGCGAGCGCCACCCGCCCCCACCTCGGGAGCACCCACACGCGCAGGGCGCTCTCGTACTTCTCCCGCGTGCGCGGCCGCAGGTGCGCCTTCGTCGCGAGCCAGACCTGCGACCACTCCTCGACGGTGACCCGAGCCTTGGCCGGATCCACCCAGTCGCCCCGGGCGATGGACGACGCCTGCGCCGCGAGCCAGCGTTCGGCGTCGGCCTTCCGTGCGAAGTGCCGAGCGCGCTCCTTGCCGGTCGCGTCGCGGTACCGGGCGCGCCACATCCCGTCGGGCCGCTTCTTGACGCTCCCGGCCACGGTCAGGCACTCACCTCACGCCGGCACTCGCTCTCCAGCCACGCCTGCACGGCGACCGGGCTGTAGCGCAGGTGCTTGCCGACGCGATACGCGTCCGGACCGGTGCCGAGGTACCGCCACTGGTGGAGCGTCGCGATGGGGATCCCCAGGAAGGCGGAGACCTCCCCGATGGTCCACAGCCGCTCGACGGTCGGCGGGGCGACGTCGGCCACCCTCGCGCGCGACGTCGTCGCGGCGGCACTGGTGCGCGAGCGAGGCATGGCGATCTCCTCAGAGCCGGGCGGGGGCTGCGGGTACGGGGCGGACGTCGGCGGCCGTTCGGGTGGCAGCGCCACCGACCGTGCGCTGGGCGCTCAGCACTGTGCGCGCCGCCTCCCGCTCGCTCAGACCGGCGCTCACGGCGGCCGTCACGAGCGGCTCGAAGTCCTGGACGCCGGCCTCCGCGGCCCGACAGGCAGCCCAGAACAGGGCGTTGTCGCGGTTGCCCTCGGGCTGCCGCGCCACGTGCGCGGCGAGTGCCGGCGTCGGGTCGCCACCCTCGCGCTGACGGACGATGCCCTGGCCCACGCCGCCTCGCGCAGCGATCGGGGTGAGGAGATCGACGACGGCGCTCCAGTCCAGCGGGCGACCAGGCCCCGGCCGCGTCGCGATCAGCTGGTAGTCGCGGGAGTAGGCCTTGGTCTGGCCGAACGACGGCGGCAGCAGGACGTACCCGCCGGTCGCCCGGAAGTCGACGTGCAGCCCGCGCAGGCTGCCGTTGTGCTGGTCAGTGCCGGGGTAGTGCAGGTGCAGACCGCCCGACGGCGTCAGGACGGCCCGGACCCAGCCGTCGACCAGCCCGGCGGCCTGGGCGCGGTGGAACGCGTGCCAGCCGTTGCCGTCGGGCCGGACGTCGACGTCGAGCACGTCGAAACCAGGAGCCCCGGTCGGTGCGGCGATGTTCGCGGACGGGCGCATCGACCACCATCGGCGGATGCGGTCCGCGTCGGTCGTCGCGTCGTGGAAGCCGTTCGCCGTCAGCGGCGTCTTGCCGCCGGGCACACACGGGAAGACGGCGATGCCGGCGGCTGCGTAGGCGAGCGCACGGTCGCGCAGCGTGGGGGCCGGTGTCGTGGCCGCGTCGTTCACGGTGCGCCTCCTCGCGTCGGCAGGGTCGACCCAGGGAGCCCCGGCCGCGCGCACCGCAGGGTCTCCGTGTCAGTCGTCTCGTGCCGACAGGTCCGCCTCGAGGTGGGCGGCGAAGCGAGCCCCGTAGCCGGTGGTCATCGGATCCGTCGCCCATGCCGGCGGGGCGTCGGGACGATGCTCACCGGGCCGGCAGCCCGTCCGTCCGCACCAGAGCTGCAGCCGCCCCCGCGCGGCCGCGAACGTCTGATGCCACTCGACGGGCCCCACGGGCGACGCCGCCGGGTCGAACGATGCGCGGTGCGCCGTGCGCAGGGCGGAGAGTTCCTCGACCAGGTGGCCATGCGCGAACCAGCACGGTGGGACGTCGCGGTGGTCGAGGCTGTAGCGGCTGGCGAGCCACCGCACCCAGGTGTCGAGCTCGGCCCAGGCCGTCGCGGCGGTGGCTGCGTCCAGGTGCTGCCAGACGACCGGCCGTGGGCGACCGCCAAGGACCTGGTCGACGAGCGCGTCCACGTCGACGTGGTCGTCATCGACGGGAGCAGACACTCCTACGCTCCCCTGGCGGCGCGACCGTGGCCGACCGGTTCGAAGTGAGCCGTCAGGGGTGCGGTTGTCGGCGCGTCGGGCCGGAGCTCGATCTGACGACGCGCGAGCGCATGGCGCAGCTGAGCCGTGGACGCGCGAAGGACCCGCTCCGCTCCCGGGGCCGGCGCGTCGGTGGTGGCCTCGATCGCCGCACGGCGCGCGGTCACGACGGCGCTGTCCAGGGCTCGCACCAGCGGTACGACGTCGAAGCTGGCCGCCGGCCGCCACAGCAGCGGGCTGTCCTCGGAGCGATCGCGGACGGCCACGCCGTGCTCGGCGACCGCCCGAGCGGCGGCATCGCGCAGGGCGACCGTCATCGTCGCGGTCGGGGCGGCGTACGCACTGACATCCGTGAGGACGGCGCGGGCGTCGTCGGGGCTTCGCGAGGCCGCCTGCAACCGCGGAAGTCCCGAGGCGCCGATCTCCCGACCCTGAGCGAGAGCGGCCGCCGAGCCCGGGGTGAGGCTCGCGAGGTTCGCGCGGCTCTGCGTGACGGAGACCGCCAGCTCGTCGGCGTGCGCGCTGAGGAGGGCCGCGAGACGAGCGCCGGGGCCCTCCTGCGCACCATCCGCCGCCCGCAGGACGGCGACCGCGCCCCGGTCCGCCTGGGCGAGCACCCTGGTGAGGGAGAGCACGTCGGTGATCGAAGCGTCGCCCCGCGCGAGGAGCCGACCGGCGTTCTCGACGGCCCGCGGCAGTGCGGCGAGCGTGGACACGGGGACGATGCGGCGGCTCGGGTAGATCGGGCTCCATGTCGGGCCACTGGGTTCCTCAGGATCGCCGGCGAGGCGGACAACCTCACGCGCCTCGACGGCGAGCGCCGCGGCGGCCTGACGGGCACGCGCGTCGCGGCCGCCGGCCGGCACGAACTCGGTGAGCAGGTCGGACCTCGTCACGGCCAGGACCTCAGCCAACGCCGCGACCTCGCCGAGCGCCGTCCATCGCTGCGCGCCACTCATGTGGTGCGCCTGGGCGCGCATGGCCTGGGCCGATGTTGCGGCGGAGACCACCAACCCCGTCCACACCTGGACCGCTCCGTGTGCGCGCGCCGGGCTCGTCGGGACGTCCGCCCAGCGCGACGACGGCGGCTGAGGGTCCGGGGAGCGGTCGATGGGCGGCAGGGCCACCAGGCCGCTGCGCGGCAGGCGGACTGGATGCCGGACCAGGTCCGCGATCTCCGGCTGGACGGCGGCGCCCATGCTGAGGCCCGTCACCGTCTCCACCATCTCCGCCAGGAGCACCGCGAGGTCGTCCTGCAGCCGGCCGACCGGCATCGCGGTCGCCGCACCGGGAGGGGTGACCAGGGCAAGGGCCGCGTAGCGGGTCGCCAGCTCCATCCGGCCGGCGTAGATCAGGCCCACGGCGAGGCCTCGCCAAGCTCTTCGGCCGCGAGGATCCGCGCCGCTGTGTCGAGGTGCCGCAGGGCTTCGGCGAGGAGGAGGGCCGCCGACAAGGGCTCGACGCGGAGAATCGCCCCGCGCACCAGGCGTCGCGCGGTCGCCAGGACTCCCAGCGCGCTCAGCTCCGACGGCAGCCTCTGAACAGTGACGGATGCGGCTGCGACGACATCGAGCCCCTCCCATGCGGCGCAGATCTCCAGCGCTGCCGCCGAGCCTGGGGCACATCGGTCGAGCGCGACGTCGAGGAGGCCTCGCACCGAGGCAATGACGTCAGCGACCTGGAAGTCGTCCAGGCGAGCAATCGACTCGGCGGTCTCGTCCACGACAGCCCTCCTCGCCGATCCGGTGCAGAGGGGAGACCGCCCGGCGCGCACGCGCAGCAGGCGGTGTCGGAGGAGCGACCTACCTTGATCACGTCGCCTCCGGCCGGGAGGCCGTGGCAAGGGAGCCACTATGAAGGTCGCCGCATATCACTCGTCCAACCCGTCCGACCCCGACGTCTACCACGACCACGACAACTGCCCTTCCGGCCAGCAGATCCCCTGGTACAACAAGGTCGACGGGACCGGCGGCCACCCGCGCTGCAAGCACTGCCGCGACATGGACTGACTTCGGTCTCCCGCCGTCCTCGGGCGCCCGCCGAGCGCCCGAGGATGGCATGCCGTCTCGACTGCACACGGCGAAACGAACGTCCGCATCTCTCACCGTGGCTAGCCTCGCGATGTGCCCAGCGACGACGCCCAAACGGTGGTTCCAGGCCCCGAACGCTGCCTCGAGGTGCTTGACGACATCGTCCGGACGTGGCGCGTCGGCACGGGCGGCCCGACGGTTCACACGCGGTTCGCGCGCCAGTTCGTCCCCGTGATCTGGGCGAATACCTGCCACCTCGTGGCCCTCGCCGAAGGGCTTGTGACGCTCCACCGCGCTGGGCTGCATCTCGCCGCAATGCCCCTCGTGCGACAGATCATCGAGTTCGCGATGAGGTGCGTATGGATGGAGCGATACCGCGAGAACGTTGGCGCGGTGATCGTCGAAGGTGCGAAGAAGAGGCGCCTTGCCCTGGAGACTGCGGTGAGCACGGGGATCCTCGCCAGCGACGATCCCGTGGTGGCCGAAGCTCGCGAGGTCGTGGCCAACGCCGTACTGGACCACGCAACGTCGGGCAAGGTGTTCGAGACGCTCTGCAAGGAGATCCAAGGCGGCGAGAAGGTCTACGCCTACTACCGGATCGCCTCGAACTACACCCACCCCAGCCTGATGCTTACCGACCTGTACCTGGTTGAGGACAAGACCTCGCCCGTCGGGCTCCGCTTGGCGACGAGTGCGCGCCCCACCCCCGAAGACGCCTGGCTCGGCATCTCCACCAGCCTCGTCATTCTGGGCTGTCTCGCCTGGGACAGGGTCGACCGGAACCACCCGCACCGTGCACTTCTGCGTGGCTACGCCAAGGAGTTCGGTGTCCCGACCGGCCAGGCGACGATGACGAACGAGGGCTTCATCGCCTGGAACAAGGCCAACCGGGCCCGCGGGCGCGCACACGCGAGTCGTCCTCGTTGATGTCGTGCGGCCCGCGCACCTAACCGAAGTCCGGGTCCCTCACGAGGCGGGGCCGTGTGGCAACCGCTGGAGTTGGCGACGAGTGGTCCACGGCGCGAGGTCCAGCACGACGGGCGGCGCCGTCCGCAGCAGCAGCACCCCGGTCCCGAACGGCAGCGTCCGAAGCCGCGACGTGTCCATGACCGGCACCCGCCGCACGCTCGACGACGTCGACCGTCCGCCGTAGTGGTCGCGGGAGACCGACGTCAGCTCCTCGTCACGGTCGCCAATCAACGTGGCGAGGTCGGTCAGGTCTCGGGCGTTCGAGCCGCCGCCGAGGATGACCTTGGCGATGGCGGCGTCCCAGAGCGTGCCTGCCTGCTGCTCGCCCCACTTGTCGCGGGCCTGCGAGAGCGACTGGAGCACGGCGAGCGTCGTGACGCCCGAGCCGCCGCCCTCCGACATCAACGCGGGCAGCGACGGCAGCGGCGCGAGGTTGCCGATCTCGTCCAGGGCTAGGAGCAGCGGTGGGTCGAGCCGCGCACCGGGCGACGCCGCCGCGATCCGTCGGGCAGTCTCCACCATGTCCTCGACGAGCGCAGCCACGATCGGCGCCGCGGCACCGGCCCCGGATGCGGTTCCCAGCACGTACAGCGTCCCCCGGTCGCGCAGGAACGCAGCCGGGTCGAACTCCTCGCCCTCCCGCGGCGAGACCGCGTCGAGCACTCGGGGGTCAGCCAGCGCGGACAGCGCCTGCCGGACGCCGAGCCAGATGGAGTCGCGGGTCCGGGAGTCAGAGTTCGCGGCCTGCTCGAGCGCGTTGTCCCACCCCGGAGCCGCCGACGGGCGTCCGAGGATCGTGATGGCCTCGGTGGCTGCCGCCGGGTCGAGCGACCACCGGTAGAGGTCGCGCGCAGCCCTGCCATCCAACGCCGCAGCGTGCAGCAGCGCGCGCAGGACGGTCTCGGTCTGCGCCTGCCAGAAGTCACCGCCGTCGGTGCCCCGCGAGATGCCGGTCCCGGCGGCCAGGCCTCGCGCGCGGATCATCGCGATCTGCGGGACGTCGCACCCGCGCACCGGCGACCATCGCAGCCCGTCGGGCACACCGGCCGCGAGACCCTGAGGGTCGAAGACCGCGACCGGCCCGACCTCTCGCCTCGCCGCATAGGTGACGGCGAAGTTATCCGGCCGGGTCGATGTCGTGACGACGGCACCCGGGGCGTCGAAGAGCATCGGGATGACCATGTGCAGGCCCTTGCCCGACCGCGGCGGCCCGACGACGAGGATCGAGTCCTCCACCGACGCCCACGCCTGCGCGCCGTGCGACCGGCCGAGCAGGTAGCCGACCTCACGAGGGCGCGGGTGGGGCAGCGACGGCCGGGCATGGCGTGCGCGCCGGGTCACGGTCCGCGGTCCAGCAGCTTCCAGCACTTCGCCCCTGGTCGCGGTGCCCTGGAGGTTGCGCGGGTCGGCACGACGACGTCGCGCATCCCGGCGGGACCATCGAGCGAGCGCGATCGCCAGAGCGATTGCCACCACGACGACCACACCCGTCACAGCCCAGTAGCCAACGGGCCCAGGCATCGGCGTCCTCCATGCGGCGCTCGGATCCGACGGCTCGCGAACGACGGCGATCGACCCCGCCAACCCGGCCTGCGGTGCCTCGCGCCCAGTCACGACAGCCGCCGCGGCAGCGCCTACCCACAGCACACCAGCCGCGCCCACGAGTGCGGCCAGAGCGCCGAAGGCGACGTCCGTCAGCGACCCCGGCGGCGCCACGCGTTTCCCAGGCTCGCGGCCCATGCCAGCACTCACGGCCGCCCCGCCATCCGCGCCGCGGTATCGAAGACCTCGAGCTCCCCGCGCGTCAGCTGGTGCTGGGCGACGAACGCCCGGTCGTGGATGCGCCACAGCCCTTGCCCGACGCCGAGCGTGGGCAGCAGCTCGGTCTCCGTCTCGGTCAGCCCGAGCGCCAGGGCGGATCCGGCGAGCTGGTCGGCCTCTTGGCGGTAGATGATCCGCGTCGAGCAGTCGGCGAGCAGGCCTTGGGCGAGGGCGCGGACTTCTGAGCCAAGGTCGCCGATGGCGTCGAGGTCGGACAGCCGGTGGACCACCATGAGGTTGGCGATGCCGTACGCGCGCGACAGCTTCCACTGGGCCTGCATCCGACGAATGAGTGCGGGGTGCCGCATGACCCGCCACGCCTCGTCGTAGACCACCCACCGCCGACCGCCGGCCGGGTCGAGCAGCGCGCCCTCCATCCACGCCGATGCGCACGTCATGACCAGCGAGAGCAGGGTGTCGTTGCCCGACACCTGCGACAGGTCGAGGGTGACCATCGGCGCGTCCGGGTCGAAGGCCACGGTCGACGGTCCGTCGAAGATCCCCGCGAGGTCGCCGCGGACGAGCCGCCGCAGCGCGTGGGCGACCTCGCGCCCGTCGGTGCGCAGCTGGTCGGCGTCGACGTCGTCGGCGCCGAGCGGGTTGATGAGCAGGGCGACGACGTCGGGCAGGGTCGGCTCGGTGCAAGCAGCCACTGCGTCGGCCAGGGCGGCGTCGAGGGCCGTGTGCTCGACCGGCCGCAGCGCCCGGACGAGCACGGTCTCCGCGAGGGTGCCGAGCAGTTCGCGCCGCCGGGACCACACGAGGCCGGACCACTGCTCGTCGGGCAGCCCGTCCGGGCGCCGCCCGGCGTCGAGCGGGTTGAGCCGGTTGGGCAGCCCGTGCCCCAGCGCGATGGTCGCGCCACCGACCGCGCGTGCGACCGCGGTCCACTCGCCCTTCGGGTCACCCGGGACGTAGACGCGGATCCCGAAGGCCAGGGACCGGGTCGCCAGCGACTTGGCCAGGGCGGACTTGCCGGTGCCGATCACCCCGGCGAGCAGCACGTTCGGATTGGTGATCAGCCCCTGCGCGTAGAGCTCCCACGGGTCGTAGACGAACGCGCCGCCCGAGAGCAGGTCAGTGCCGATCAGGACGCCGTCAGAGCCAAGTCCGGCCTCGGCGAGGAAGGGGTAGGCGCCCGCAAGGGTGGCCGATGTCGCCGCGTGCGGCGGGACGGCGAAGGGGAGCCACGAGCGCAGCGCGGCAGGGCCCGGGTCGCCGGATCGCGGGAGGTAGGCGGGACTTCTGCCCTGTCCGTCGGCCCGAAGGCGGTCACGACGCGCGGCGAGCGCTTCGGCGTGCGCCGAGCGTCGCGCCGCCGCCAGACGGCGCCGTCGCTCGCGGCGACCTGCGGCGAGCTCGGCCGCGGGCGCGACGAGCTGGGTCGCATGCGTGCGCGGGGCGTCCACGGCGCTCAGATCCCCCTACACAGCGGCAGCGCGGCCGCGGCGAAGGCCTGTGCCTGCTGACCGAGGAGCAGCCGCGTCTCGCACCCGGCCTGGACGGCGGCTTGCTCGATCGCGGACCGCGCCGCCTGCAGGGCGTCGAGGTCCGGCGCGGTCACGACGACGAAGCCGGCGAAGCGCAGGTCGCCGTGCCCGGCGATGAGGTCCCGCTCGCGCTGGGTGACGTCGGCCCACTCCTGCTCGGCGCCGGCGTCGGTGATCTGGCCGATGCGGGCGCGGTGCGCGGCGTCGGTCTGGTACTCGACGCGCTCCTTGCGGACCGCCCGCATCGCCTCGGTGGTGGTCAGCGGCTGGGCGACGATCGAGGTTGCCCGGCGGACGCCCGCAGCCAGGAGGACGGTCGAGAGGAAGCCGGGGTAGACCTCCGAGCGCGGCCACTCGCTGATCCAGTAGACGGCGTGGACGCCGGTGTCGGTGCGTAGATGGTCCAGGTGCTCTTGAACGGTCACCGGCCCGGCCGTGGCCACGCTGCGCCCGATGGCGGCGCGATCGATGCGGCGGGCAGCCTCGGGGTCGTAGGCGAGGCGGAGCATGACCGACAGGTCCTCGGGGTCCACCCAGCCCTCGACGGTGATCTCGGCCGCGCGCAGCGCCGCAACGACCGTCGTCAGCTCTCGACGCAGCACCGCGGCCGCTCCCCCGACGCCGCCGCCCTCGGCCCGCACGGCCCGCCGGGCACGGGACATGTCGAGGCTGATGCTGATCGTCGTCTCGTGACGTTCGGTCGCGGGCGCGGCCTGCTCGAGGAGCTCGCGGTACTGGCGGGACGCCCAGGAGTCGCCTGGAATTCCGCGCGCCGCCCAGTGGTTGCGGACGCCCGCACCGGAGTCGGGCAAGGTCCGCTCGAGCACTTGGACCCGGGCGATCTGCCCCGACGCGCACGCGGTGGCGAGTGCGCGACCCCAGCCCGCGACGCGCCGCTCCTGGTCGCTGGGCGACTGGAGGACGAACGACGGGTGCCGCACCTTGGCGACGGCCGTGAGGGTGTTGGCGTGCGGGTCGTGGATCATCGCCGCGCCCGTGAGCTCGTCGTGGTGCAGGCGCAGGCGGGCGGCGTCGCCGGGCAGTGCCAGCGTCCCAGCGGGGCGCGGGGCGAGGACCCGCACGCCGTAGACGTTCTGGTGCAGGGCCCGGCGCAGCAGCCAGTGCCCGTACACGGGCACCCACTCGGCGGCATGCCGACCGGCCACCGACACCGACGCAGCCGCCACCGCGAGCCCCCACGCGGGCGCCGTGACGACGACGCCCGGAATGCCTGCCGAGTACACGGCGGGAACCACGATGAGCAGGGCGACGGCGAGCGACACCAGACGCGGCCCGGAGAGGCCGAGAAGGACGCCGCGCGTGGACCGACGGCCGAAGCGAACGGTTCCGGGCGTCCCGGTACCGGTGGCGCGCGGGCGTGCAGCAGCGATCGTCATGAGGGCTCCCCAGATGTCGACGGGGCGGACGCCGGCTGGCGCGCGGCGGGCGGAGACGCGGCCGGGGCGAACCAAGCGTGACTCAGCACGGGGATCGGCTGCGCGCTGGACCGGGACGACCCAGAGGCTGCGGCGCCGCCGGCGGCAGCCGCGCCAGCCGGGCCGGCACTCGCTCCGCCGACGACGGCTGTGACCGAGCGCACCATCGACTGGACGCTGATGCGGCCCTGGTTCGCGACGGCGATGGTCGAACCGTTGGTCGACCGGTGCCACTCCCCGGCGACATGCGTGCCCGCGAAGTCCAGCACCTTGAAGCACGCCCATGGGGCCAGCGACGCCAGGAGCAGCAGGATCAGGCCCGAGAGCAGGGCGCCGATGCCTGTCGCCCCGCCGACCATCCCCACCGCGACGACCAGGACGATCACGATGGCGAGCTTCGACAGGATCAGCGCGAGGGTGACCTGGACCCAGCGGATCACCCAGCCCGAGGTGATCCGGGCGGCTCCTCCGGCCAGCGCGAGGGGCGCGACGACCACGGCGATGACGATCAGCGCCTGGCGGACCAAGAGCGTCCCAAGCGTGAGGGCGGCGCCGACGATGAACAGCAAGCCGAAGACGATCAGCAAGGCGCCGCCCGCGCCGCTGGCACCGGCGGTGGCCACCTCGGTGAGGAGCGCCACGTCGATCAGCCCTCGCGCCGCGTCCTGAATGGATGTGCCCGCGAGGCCGGCGATGCCGTCGCAGATCCCGTCGACCGCGATGAGCAACGCCTGTACGACGGCGGCCGCGGCTGCGGTCCCGAGCGTCGCGATGCCTGCGCCGGTGACCGCGCGCGCCAGGCCGCCGGGCTCCCGACGGATGGCCGCAGCGATGACCTGGACGACGAACAGGCCGACGATGACGACGAGGGCGACCGAGCCGAGCGCCGCCGCGTTGCGGGTCACGTACTCGGCGCTGAGGTCGACGGTGGTCGTCGTCGAGATGGCGTCGAACACCGCGTTTATGACGCTCTCGGCGGCGGACGCGAACGCGCCGCCGATCGAGTCGAGGATCCCGCCCGCCGCGAAGCTCCCCACGCCGGACACGGCGTCCGAGGCGAGGCACGCAGGCGAGATGGGCAGCAGGTCGCACATGTCCATGAGCTCGGCTCCGCTCGTTCGGGAGCCGCGTCAGACCAGCGAGCCGGTGTTCGAGAAGAACGTCACGATCGCGTTCGCCGCCCCGATGAGCAGCGCCGCCCCAGCCGCGACAACGACGCCGGTCTTCCCCCGGCCGGCCAGGTGCGGGTTCCCCGAGTTGGAGCCGAACCCCCACACGACGGACGACACCACCAGCGCCGCGACGCAGGCAACGAGCCCGAACGTCAGGAGCGCCCCGACGATCTCACGGAGCTGCGCGAGGCCGGGCAGGCCCGAGGTATTGGACGAGATGCCGGGGTCGTCGAACGGTAGGAGGGCGGCGAGGGCGTACGGCGTCGCGAACATGGTGGGCTCCGGGTGGCCAAGGTTCCGCGCGAGGGCGGCTCGCCACTGGGAGGCGCGTGCATGCGCACCGAGACCACGCCATGGACATCGCGTGACGCACTACCTGTCGTGGGCAGCTTCCTCGTCGAGCCTTCGAGCCCAGCGCTCGTGCGCCGACTGTCGCGTCATCCCCGTCGCCGAGCCGATCTCGGCCCACGTCCTCCTTCCGGGACTGGACCGTGGCCAGCCCAGCGCGGACGGGCCATTCGTGCTCCGCGCCGCGGCTACCGCCCTGCGCTCCAGTTCCTTGGCGAGCTTGACCGCTGCAAGCGCCGCCGCGAGTTCGCGAAGTTCAACGGGTTCGTCCGGCCGGCAACGGGCGAGTTCCTCCACAGCCCTCCTGAGGAGCCTCGCGGCGGCACGTTGGTGGGAGTCGCAGCCGTCAGGGATCACCTGACAAACGTCTCATGTTCACCTGAGCGATCGCGGCCAATTGGATGTATGCGCAGGTCAGGCAGGGTGTCGGCGGTGTCCGAGGTCATGGTCACAGTTGTATGTGCCGTCCTCGGGACGGTCGCGTGAGGACACCCTGAACTCATGCGTTCGCTCCGAAAGGACCGGCACATGGCACGACGCCCCCGTGATGCTGATGATGCGCTCTTCACCTTCCAGCTCAGTCGGGCAACGGCAGAGAAGATCACCGTCGTCGCGGCGATGCTCAAAAGCGTTGCTGGTGCGCTCGCGAGTCTGATCGTCCTGGGCCTGCTGATCACCGCTGTGTTCCTGTGAGCCGCCAAGTGCGGCTCCGGGGGGCCGCCACGCGGCGGATAGGCGCCATGGGGCCACGCCGCCTATCGTCGACGGGCACTGCACCGAAGACGGTCACCCGGACCCCTCCGCTGACGCTTTGTGCGCTGTGTCTTCAGCTCCTCGTCGGAGCGCTGAGGTCAGGCGTGCTCGGCGGCGAACAGGATGTGCGTGCCGCCGTCGGCTGCGCCGGGCTCGGCGCACGCAGCGACCTCGTGTTCCAGGAACCGGGTCCAACGGTCGGGGTCCGCCTCGAGGTCGGCCAGCACGTCAGGGTCGCCGAGCGATGCCCAGTTGCTGGCGCTCATCGCGAGCGTGCGCCCGCCCGCCGCGGAGACCAAGTCAGCGAAGCCGCCGGCGCGGAACATCTGGCACACGTGCGCCGACCCCGCCAGGTGGCGCAGGTCGCCGGTCGCGAGCACCCGGTCGTTCGCCTCCTCGCCGAACGCGGCCGCGACCTTGACCACCCCGGGCAGCTGGTAGCGCCACGTTCCGAGCATCGACATCACCGAACCGACGACGACCCCGCCGCGGGCGGTGATGCGCAGGAGCCCGCGAAGCGCCGCCTCGGTCTCCTCGAACGCGTACGAGAGGGGACCGCCGTAGGCCAGGACTGCGTCGAACTCGCCCTCCGCGAAGCGGCTGACGTCGCACACGTCCAGCAGCTCGCGCCGCTCCACCGCGGCCTCGGCTTCGGTGGAGCCGACGTACCGCTCGTTCAGACCCAGCTGGACCGGCGAGATGTCCGTCACCACGACGGTCGCGCCCAGTGCGGCGAGCTCGGTCGTGAACCGACCGGGCCCGGCTCCGACCTCGAGCACGCGGGCGCCCGGTTGCACGAACCGGGCGAGGAAGCGCCGGTGTACCTCCAGGGACACGCGCCCTGCCACGTCGCCGACAAGACGGTTCCACTCGGCGTCGCCGAACTCGTCGTAGTAGGCGCGCGTCGCTTCCCTGTCCTCAGCAGTCATGACCGGCAGTGTGCCCGACCGCGCGCCAGCGGCAGTCCCGGTCGCGCCCACCGGGCGCCACCGTCACACCGGAATCCAATGGGGGGCGCCGCGCCCCTCGAGATGCGGATCCGCACCGACGACGAAGACCACCCGATTCCTGGCAAGGGCGCCTCTCTCCTAGGGAGCGAGGAGACTGCGCATGCTTGGCCGTCGCCGACGTCGGTCGCGCTGAGCACCGCGCGAGAACGCATCCGCCCATTGCGATGCACCGGCGCGCCGAAGGTCCCGATGAGCCCGACCGGAGAGAGGGCCCAACCACCCGGTTGGGCCTGATCACTGTCTGCGCACTATGGGAGGGTGCATGGTGCGGGCGACAACTGCGATCGCCGCGTCAAGGCCGGGGGTGTGCGATGCGAAGCGCTCTGTCCGTTGCGGCACTCGCGGCGGTGCTGGCTCTGTCGGCGTGCGGAGCGCAGGAGCCGGGCAGTGCCTCGGAGGACACCACCGAGGCCTCGGAGACGCGAACCGCCACCGCGGAACCGACGACGGAGTCCACACCGACGCCTACGCCTACGCCTTCCCCGACGCGGGTGCCAGGGACATACATGCTGGGCGAGACCGCCGAGGAGTTCGCCGGCGGCGTCCTCACTCTGAAGTCGATTGAGGTTGTTCAGGAAGTCGCGACCACGGACGGTGTCCCGATCACCGCTGCGGAGGGCGAGCAACTCGTCGTCTTCCACACGCACTTCGTCAACAACTCGAACGGCACGGTGGACCTGTCGTGTGCGGGGGTGCTGACCTGGTACGTGCAGGTGTTCGACACTGAGCAACGCGAGCTCGCGCCGGTCTTCGAGACTTACCGCATCCCCGGGAACCCCGAATGCAACTATCAACTGCTTTCGGGACAGGAGTCGGACTGGAACTTCGTGTTCCGTGGAATCGCTGGGGCCACGCCACGGGTGCTTCAGATCACCGACACTCGCACGTACGAGGACTGGATCGCCTGGGCACTCACGGACGAGCCGCTTCGGCTCGCTGAGGACTGAACGACTCCCAGCCGGCGCTTGAGACGCTCGGGGAGACTGTCTCGTAGAGATCGCGTCCGAGGCACTCCCCGTGTCGAGTGATGGACTCAGGAGCTTCCAGAGAGCCGGAGACCGCCGATGAACTTCGGCGCCCAGTACGAGCTCTGCGACACGCGCTGCTCGATCTTCACCACGTCGCCCGTCTGCGGCGCCTCGATCATCGCGTCGCCGCCCAGCGACATCGCCACGTGGAAGATCGTCGACGGGTCGCCGAGGTCATGCGCGAAGAACACGAGGTCGCCCGGCTGGAGCTGCGCCATCGTCGTCACTCGCACGCCGGGCGCGTTCCACTGGTCCCGTGACGTCCTCGGCAGCAGGACGCCCGCCTGCGCCCAGGCGTAGCGCGTGAGGCCCGAGCAGTCGAAGCCGACCGTGCCGGCGCCCGAGCCGAAGCCGAGCGTCGGGCCGTTCAGGTCACCACCGCCCCAGGCGTACGGCGTGCCGAGCCACTGCTCGGCGGCCGCGATCGCGACACGTGCGGACTCAGACGCCGGTGCGCACCCTGCCGACGCCGCAGCCGCAGGGTCGTCGAGGATGTCCGCCAGCCACGCACGAGCGCCGGCCTCCCACTTCGCGTAGGCGTCCGGGAACGCCGACCGCTGCACGGCCTGAGCCGCCTCAGTGAGCGCCATCGCCTCCCACCCGTCGACGTCGAGCAAGCCACGGTTGCCGGTCGGCGAGGACGGACCACCGAAGAATGCCGCGGCCGCGTACGCAGGCTCGCGCACCTGCTCCGGCGTCCCCCAGCCCATCGACGGCCGCTGCTGGAACAGCCCGAGCGAGTCGCGGTCGCCGTAGTCGAGGTTGCGCAGGCCGGACTCCTGCATCGCGGTCATCAACGCGATCAGGAGTCCCCGCGCAGGCACGTCCCGCTGCTGGCCGACAGCGACGATCACCCGCGCGGACGCCGCCTGCTCGTCGTCGAGATCCACGACCGGCCCGGCGGCGACGGCGCAGCCACTCTCCGACTGGAGGGAGCCGGCCAGACCTGCCAGCGCGCCGGTGAGGACGAGGACGCCCGCGACGACGGCGGCGCCAACCTTCGCGAGCATCAGGGCACGACCGTCGCGCCGACCAGGACCAGGTGGCAGCGGTCGACGTCGGCGCCGTCGGCCGGGCATCGCATGCCGATGGTGACCGTCCGCTCGCGGGAGGCGGTCTTCTCAACGCCGGCCTCGACGTACGTCGTCGTCTCGATGCCTGTGACGTTCCGCATCGCCCAACCCGGCTCGGCCTGCCCGCTCGTGACCACCTGCGCCCAGGAGCCCGGCTCCCAAACGTCGCCCGCCTCGAACGTCGACCGCTGCTCGTTGGCGCGCATGCGCTGCCACAGCTCGTCGGCGGGGATGCGGGCGGCGACCAGTGCCTCGAGGTCGGCGCGGCCGGTCTCGCTGAGCCCCGGGTCCGCGTCGGCAAGGAGGACGTCCTGGTAGTCCGCTGGGTCCAGGCTCCGGGTGTCGACGGCGAAGAGCGTCTCGGCGACGGCCGTCGCGTAGGCGTCGGGCTCCTCTGTGTGCGGCAGGGACGTCGCCCCGCTGGGCGTGTCGGCGCGCGGAGTGCGCTCGGGGTTCCGGCCGGCCGGGGCAGTGGCGCTCGGGGGATCGGACGACGGCGCCGCACCCGGCGCGAGCGTGCCGCGCATCGTCCAGGCGGTGACGACGACCACGAGGAGTGCGCCGATGGCAGCTGCGATCCCGAGCGCCTTCTTCATCCTGACCTCCCGCTGGGCGTGTGCCTCAGGGACGCCTCCCTGTGCGCACGCCGGACGCTCGGACGTGTCAGGCGGCCGCCGCGTCAGCCAGGGCACCGGCTGCGGCGTGCTGTCGCGACGTCAGGAAGGCGATCCGGTCGACGGCACCGACGACGTCGGCGGGGCGAGCAGCGGGGTCACGGTGCAGAGCGAGGAGCAGCGACTGCGCCGCCCGGTCGCCGCGCCGCGGGCCGATGAGCAGAGCGGCCAGGGCGGCGAGCTCAGCACCGTTCAGCTTCAGGACGTCGCGCAGGTACAGGTCACGGCGAAGGGCGACCTCCTCGTACGACCGCCGCGCGCCAGCCATGACGTCGAGCGCACGATCGACGGCGTCGGCCCAGAACTCGGCCTCGGCGCGGTCGGCGCCGGCAAGGTGTCGAACGAGCGCCCTGAGGGCAGGAGACCGGCCGGTTCCGGCCGCATCTGAAGCGGTCCCGTCCAGCCCGGCGCAGGTCGCCAGGCACTCGTCGTCGGCGCCCAGGCGGTTCACGCCGACGGGCCACTCGCTGCGGGGACGCCGGACCGCACGAGCACTGAGCATCGCCGCCGCCGCGCCCTCCACAGCCATCGCGCGGCCCACCGCCGTCCACAGGTAGGCCCACGGCGCCTCTGCCGCCGCGACGTTGCGCGCGAACCTGTCGAGGGTGATCCAGGCGAGTGTCAGGACGTCGCCGGGGTCGGTCTCACCGCCGGCCCAGTCCCTGTGCGCCATGTTGGCCCCCCACTTGGCACACCTCTTGGTGAGTGCACGCATCACCGCTCGCCCGGCGACGCCTTCCCAGCCAAGGGTGGCCACCTCGCCGAGCGCGGCGCGCAGGCCCTCGTTGGTGTCGACGTCGAGGACGTCGACTTCGCCGGAGCGCGAGGAGGCAGGGGCGATGAGCGCGGTGGACATGGTGTCGGGGACTTCCGAGAGGCATCGCATGACATCCATCGGAAGCCGGGCCCACAGGACGGCGGCAGGTCACGTCGGGACGCTTCGGGACGTCCCGGCGAGCACCGGACGTCCCGCCGCCGGGAGGGAGGTACGGCCATGAAGAACGTCCAGCTCGAGACGGCGATGCACGCCGCCGGCCTCAACCCCGCCACGCTGGGCGAGGCGGCACAGGTCGACGCGAAGACCGTCGAGCGGTGGATCCGCGACGGCCGCATCCCGCGGGCATACAACCAGTGGGCCGTGTCGAAGGTCCTCAAGGTGGAGCCGTCCTACCTCTGGCAGAGCCCGGCCGACCTGCCGACGCAGTCGCCAGGGCCACAGGAGAGCCACCTCTATGCGCACCGCGGCCTCGTGCCCCACCACCTGTGGACGGACCTCGTCAGGGGCCCGACGACGTCGTTCAGCGTCCTGGTCTACGCCGGCCTCCCGTGGTTCGAGGTTGACCCCGGAGTGCTCGACTGCCTCCGTCTGCGGGCGAGCGAGGGCGTGCGGATCCGGCTGGCACTGGGCGACCCCGACTCCCCCGTCGTCGCGAGGCGGGGAGAGGAAGAGGGGATCGACATGGCCGCGCGGGTGAGGAACAGCCTCCGCATCATCGAACCGCTGATCGGCCACCCGGGCATCGAGGTGCGCCTGCACGCGACGACGCTCTACGCATCGCTCTACATCTCCGACACCGATCTGCTCGCGAACCACCACATCCTCGGAACGCCGGCCGCTCAGGCGCCGGTTCTCCACGTGCGACGGAGCCCCGGCGGCTTCCAGTTCGATCGATACGCTCGAAGCTTCGAGATCGCTTGGCACGACGCCCGCACGTACGAATGAGCGGAGGTCCCGTGGCCCGCACCGACTACTACGACGATCCGGATGCGCCGACGCCGAACAGCGTCGTGCCCGCGGCCGTCGGCTGCATCACTGACGACCAGGGCCGGATCCTCCTTGAGCACCGCGTCGACAACGACCTGTGGGCGTTGCCGGGCGGGACCCACGACTTCGGCGAGAGCATCGTCGAGACGGTGGTCCGCGAGGTCCGCGAGGAGACGGGGCTCGACGTCGAGGTGACCAGGCTCGTCGGGCTCTACACCGACCCCAAGCACGTCATCGCCTACACGGACGGCGAGGTGCGGCAGCAGTTCACGCTCGCCTTCGAGTGTCAGGTGGTCGGTGGGACTCTCGAGAAGGACTCCGAGAGCCAAGAGCTGAGGTGGGTTGCCCCGGAGGAGCTCGACGGGCTGAGGATCCATCCGTCGATGCGGAAGCGGATCGACCACTTCCTCGAAGGGCGGAGAGAGCCCTACCTCGGCTGAACGGGGGCCAGCGTCTGCTCAACCCGGCGGACTGTCGCGAGAAGCTCAGGTGTCACCTGGCGGATCGACCGGTGCACGACATGACCAGCCTCGTAGCGCTCGAGGATCTCGGCGATGCGCTCCTCCGCACTCAACGGCTGGCCGGCTGGGCCCGTGGTGAGGTCGGCGTAGGTGAGCGCATCGGCGACGGGCGACTGCTCAGCGGGGAACTCGGCGGTCAGGAGCTCCGCAAGGCCTCGAGACTCTGCCTCGGCCCACGCACCGGTGTGGTTCGCGATGAGTCGGCAGAGCCGATCAGGGGCGCCGAGTGCGCGGAGGTGACGGGCGCCGTCGAGCGGGTGGAAGCCGGTGTCGAGGAGCTCGGCGCAGTAACCGATGTCGTGCAGCCAGGCGGCGGCGACGAGAAGCTCGGCATCCTCCTCGCTGAACATCCGCGAAAGGGAGGCGGCCGCGGTAGCGACGCCGGCGGAGTGATGCCAGCGAGCGGTGCCGACGCCGAGAAGCTCGCCCGCATGCCTCTCAGCGCCCGCGACCACTGCCTCGGCTATCACCTCGTCACGGTACGACGGGACCGCCAGCGCGAGCGATGCCGATCAGGGCCGCGATGCTCTGGCCCCTGCCCGGGGGCGCATCGGCCTTCACCCCACCGCCGGGCATCGGTCCGCCGAAGAGGAGTCGTAACGGGGCTCCGGCGGGTTTCACCCAGGTTCGGCACCCCGTCCCCACCTCCGCGCGGTAGAACGGGGCGACCGGCAAGTAGAGACGGGTGAGCGGAGACGGCGATGGACCTGGCGGCCCTGTCCAAGGCGGAGCGCGAGGCGCTCGCGGCCGATCCCGGGACGGAGCCGGAGGTGTTGGCCGAGCTCGCCTCGGACTTCTACCTCTTGCCCACACTCGTAGCGAATCCCACGACCCCTCAGGACACGCTGCGCGGCATCTACCGCGACTTCCCCCACCTGCGGCCGGCGGATCCGGGCCCGCTCGGCGAAGCTCCCGACGACGAGGCCGCGGCTGCGATCGCCGCGTTCCGGAAGCGCCGTGAGGCCGAGGCCGCGATCGAGGGCTACCGCCGACGCCAGACGACGCCTCGGCCAGGCGGGTCCTCGGCACAGTACGTGCAGGTGCTCGACGCCAACGGCCGCGCAGTCCAGGTCCCGCTGAGCGCGCTCCGGAACCAGGGCACGAACGGACTCGCCATCGCCTCCTTCGTCCTCTCCCTCGTCGGCGGAAGCGTCCTGGCGGTCATCCTTGGTCACGTCGCGAAGGGCCAGATCGCGCAGACGGGCGAGAACGGGGAGGGCCTCGCCACCGCCGGCTTGGTGATCGGGTACGCCAGCATCGCCTTCTTCCTGCTGCTCCTCGCGCTCTGACGCCGACGACGCCCGCCAGAACCGGCTCAGCACGGTCGAACGTGCTTGGAGTTGGCAATCGCCGTCAGCGACGACCGCCCTGTCCCGACAACCCCATCGTGCTCGATCGCGTCCACGCCTCTGGCATGTGAGGCCGGTTCCGTAACGAGGTGCGCGGCGCCGGCTCTCCCCAGGCCATGCCGACCACTCCACGCCGCCGACGCCGCTGGCCCACCCGCACGTGGGCCGAATCCTCCACGCCCACACCGACCGGCGGCGCCGCCGTCGGCCGCTGCCCCGAGTGCGGCGCGACCCTCACCGCCCGTCGGCGCGACGCCGTCTACTGCTCGCGGGTCTGCCAGACGCGGGCGTGGCGGCGCGGTCGCGCCGTCCGTCGATGCCAGGTGTGCCGCCGTCGTCTCCGCCCGCATGCCCGGGCCTCGGCGCGGTACTGCTCGGACGCGTGCCGTCAGCGCGCGGCCCGTGCCCGGACGGCGAAGGCGCGAGCCGAGAGCATCGGCAGCGCGGCGTGATGAGCGCGTGCGTCCGGTACGCCGGCCAGTCGTACACGTACCTGCTCGACTCGGTGACCAAGGACCACGGTCGGCCCGCCGCAGGCTCGCCGATGACGCGGTACTACTCCGCGCACGGCACGCCGCCCGGAACCTGGCTGGGCACCGGGCTCGCCGGGCTCGCCGACGGTCGCGGCATCCCCGAGGGCTCGTTCGTGACCCCGGTCCAGATGGAGCGCCTCTTCGCCAACGGCGAGGACCCCGCCACGGGCACCGCGCTTGGGCGGTCCCCACACGTGTACGCCGACGGCGACCCTCGGCGCCCGGTCGCCGGGTTCGACTTTACGTTCACGGCCGAGAAGTCGGTCTCCGTCCTGTGGGCTCTGGCCGACCCGTCGACCCGCGAGCTCATCTACGCCTGCCACCGCCAGGCGATCGCCGACGTCGTCGCCCTCATCGAGCGCGACGTCGCCAAGACCCGGATCGGCACCAACGGCGTCGCGCAGGTCGACGTTCGCGGCGTCGCCGCAGCGGCATTCGACCACTGGGACTCCCGCGCGAACGACCCGAACCTGCACACCCACGTGGTCATCGCCAACCGCGCGCAGGGCCCCGACGGCAGATGGCGCACGCTCGACTCCCGCGCCGCGCTGAGGGCCGTGGTCGCGATGTCGGAGCGGTACGACGCCCTCCTCGCCGACCACATCACGGCGCGGCTGGGGCTCGACTGGGAGTACCGCGAGCGCGGGCCGGGACGGAACCCCGCGTACCAGCTGGCCGCCGTCCCGCCCGAGCTCGTCGCCGCGTTCTCCCGCCGCTCGGCCGCGATCGACGCCGAGACCGACCGCCTGATCGAGGCCTACCTCGAGGCGCACGGCAGGCGGCCCGACGCCGTGACCGTCCTCCGCCTTCGGCAGCACGCGACCCTGGCCACCCGCGACACGAAGGCTGTCCACTCGCTCGAAGACCTCACGTCCCAGTGGCATGCACGCGCCGCCGAGGTCGTGGGTGCCAGCCCTACCGCGTGGGCGGCAAAGGCCCTCGCCGCAACACGATCGCTGGCCCCCGCCGCGACCGAGCGGCCAGACGCTCTCGTGGCCGACGCCGCAGAGGCAGTCCTGGCCGCACTCGCGAGCAAGCGCTCGACATGGACGCGCTGGAACGTCGACGCCGAGGTGTCGCGCGCCCTGAAGGCCCACCGCTTCGCGACGTCGGACGCGCGCGACGCAGCCACCGCGATGGTGGCCGACGAGGTCGCCCGGCGCTCTGTCCTGCTCACCCCGCCCGAGGTCGCGCCCGTCCCCACCGCCCTGCGTCGGCACGACGGCGGCTCCGCGTTCCGCCCGCACCGCAGCGAGCGCTACACGTCCCAGCGGTTGCTCGACGCGGAGGCACGACTCCTGGCCGCGGGCCGAGACCGCAACGGCCCCGCCCTCGCCACCGCGCCGGAATCGGCGCCAGGCGCACTGTTCGACGACCAGGCCGACGCCGTTGCAGCGATCGCCACGTCGGGGCACGTCGTCGACGTCCTCGTCGGAGCAGCCGGATCGGGCAAGACCCACGCACTGGCAGCCCTGCGCGCCGCCTGGGAGTCCGAGCACGGACCCGGCTCGGTCGTCGGGCTCGCGCCGTCCGCCGCGGCGGCCGACGTCCTGGCGCAGAGCCTCGGCATCGGCTGCGAGAACACCGCGAAGTGGCTCGTCGAGCACGACGCCCAACCCGACCGCCTGCACCGCATCGACCGCGCCCGCGCCGCCATGCACGCAGCCCCCGACGTCGCTACCGCCCGCACCCTGGCCGACCACCTCGCGCGACTCACCGCTCAGGTCGAGCAATGGCGGTTCCACCCCGGCCAGCTGGTGATCCTCGACGAGGCGTCTCTGGCCGGCACGCTGCCGATGGACAGGATCGCCGCGTGCGTCGGCGATGCGGGCGCCAAGCTGCTGCTCGTCGGCGACTGGGCGCAGCTCTCCGCGATCGACGCCGGCGGGGCCTTCGGCCTGCTCGCCCGGAACTGCGGCCCCGGCGTCCCCGAGCTCGGCGCCGCACGCCGCTTCGCCCACGCCTGGGAGCGCGACGCCTCCACCCGGCTGCGGGTCGGTGACCCGTCATGCCTCGACGACTACGACGCCCACGACCGCCTGTCGGCCGGGGACCACCCCGCGATGGTGGACGCCGCATACCTCGCGTGGGCGGCCGACGAGCGAGCCGGGCTGCGGTCCCTGCTCATCGCCGGCGACCGCGACACCGTCCGCTTGCTCAACGAGCGCGCCCGCGCCGAGCTTGTCGCCGCCGGCGCCGTCGGGGCGAACGGGGCGGTCCTGCACGACGGCCTCGTGGCCGGCGTCGGCGACCGGATCGTCACCCGACGGAACGACCGCCACCTCGGCGTCGGCGAGGGCTGGGTCAAGAACGGGGACACATGGACCGTCGTCGCCCGCCACGACGACGGCGCCCTCGCGGTCCGGCGCGAGGTGGGCGGACCGGCGGTCGTCCTACCCGCGACGTACACCGCCGAGCACGTCGAGCTCGGCTACGCCACCACCGCGTTCCGGGCGCAGGGCGCGACCGTCGATACCGCGCACGCGGTCATCAGCGGAGCGTCGATGACGCGCGAGGTCCTCTACGTCGCTCTCACCCGGGCGCGCCAGTCGAACCGGGCGTACGTCTGCACCGACGTCCTCCCCGAACCGCTGCAGGGCTTCGCCGACGTCGCCCCGACCAGCCGTGGTGTGCTCACCGCCGTGCTGAGCCACGTCGGCGCTGCCACGTCCGCTCACGAAGTCCGGTTCGACGAGACGGAGGCGGTCGGCTCGATCCGGACTCTCGCCGCGGAGTACGAGACCATCGCGCACCTCGCTGAGGCTCCGCACTGGACGGCGCTGCTTGGGCAGTCGGGCCTCACGTCCGATCAGGTCCGAGCGATCGAGGCGTCGCCCGCGTTCGGAGCCCTCACAACGTCCCTGCGCCGGGCCGAGGCGCACGGCCTCAACGTCGACGCCGCCCTGCCTGCCCTCGCCAACCGGGCCGACATCGGGGCCGTCGACATCGCGTCAGTGCTCCACGAGCGAGTCGACGGATGGACCACGGCGAGCATCGCCGGGAACCGAGCGCGTCCCGCGCGGCTTGTGTGCGGACTGATCCCTGCGGCGTCACACGCCGTACCCGGGGAGATCGCGGCTGCGCTCATGGCGCGCGAGCGGTTGCTCGACGAACGCGCGGACCTACTCGTCGAGCGGGCCCGGGCAGCCGCTGCCCCGTGGCTCAGAGAGCTTGGCCCGGTCCCCGCCGGTGCGGCTGCACGCTCGCGGTGGGAGAAGCGCGCGCGAACCGTCGCTGCCTATCGGGAGCGGCACAGCGTGACCGATGCGGCACGCGCCCTCGGCGCCAGCGCCGTGGCCGATCGGCAGCAGGCCAACGCACGGGCGGCGGCCGCCGCAGCCCTGTCGGTCCAGCGGGGTCTCGGCGCGATGACGCCAAGCCCGGAAGCACGGATACCTGCGGCGCAGGCGCCGGGCCTCGAGCGTCAGAGCGGCGTGGGACGGTGATGATATGACGAGGCTGATCCTCTGCGAAGTCGCCCGCTGGGCGCGCGCCGTTGGCGCGCCTCTCGTGTTGCTCGCGACCGTCACCTTCGGGCCAGCCCTCTTGCCGTCGGGCACCATGCGCCTCGTTCCCGCCGGCCCGTTCTTCATTGGGTGGCTCACAACGGTGGCCGCCGCGCTCACTTGGCTGCTCCTGACGGCAGTCCGCACCGTGCTCGGGCCGGCCCGCGACCACCGGGCGGCGGAGCACCTTCAGGTCCTTCGCGAGGGAGCCGCGGCAGAGCACGCGCATCTGCTGTGCATCGAGCAGACCCTCGGGCGCTCCCCGGCTGGTCAGCGCGCCCTGATCTCTGACGTCCACGACGGCACATCAACTGACGTCTGGCTGTCCGAGGCGGCTCTACCCTCTGGCTCCTTCGCGCTCGTGGTGTTGGGCAACAGCACAGGGAGGTTGGTCGACTGGATGGACCCGGCGGAAGTCGCGGCGGCCCGGCGCGCCGAGCGGAAGGCGTCGGCGCGGCGGCGGTGGCAAGCGACCCACGCCGCGCGGCTCGCGGCGCGTCGTGCACGCACCGGCGCTGCCGACGTCATCCGTGCGGCTGAAGCGCTTCTCGACCGACACTGACCCTCGACTACGGCCGCGGCGAACTAGAGTCAGCGAACTGAGGGGGCGTTCGATCTCATCGGCATTGAGATCGAACGCCCCCTCGCCTGCTGCGCCGCTACTTGCCCGTCTCCGTGACGCTCGTCTTCGGATGCCGAGCGGCCGCCGCGTCGGAGATGTAGCGGCCCGTGATAGCCGACCTGTTGTGGGTGCCGGCCGACTTGTTGCTCCCGGCTTCCGTAACGGTCGTCCTCGGATGTCGCGCGGCCGCAGCGTTCGAAATGTAGCGACCGGTGATAGCGGACCTGTGAGCCATGGCGGCTCCTCTCTCTCCTGGGTGTCGCCCGCAACTCGGCACGGGCAGCCGTCTACCTGAGACGGTTGTCGGGGGTCTTGACGAGGGTGAGTCGGGGTTTGGGGTCGTCGATATCGGCAAGGCGGCGGATGTGCTGCGGCGCCATCTGCAGGTCCTCTGCGATCTGCGCCAGGGATACGCCCGCTCCGTCGAGCAACTCGATGGCGTTCTTGAGTAGCTCGGGCCGTTCGCCTGCGTAGTCCCAGATGGGCTGTGAGCGGCGGGGAAGGCTGTTGAGTGTCGCGTAGGCCCTTCGCTGCGTCGATTCCGAGACGATCTCCAGTTCCTTCAAGCGGTAGAGCAGGGAGTCCACCGACACGCCCCACACCTGACTGAGCTCCTCCAGCCGTGTGAAGTTGATCCGGCGTGGCAGCAGGTCCCCGATGACGTCGCGGGGTGTCAGGAACTCTGCTGCGAAGGTGTTGGCTTGGCGCTCCATCTGGCTGTCCGTGCCTTGCCGACCGTGGTGGAGCACGACGTGTCCGAGCTCGTGCGCGGCTGAGAAGCGGTGACGCATCACGTCGTTCGCCTTGTCTGGCGTCAGGACGATGACCGGCCGGGGCAGCGCGGTTGTTGAGAATGCGTCGATTCGGCTCTTGTCGTCGCGGTCACCGTCCTGCTTCATGGAGAAGAGCACGGTGAGGATGCCGTGCTGCTCAAGCTGGTAAACCAGATGCTTGATCGGCTCCAGGCCAAGACCCCAGTGCTTGCGCATCAGTCGTGCGGCGGAGATCGGGTCTGGAACGTCGTAGGAGTCGGGCGCCGCCCAGTGCGGCAGGTCCACCGACGGGAAGATGACGCTCTCCTCCAGGTAGCAGCTGAGCTCCCAGACCTGTTCCACGTATGCGATCGCCTGCTGCTGCTGCGCGACCGTCGTCGATCGCAACCGACGGAAGGATGCCTCGGCGATATCGACCTGAACACGTGGACGACCATGTGCGAAGAAGCCCGGCGGCACTCGAAGCGCGCGTGCGAGCGCGGCGACCGTGTCCGCGCGCGGCTTGACCTCACCGCGCTCGTACTGGCCGATGGCCGCCGCGGAGACGCCGACGGCGTCATGCAGCTCGCTCTTGGACATCCGACACATCCGCCGCGCCTGCGTCAGCCTCGCCGGGTCGAAGGCGCGTGCGACGTCCGCGAGTCGGAGGGCGTCTGCGGTAGAGGTAGGCCTGACCACGGTCAGGAGCCCTCGTGCTGGCTGGGGCGCGGCCGCAACTTCGTCGCCGTGCGAGGACGCCGCCCATCGGCGAAGCCACCCGCGATGTGGGAAATGACCGGTGGCGCCTCGACAGCGGTGGGAGCACTGACGTACGCGAGTCGCCTCGGCTGCGTGAACTCCAGGTAGTGGCCGACGAGGCGCGCTGGCCCCCAGTAGATCGCGCCGATCCCTGCCGGTGTGCTGCTGTAGTACGGCACGTAGAGCGTGTCCGGCTTCGCAGCGCGCCCGAGGACGGCAAGCACGTCGGAGAACGTGGCGACATCGTCCTCGGGCTGCTCGAGCTCGAAGAGCCCCTGAGGGACGTGCTTGCGGTCACTCGTCCGCGAAAAGAGTTCCCGGCGGCTGTCCGGCAGGTAGGGGAGGCGGATGTGCTGGTACTTGCGTGGCATCAACTTGCCCACGCGGTGCAGGAAGAGGAGCTTCTCGTCGACGAGGATCAGCGAACGTCGAGTACCTGCGATCCGGACATCGCGGTACGAGGAGAGTCCCTTGAGCTGAGCAGCGAGTTCCTTCGGAGCCCCGCGCGACATGCCGACTCCATAGACGTCCTGATCACCATCGGGGTCTGCCCACTCCTGCTGGGCTCGCGCCGATCGTTCCTGGCACAGGTGCAGCGCCAGCGGAATCGCGTGCTCAATCGCCGCGCGGTCATCGGCGGCGAACTCGTCGTACCAGCTGGGATCGTGCCTCACGTCCACCTGCGCCTCCCACGTCGCCTCGGTTGATCAAGCTCGACTTTAGCCAGGAGCGCAGATATGTCAAGTTACGGCCCTGAACCGCATCCTCTACAGTCACAACAGTCGCATCCATGGAGTTCATGCGACCACGTCTGCCGCCCGCTGGGCGCGCTCCCTGCAAGGTCGAGCCGTCCGACCCGGGGCCGACGGTGTCAGGCGCTGGCCGGTTTCGCGGCCCGTTCGACACGGATGAGCAGCGATGCGACCACAAGCAGCGCGACGATCCAGCCAAGTGCAAGGAGGAGCGCTCCGCCTTCGTCGAAGGTCTCGGTCAGCGCGCCGTCGAACACCACCCGGCTCGCCCCATAGCCCGGCACGAAGCGCGCCCAGTCCGGTGGTCCGTCCTGCAGCATCGGGCTCTGCCCGATGGCGAGGTCGAGGAACGGGATGAGGAAGGCGATCAAGGCGCCGCTCAGTCGTCCGACCAGCGGTCCGACGATGACGCCGATGAGCGCGAACGTCGCGGCGATCAGGGCGTTCCCGATGGCATACGGGAGCCATTGGTGCGCCTCGAAGAGCGGCACCGTGACCGCCAGGGACGCCACGACCGCCAGTGCGGCGGCCGTGAGCGCAGCGCCGACACGGGTGGCGAGGACCACGGAGCGGCGTTGGCCGGCCAGGACGAGGCGCTGGTCCGCGCCGCGCCCCTCGACGCCGATGAAGACCCCGGCGAGTGCCGCGAGCGAGCCGATGGCGATCGGCGCCATGGTGCCCGCATGCATGTGCGCAGGGTCGAGGATCGCGACGATCTCCACGCCGCCCTCGCGAAGTCTCACTGGGGAGCTCCCGCTCGGCGTCACGGCGTCGGCGAGCCAGACGAACACCACGGGAACGGCTGCAAGCAGAACCCAGAGCACGGGGGTGCGGCGCCAGGCGCGGAAGGCCATCCGTAGCCCGGCGGTCAGCTGAGCCGCCGCCGTCGAGGGGCGCGGAGGGCGTTGTCGGCGCAGTGCCGACGTGCGCAGGACTGCGGCGTAGGCGACCACGAGCGCACCGACGGCCCAGACCAGTGCCCACGTCAGTGGGTCTGGTCCACCGTGACCCGGATCTGCACCCATGGTCCACAGAGTGACGAAGTGGGTAGGGAGCACTCTCAGCGCCGCCGTATCGGCTCCGGTCATCGCCGGGCCGAAGAACACGTCGAGAATCCACACGAACAGCAGCAGCATGGTGCCGTTCACGGGGTTCGCCACGACAGAGCCAACCATCGCGCCGACCGCGAGGTAGATCACGGCGAACAGGGCGGTCCCCACGACCACCGTCGAAGGCTGATCGAGCCCTGTGCGGATCGCCAGGGCGGCCAGTGCAGAGCCCGAGGCGAGTGCGGCAAGCACCCCACCCGAGACGAGACGCCCGGTCACGAGGGTGGCACGCGGAAGCCCGGCGATGACGAGGCGGCGGTCGCTGAACCGCGCCGCCGAGACCTGGAAGTACATGCCGACACCCGCGATGAAGCCTGCGGCCCAGCCAGCCGTGATCGAGTCGATCGAGACTCCGCCGGTCCCGAGCGTCTCGCCAGCCTCGGCCAAGGGGCCGGCGGCGACGAGCACGAAGGCGACAGGCACCGCAACGAGCACGAACAGGTTGACCGGGTTCCGCAGGTGGTCGGAGACGAACCGCCGGGCCAGCAGTGCGGAGGTCATCGGGACCACGTCCGACCGTCGCGCACGTCGACGATGCGCGTGAAACGGTGCTCGTCCACGACGAAGTGGGACACCACGAGCACGGACTTGCCGCGAGCCCGACGCGCCTCGACCAGGTCCCAGAACCGCAGGTAGGTGTCCCAGTCGAAGCCCGCGTACGGCTCGTCGAGGAGCAGGACGTCGGGGTCCGGCAGGAGCGCGAGCGCGAGGTTGAGCTTGGACAGAGTGCCGCCCGACAGGCGGTCTACCCGAACGCCGGCGTACCGCGCGAAGTTCAGGCCCTCGTAGAGCTCGTTGCGGCTGCGACGTACGTCAGCGTCGGGCATGCCGTAGGCGCGGCCGAAGAGCTCGATGTGCTCGTCGCAGGTGAGGCGGCTGTACACGAGCGGCTCCTGCGGGCAGTAGCCGATCCGCCCGCGGGTGGTGACGGTTCCCGCGTCGGCGTCGAGGGCGCCGACGAGCACCTTCATGAAGGTGCTCTTGCCCGAGCCGTTCTCACCTACCAGGCCGACGACCTCGCCGGGGTAGAGCTCGATGCCGGCGCCCGCCAGGACCTGCGCCCGCTTCCGACGCCGCCCGAGTCGGCGGTACGCCTTCTCGATGCCGACCGCCGACAGGAGTGTCGCGGCGCCCCAGGCGCCATCGTTTCCCGGCAGAACCTGCGTGCGCGTCTCCGACGCCTCCATGGCTTCACCTTCGATCAGCTCGGATCCCGAATACCCCGTAGGGGTATTTGAGGCCTCCAGTGGAGCGCAGCCGGATTGAGAACGGGGCCATCAATCGGTGAAGGTTCGATGAAGCGCGGCAGGCCCACGAAGGGGTACGCGAGTGTGCGACCGCCGGCGGGTGGGGCCGGGCTGCCCCTCAGGAGGTCGGACGCCCCTCAGGACGAGAGGTGACTCAGCCGCTCTTCGTACTCGTCGGTGGTGATCTCGCCGCGCGCGTATCGCTCGGCCAGGATCTCGAAGGCCGTCCGCGGCCCGGCAGAGCGGCCGGGTGGAGTGCGCGGCTCGCTGGCGCGCAGGACCAGCAGAACGACGAGGACCATGACCAGGGTCAGGATGATCCAGGAGACCCACATTCCGGCGCCCATGCCGTAGCCCCAGCTCATCATCGTCGCGCTCCTCTCAGCTCGCCGACGCAAGGATCGCTCCGCGACCGCGAAGGCTCGGTCACGGTGCGATGAAGACCTGATGAAGGTCCCCCGCGTGGACGTCAGAGCGGGTGCAGGAGGCGCCTGATGAACTGGCGGGTCCGCTCCTGCGCAGGGTCGGTCAGCACCTGCCTGGCCGGACCCTCCTCGAGCACGGCGCCCTCGTCGAGGAAGACCACGCGGTGGGCCACCTCGCGGGCGAACTGGAGCTCGTGCGTGACGACGACCATGGTCCAGCCTTCGGCGGCGAGGTCGCGCATGAGTGTGAGGACGTCGCCGACGAGTTCCGGGTCCAGCGCCGATGTCGGCTCATCGAAGAGGAGCAGGTCCGGGCGGAGGGCCAGCGCCCGAACGATTCCGACCCGCTGCTGCTGGCCACCCGAGAGCTGGAACGGGTAGGCGTCCGCCCGATCGGCCAGGCCGACTCGGGCGAGCAGCGCCAGGGCGTCCTCCCGCGCCTCACGCACCGGTCGTCGCTGCACGACGATCGGTCCCTCCGTGACGTTCTCCAGGACCGTCTTGTGCGGGAAGAGGTTGTAGTGCTGGAAGACCATGGCGGACCTGTCGCGCAGGGCGTTGAGCTGGCGCCGGTCGGGCGAAGTCGCGAAGTCGACGGCGAGAGAGCCGTGGACCTCCACCCGTCCTGCGTCGGCGACCTCCAGGCCGTTGAGGCACCGCAGCACGGTCGTCTTGCCCGATCCGGAGGCGCCGATGATGGCGACGACCTCGCCGGTGTGCACCGTGAGGTCGACCGCGCGGAGGACCTCATGGGTGCCGAAGGACTTCCGCAGACCGGTGACGGCCAGCAGCGCGGGGCCGTCAGCAGCGCGGCCGGCGCCGGGGTCAGTGGGCGACATACCTGTCCAGCCTCTTCTCGAGCACGCCCTGGCCGGTGGACAGGGCGAGGCAGATCACCCAGTAGACCAGGGCGGCCTCCAGGTAGAGCAGCATGAACTCCTGGCTGAAGGCGGCTACCTTCTGCGCCTCCCGGAACAGCTCGGTGACCAGGATCAGCGAGGCGAGTGAGGTGTCCTTGACCAGCGAGATGAACGTGTTCGACAAGGGAGGCACGGACACCCGGGCAGCCTGCGGCAGGATGATGCGCCGCAGCGCCGTCGGACGCGCCATGCCGATGACGTACGCGGCCTCCCACTGACCCTTCGGCACCGAGAGGATCGCCGCGCGCACGACCTCGGCGGCGTAGCCCCCGACGTTCAGCGAGAAGGCGATGATCGCGCTCGGCCACGGGTCGATGACGAGGCCGAGGCTCGGCAGGCCGTAGAAGACCACGAACAGCTGCACGAGCAGCGGCGTGCCGCGGATGAGCGAGACGTAGCCCCGCGCCAGGGCCGCGACCAGCCGCCTCCCGGACAGCCGCATGAGCGCGACGGCGACCGCGATGACCATCCCGCCGGCGAAGGAGGCGAGCGCCAGGGGGATCGTGCCTCGGATCGCCCCGCCCGTGATGGGGCCGAGCGATCCGAGGACGAGATCCCACTGGTCAGACGTCACTGCGGGCCCGTCACTGGGAGACGTCCTCGCCGAAGAACTCCGCGGAGATCTCGGCGAGGGTGCCGTCGGCGGCGAGCGCAGCGAGCGCCTCGTTCACGGCGTCGGCGAGCGCGGTGGACCCGGAGCGGAACGCGAAGGCGCTGCGGGAGACGTCGTCGGTCTCGGCCGCGACGACGAGCCCGGCGGCACCGGTCTGCTTCTTGTAGTCCAGGAACGTGAGCTCGTCGTTGATCGTCGCGTCGACCCGGCCCTGCTCGACCAGGGCCACCGCCTGGGCCCAGCCCTCGACGGCCTCGATCGTCGCGCCGTTCTCCTCGGCGAGCGTGTACCAGTTGCTCGTCAGCGACTGCGCGGTGGTCTTGCCCCCCAGGTCGGCGAAGGAGCCGATGGAGTCGT
The DNA here is from genome assembly GCA_000767215.1 of Actinotalea fermentans ATCC 43279 = JCM 9966 = DSM 3133. Taxonomy (GTDB): domain Bacteria; phylum Actinomycetota; class Actinomycetes; order Actinomycetales; family Cellulomonadaceae; genus Actinotalea; species Actinotalea fermentans. Next base: position 36,673 of record AXCX01000003.1, read on the forward strand.
CGCCCTCGCGGACGACGATCACCCCGGGGCTGTAGGTGTACGGCTCGGAGAACGTGTACGCCTCCTCCCGCTCCGGGGTGATGGAGACCTGGTTCGCGATCACGTCGAAACGGCCCGCCTCGAGGCCGGCGAAGATTGCGTCCCACTGGGTCTCCTCGAACCGGACCTCGACGCCCAGCTCCTCGGCAACCGCGCGGATCACCTCGACGTCGTACCCGGTCAGATCTCCGGATCCGTCCTCGTGGAAGGAGAAGGGACGGTAGGTGCCCTCGGTCCCGACCACGAGAACGCCGGCCTCCTGAACGTCCGTGAGCGAGGTGTCGGACTCTGCGGGAGGTGCGCTCGGCTCGGCCGACTGGTCGTCGCCGCTGTCGGACGAGCAGGCGCTGACGGCGAGAGCGGCCGTCAGGGCCAGGGCGGTGGCGGTGAAGAGACGTCGTGCAGTCATGGAGGTACCTCTCGTGGTCGTGCGCGGAATGCACCTCACAAGGACGCGAGGTGCGGTGCCGGGGAGGCGCGCCGAGTCGGCGCTGCCGTCAGGCGATCGCCTGCGGCGTCGAGCGGCCGGGGCCGGTCAGGCGGCGATGGCCGGGCTCAACAGGAGCGCGAGGGGCAACAACAACACCGCTGCACGCGGGCGCGAGGCGCGGGCGTGCACGAGGCGGTGGTGCGCAGCATGCATCGATGAAACCACATGGCCTGGAGCGGCACCGTCCCGGTTCAGCCCGCGCGCGCCTTCCTTGACGGAATCTTCATCGTCCCGGGGTCCCGGCCTCAACGGTCCGGGCGCACGCTGGACCTGAACGGTCGGACCGCCGACCCTGGTGAAGGGATCCATCATGCGAGCTTCCGTGAGAGCCGCGCTGCTCGTCGGCGGGGGCGCAGCACTGGCCCTCGGTGTCTCCCCGGCGCTGGCGGCACCTCTGGCGAGCCCCGCCCCCGCGGGCGGTTGGTCCGTCACCGAGGGGCCCCGGGATGGCGAAGGCAAGGTCAAGGTCTGTCCGGAGGCGGGCTCCGACGGCGTGCCTGACATGTCGCGGTCCGCGATGGCGTCGATGCACCGCGCGCACCATCGCGACCGGGCGGGAGACGCCGAGGGCATGGCCGGCATGCACCGGGCACATCACCGCGACGGCGGCCCCCGCGGCATGATGGGCGGGCACCACGGCGACATGATGGACGGCGTCGATGACGACGACATGATGGACAGCCGCGACGACGACATGATGCGTGGCCGCGACGGCGACGACATGATGGGCGGCCGCGACGCCGACGACATGATGGGCCCTGGTCACATGGGCCGGTGAAGCAGCGCGCAGCGAGGTGTCTTCATCAAACCTTGATGCGCCTGCGGGTATGACTCGCACCTGCACCGTGGTTGCATGGGTACCCCCCAGGGGTATCACGCCACGAGGAGGCCTTGATGGATGAGCGGCGAGTCGTACTTCGGGTAGGCGGGCAGCACTGGGCGACGTCGACGCCCGGGGTGGAACGGGCGCTGGGCCGACGTCCAGGTGTCCTCGGTGTCGAGGCGAACGCCGTGGCGCAGACCGCCACGGTCACCTTCGATGCCGACGTCACCTCGATGACCGACCTCGCGTCCTGGGTCGAGGCGTGCGGGTACCACTGCTCAGGACGCTCGGTGCCCGACCACGTCTGCGACGCCATGAGCGAGCCCATGCCTGGAGCTGGCGCGGCGGTCACCGGTCACGCGCACCACACGCTCCACGAGCCGAGCACGCCTCCGGCCGAGCTCGAGGCCGAGCCCACGGCGCCTCACGAGCGCGGGCATGGCGACGAGCACATGGGCCACGAGCACCACGCAGCCGCTCACCCGACGGGCGCGCCATCGCCGCACGAGGCCATGGGTCACGGGGGGCACCACGGCGGCGGCTCGATGGCGGACATGGTCCGCGACATGCGCAACAGGTTCCTGGTCGCCGCGCTCCTGTCCGTCCCGATCACCCTCTACTCGATGATCGGCCGCGAGTTCCTCGGGTTCAGCGCCGCAGCACCCCTCGGGCTGCGCGACGACGTCTTCATGCTCGTCCTGTCGTTGCCCGTCGTCTTCTACTCCGCGTGGATCTTCTTCGACGGCGCCTACCGTGCCCTGCGCGCCCGGACGCTGGACATGATGGTCCTGGTCGCCGTCGCCGTCGGCACCGGTTGGCTCTACAGCGTCGTCGTGACCCTCACGGGCGGCGGCGAGGTCTTCTACGAGGCGGCGTCGGTCCTCACCACCTTCGTGCTGCTGGGACACTGGTTCGAGATGCGCGCCCGCGGAGGCGCGAACGACGCCGTCCGGACGCTCCTGGAGCTGGCGCCGCCGCGCGCGGTGGTGCTGCGGGACGGCGTCGAGCACGAGGTGCCCACCGCGGAGGTCCTCGTCGGCGACACGCTGCTGATCCGGCCGGGGGCGAAGGTTCCTGTCGACGCCGTCGTCGTCGAAGGTGAGTCCGAGGCGGACGAGTCCATGGTCACCGGCGAGAGCCTGCCGGTGGGGAAGGCCCCCGGCGACCCGCTCATCGGAGCATCCCTCAACGTCAGCGGGACGCTGAGGGCCCGCGCGGTGAAGGTCGGCGAGGACACCGCCCTGGCGCAGATCGTCGCGATGGTCCAGGAGGCACAGAACTCGAAGGCCCCCGGGCAGCGCCTGGCGGACCGCGCCGCGTTCTGGCTCGTCTTCGTCGCCCTCATCGGCGGCACCGGCACGTTCCTGGCCTGGTGGCTCGCCGGCGCATCGGTTCCGACGGCCATGCTCTTCGCCATCACCGTCGTCGTCATCACCTGCCCGGACGCGCTCGGGCTGGCCACGCCGACGGCGATCATGGTCGGTACCGGGCTGGGCGCCCGCCGGGGCGTGCTGTTCAAGAACGCTACGGCGCTCGAGGCCTCCGCCCGCATCGACACGGTCGTCATGGACAAGACCGGCACGCTCACCAAGGGCGCCCCCGAGGTCACGGACGTCGTCGTGGCGCCGGGCGCCGACGAGGCCGAGGTCCTCGCCCTCGTCGCGGCGGTCGAGCGGGAGTCGGAGCACCCGTTGGCGCGCGCCGTCGTCGCCCACGCCGACCAGGCGGGCGCCCGC
>AXCX01000029.1 GCA_000767215.1 Actinotalea fermentans ATCC 43279 = JCM 9966 = DSM 3133
CCCGCGACGGCTACGGTTGTCGCGTGAGCACGACGACGCCCGCCGCCCCCGCCGCGCCGCCGACGGAGCCCGCGCCCGCCGCCCCCTCGTGGGTCCGGCGCCTGGCCTGGGCCAACCTCGCCGCGCAGATCGGCATCATCGTCACCGGCGGGGCCGTCCGGCTGACCGGCTCCGGCCTCGGCTGCTCCACGTGGCCGCAGTGCGAGCCAGGGCAGTTCACGCCGGTGCTGCACGAGGAGACCTCGTCGCACACGATGATCGAGTTCGGCAACCGGACGCTCACCGGGGTGCTCGGGATCATCGCGCTCGCCCTCGCGGTGGCGGTGTGGCGCGATACCACCCGCCCCCTGTGGTTCCGCCGGCTCGCGCTGGTGCCGCTCGGCGGGGTCGCGGCTCAGGCGGTCATCGGCGGCATCACCGTCCTCGCAGACCTGCACCCGGCGGTGGTGGGGCTGCACATGGTGGTCTCGCTGGTCCTGGTCGCCGCCTCCGCAGCCCTGCTCGCCCTCGACGGCGAGCCCCTGGGGCGGCCGCTGGTCGCGCGCCCCACGCTGCTCGCGGCGCGTGCGCTGCTCGCGGTGGGTGGCGTGCTCATGGTGCTCGGCACGGTCACGACGGGGGCCGGCCCGCACGGCGGCGACGACGAGGTCGCCTACCGCTACGCGGTCGACCCGGTGCTCGCCGCGAAGGTGCACGCCGCCGCCGTGTGGGCGTTCGTCGCGCTCGTCCTCGTCTGCCTCTGGCTGCTCCGCCGCGCGTCGGTGCCGGCCCGCACCCTGCGCGCCTGGTGGGTGCTCCTCGCCGCCACGCTCGCGCAGGGCCTCGTCGGGTACGTGCAGTACTTCACCGGCCTGCCCGAGGTGCTCGTCGGCGTCCACCTGCTCGGAACGGGTCTGCTCACCTCGGCGCTCACCTGGGCGTACTGCCGGCTGCCCCGCTGACGACGGCCACTAGCCCGGCAGCCCGATCTCCCTCATCGCCGTCCCGAAGGGCCCCGTCGCGTCCACCGAGAGCTGCCCTTCGCCACCCCGCGTGGTGACCTGCGAGAGCAGACCGTCGCGCCAGAAGTAGACGTTCGGACTCAGGGGTCCCGGAGCCGCCGGCTGCTCACCCTCCGCCAGCGCCGCCAGGTGCCGCACGGCCACGATCGCCTCGTCGACGCCCACGAGCACGTGCGCCGCGAGCAGGTGACGGTTCGGGACGGCGACGAGCACGCCGTGCGCCGGCTGCTCGATGCCGAAGTCCTGGGCCAGCGCCACCCCGAGCACCAGGAGCCTGCTCGCATGGAAGAAACCACCCATGCTCACGAGCACCTCGGCACCGGTCGCCTTGTCCACCCAGCGACGGGTCTGCTCCGCCCGCAGGGCAGCCAGGTTCGCCCGGCCGACCGCCGCGACGGCGTCCCAGCCCCCGAGCTGGTCGATCTCCTCGGACCGCACGAAGGTCGCGACGTGCTCGGGATGGTCCACGGCCGCCGCCTGGACGAGGTCCCCGCCGAGCGGGCGGACGCCGCCCGTCGACGGCAGGTCCGCGGCGGGGAGCACCCGCAGGAAGAGCGTGTCGCGCACGGCGTCGAGCGTCTGGGGCGGCGGCACGTCGAACGACGCGAGCATGATGCGGGCGTGGCGTGAGACGAGCTCCGCCCAGCGGGCCGCCGGCTCACCGGCGACGGTGCGGGCCAGGTTCGTCAGACCGAGCGTCCGGCCGTCGGCGAGCCGGAGGGCCGCGTTCTCGGGCACCGTCTCCAGTCCCAGCTCGGCGAACGCGGAGCGGGCGAGCGCGCGCAGGCGCGCCGCCTGCCCCACGGTGAGCGGTGTGAGGTGCGGATCGGGCAGACCGTCCCCCGAGGACGCCGTCCCCCGACGCCGGCGCCACCCCACCACGGCGATCAGCTCCGGTCGACCGGCCGCAGGTCGGTCCAACCGCGGGCCCGGCACGACGCCGCCGCCAGGACGCCGACGGCCGTCGACGGGTTCCGCAGGCGTCCGGCGAGGACGGCAGTCACGGCGTCGTCGAGCGGCACCCAGACGGGCTCCATGTCCGCCTCCTCGTCCTCGCGGTGGTGCCGCTCGGCGGCGGGCACCTCCGCGAGGCCGCGGGCCAGGTACACCCGCAGCGACTCGTCGCTGCCGCCCGGGGACGTCAGGTACTCCGCGAGGAGCCACCACTGGCTCGCGGTCAGGTCTGCCTCCTCGGCCAGCTCACGGCGCGCCGCCGCGACCGGGTCCTCGCCGGGCACGTCGAGCAGGCCCGCCGGCGGCTCCCACAGCTCGGCGCCCGCGGGGTGCCGGTACTGGCGCAGCAGGAGCACGCGGTCGTCGTCGTCGAGCGCGATGACGGCCACCGCGCCGGGGTGCCGGACGTACTCGCGCACCACGGTGCGGTAGGGCCCGAGCTCGACCGTCTCGCGGACCACGTCCCACACCAGACCGCGGTGCACGACGTCGGACGTGAGGACGGGCCGCTCGCCGGGGACGTCCGCCGGCGCGACGGCGTCGGACATCAGGCCTGGTCCCCCGCCGTCGACACGGCCTCGGCAGCCGCCTCAGGTGCGTCCCCGACGTGGTTCGTCGCCGCGTCCTGCTCGGCGTCGACCACGCGGGCCGCCTCGGCGCGGCGAGCCAGCGCGGCGCGGATCAGCCCGGCGAACAGCGGGTGCGGCCGGGTCGGGCGCGACTGGAACTCCGGGTGCGCCTGCGTGCCGACGTAGTACGGGTGCACGTCGGCGGGCAGCTCGACGAACTCCACGAGCGAGCCGTCGGGCGAGGTGCCGGAGATGACGAGCCCGGCCCCCTCGAGCTGCGCGCGGTAGGCGTTGTTCACCTCGTAGCGGTGGCGGTGACGCTCGCGCACGCGCTCGGTGCCGTAGGCCCGGGCGGTGACCGTGCCGGGCGAGAGAACGGCGTCGTAGGAACCGAGCCGCATGGTGCCACCCATGTCCCCGTCGCCCTCGACGATCGTCAGCTGCTCCGCCATCGTCGCGACGACCGGGTGCTCGGTGCCGGGGTCGAACTCCGACGAGGACGCGCCGGCGAGCCCGAGCATCGACCGCGCGTACTCCATGACCATGACCTGCAGGCCGAGGCAGATGCCGAGGGTCGGCACGCCCCGCGTGCGCGCCCACGTCAGGGCGCCGACCTTGCCCTCGATGCCGCGCACGCCGAAGCCGCCCGGCACGAGGATCGCGTCGACGCCGGCGAGCGAGCGCTCCGCGCCCTCGGGCGTCGCGCACTCGTCGGACGCGACCCACCGGATGCGGACCCGCGCGTCGTTCGCGAAGCCGCCGGCCCGCAGCGCCTCGCTCACCGAGAGGTACGCGTCGGGCAGGTCCACGTACTTGCCGACGAGTGCGACCTCGACGGTGTGCGGCGCGTTGTGGACCAGGTGCGTGACGCGGTTCCAGGAGCTCCAGTCCACGTCGCGGAACGGCAGGCGCAGGCGCTGCACGACGTACGCGTCCAGGCCCTCGCGGTGCAGGACGCGCGGGATGTCGTAGATGCTCGGCGCGTCCGCGGCCGTGACGACGGCCTCGACGTCGACGTCGCAGAACAGGGCGATCTTGCGCTTGGTCGACTCCGGCAGCTCGCGGTCCGCGCGCAGCACGAGCGCGTCGGGCTGGATACCGATCGAGCGCAGGGCGGCGACGGAGTGCTGCGTCGGCTTGGTCTTCAGCTCGCCGCTCGGGGCGAGGTACGGGACGAGGGACACGTGCAGGAAGAACACGTAGTCGCGACCGACGTCCTGGCGCACCTGACGCGCCGCCTCGATGAACGGCAGCGACTCGATGTCGCCGACCGTGCCACCGATCTCGGTGATGATGACGTCGACGTCGGGGCCCGCCTGGGCGCGCATCCGCGACTTGATCTCGTCGGTGATGTGCGGGATGACCTGCACCGTGTCGCCGAGGAACTCCCCGCGCCGCTCCTTGGCGATCACCGTGGAGTAGATCTGCCCGGTCGTCACGTTCGCCTGGGCCGACAGCGGCACGTCGAGGAACCGCTCGTAGTGGCCGATGTCGAGGTCTGTCTCGGCGCCGTCGTCGGTGACGAACACCTCGCCGTGCTGGAACGGGTTCATCGTCCCTGGGTCGACGTTGATGTACGGGTCGAGCTTCTGCATCGTGACCCGGAGCCCGCGGGAGCGGAGAAGCCGCCCGAGGCTCGAGGCTGTCAGGCCCTTGCCGAGTGAGGAGGCGACGCCCCCCGTGACGAAGATGTGCCGGGTCGGAGAGTCCGACCGCCCGGAGAGTCGATTCGCGCGATCTGCCACGGGCTTCCACTCTACCCGACGGGCCGGACGTCCCCGGGCCGACTCTCGGGGCGGGTGTCGGACTCCGCGTCGGAACCTCCACCTGGCCCCGTCTGCGGCTCGGGCTCCGGGCCCGTGTCCGACCCGCCGCGGAGCGCCGCCCACAGACCGCGGTCTCCCACCGCGCTGCCGGCCGCCATGCTCGCCGCGACCACCAGCGCCCCGACGAGGGCCGCACCGACGGCCGTCGTCCACCGGTCGCCCGTCAGCGCCTCCACGACCCAGCGACCGACGACGGCGCCGACGAGACCGCCGGACACGGCGACGGCGCCCGTCCGTGCGACGCCGGCCACCGCGGCAACCCCGGCGGCGCGCACGAGGCCGACGAGAAGGCCCACGCCGGCCACGGTCATGCCGACGGTCGTCGCGACGCCGAGGCCTGCCAGCGTGCCGATCCGGTCGCGGTCACCCCCCGTGAGCGCCGCCACCGCCAGCACCGCGACGCCCGCCACGACGACCCAGCCGAGCGCCGTCGCGGTGACGGCGGCCCGCCCGCGGTGCAGGACGTACAACGCCCGGGACACGTGCAGGATGAGCCCGAACCCGAGCAGGCCCGGCGCCATCCAGGTGAGACCGGCCGCCATGCCGCTCACGTCTGCGCCGCCGGGCACGACGGCGTCGAACACGGCCTCGACCGCGGGCGCGACGGCGGCGAGCACGGCCGCGCCCAGGACGGAGGCGGCCAGGACGGCGCGCGTCGTCCGCGCGCTCAGGCCCGCGAAGGCGGGGGCGTCGCCGTTGGCGGCGTGCTCGGCCAGCCGCGGTAGCGCCGCCGTCGCCAGGGGGAAGGCCAGAACGGCGTACGGGAGCACGTACACGGCCTGCGTGTACAGGACGACCGGCCACGTGCCGTCGGTCCCGTAGCGGTTCGCCAGGGCCAACGTGACCACGACGCTGAGCTGCTGGGCGACCAGCGCCCCGATCCCCGCGAGCGCGAGGCTGCGGGCACGGGACGCGACGCCGGCAGGGAAGCGCAAGGTCGGCCGCAACCGCACCCCCAGGCGGTGCACGGGCACGAGGAGCGGCAGGCTCATGACGGCCACGCCCGCGGTCGTCCCCCAGCCGAGGACGGCGAGCGCGTCCCCAGCGACCTGCGTGGGCTCGACGGCCGGGTCGGTGACGCGCGAGCCGAAGACCAGCAGCGCCCCGATCACGACGAGGCTGTTGAGCAGGGGCGCCAGGGCCGGCCAGAAGAACCGGCGGTGCGCCTGGAGCACGCCCGTGAGCACGAGGCCGACCCCGTACAGCGGGATCTGCAGGGCGAACATCTGCAGGAGCTGCGCGGCGACGGCCACCTCGGCCTCGCTGGCACCGCGCATGAACGCCCAGACGAGCGGTCGCGCCGTCAGGGCCACGAGGCCGCCGAGCGGGACCAGGGCGGCGAGCGCCCAGCCGAGGAGCGCCGAGGCGACGGTGTCGACGTCGCGGCGCAGGGAGCGGGCCAACGGGACCGCGAGCAACGGCACGACGACGCTGGCGAGCGCCCCTCCCGCGATCACCTCGAAGAGGACGTTCGGCAGAGCGTTGGCGGAGTTGTAGGCGTCGCCGAGGCTCGTCGGCCCCACCTCCGACGCCTGCGCGAGCCAGCGCGCGAAGCCGACGACCCGGCTCGCCACGTTGACCAGGGCGATCATCGCGGCGGCGCCGGCCAGGCCGCCGACGGTGCGGCGCAGGTTCACCGGCCCTGGTCCGGCGGCCGGCGCCGCCGTCCCCACTCGTCCACCGCGCGCAGCGCCGGGGTGCGGGCGATGACCTCCGTGAAGCTCACCCGCTCGCTCGCCACCGTGAGCGCGACGACGCCGGCGAGCAGGGCTGCCCGGAGCGGTCGCGGCGCCGCGACGACCGCGGCCGTGCCCACGAGGGCCCCGAGCGCGTTCGCGCCCGAGTCGCCGAGCATGTCCTGCTCGCCGAGGTCCCGCGGCAGCGCCGACGCCCCTGCGGCCATCGCGCCGGCGGCGAGCGGACCTGCCGTGGGATGGACGACCAGAGGCACCGCCGCGATCACGGCCGCCTTCACCGCTCGCCCGGGACGCAGGTCCAGGAGGTTGACCAGGTTCGCGGTGCCGGCGATGAGCGCGCCGGCGACGGCGACGTCCGCCAGGTGCCCGAGCATCGCCGCGCCACGTCGGCCACCGGTGCTGGTGCCCTGGGGGGTCGCGTCGAGCGCGACGGCCGCCGCCACGAGCGACGTCGCGCCGATGCCCAGCACCTTCAGCCCGCCCGTCGTCAGCTCGCCCCGGGCGAGGGCGCCGAGATGACCGCGCAGGCCCTTGCGGGCCCGGCTGGCGTCCTCGGAGAGGTCGTCGACGAGGCCGAAGGCGGCCCCACCGGCCACCGCGACCGCCCCGGCTGCGCCCACGCGACCGCCGCAGGCGACGGCAGCGGCCGCGAGGCCCGCAGCGACCGCCGGCCCCTCCAGCAGGCTGATCGGCTCGCCCCGGTGGTTCGTGCGGGTCCACCGCGCGTCACCAGGAGGTACGGCGGCGTCCAGCCCTCGGCGGGCGAGCGCGCCGACCACGCCGCCCGTGAGGCCGGCAACGACGCGGCCGCTCATCCTGTCGGTTCCTGCGTCGCCTCACCCGCGTCGGGCGCTCCGTCGGTGCCGCCGCCGGTGGCGCCGTCAGTGGTGCCGTCACCTCCACCGTCGGACGTCGGCAGCTGCGGGATGCGCTGGATGGGAAGGAGCTCGACGCGCGGCGGTACCGGAGCGGTCGTGCCGGGACCGGAGCCGTAGTGACCGACGGCCCCGCCGATCCGCTCGGCGAGCGCGAGCGGCACGCTCACCTGGCCCACGAGCCCCTGCACGTCCGCGACCGTGCTGGCTCGGGTGGCCGTCGCCTGCCCGTCGCGGATCTGGGCGAGGAGCCCGCCCTCGACCGGCTCGTGGCCCGCGACGACGACACCGTCCGTGCGCAGCAGCGACGCGAACGCGATCTCCCGCGTGACGGCGACCCACCGGTCCACGGTCTCCTGCAGCGCCTCCGTGTCCTCGGGCGCAGCGGTCTCGTCCCCCGTGTCGGCGAGCTCGGCGTCGAAGCCGCCCGCCACGACGACGACGGCGTCCGCGGGGAGCGTCACCTCGCCGTCGACCTCGACGAGCCCGCTCTCCGTGAGCAGCTGCAGCACCACGGCCGCGTTCTCGCTGCGCCGGTCGGGGTCCTCCGGGACGGCGTTGCTCACCGCCTGCACGAGCGCCTCGGCGAGCTCCGTGCCGGGCCCGGCGTCCGCGTCCGGGGCGGGGTCGAGGTACTCCACGAGCGTGCCGGCGAGGGTCTGCCGGAACGTCGCGCGCGTCGGGTCCGTCCAGTCGTCGGTGAGGCGGACGCGCGCCGAGACGACGGCGCCTGCCTCCTCGAGCCGAGCGGCGACGTCGTCCGTCGCGCCCCCGTCGCGGTCACCGAAGGCGACGACGGCGACCCGTCGCTCCTCGAGGACGCCGGCCAGCAGGTCGTCCGCGGCCGACTCGAACGCGGCTTGGCTGTCGGCGAGCTCCGCGCCCGCGGCGTCGAGCTCGGTGCGCAGGTCGGCGGCGCGCTGGCGCAGCGCGTCGACCTCGCCCGTGAGCGTGTCGCCGATGGACTCCTTGAGCGGCCCGGCCCCGAGCACGATGCCGACGGCGAGCGCCAGGAACACCGAGATCAGCGAGACGAGGTGATAGCGGAAGTCGATCACGAGGCCCTCCCGAGCCGTGTCATGCGGGCCCCCCGAACAAGCCCAGGATCTGCGCCCACACGGAGTCCCACCACGCGGCGACCAGGCCCAGGGTCGCCTGGCCGGCCACCGTCGAGGCCAGGGCCGCCACCAGGGCGGCGACGCCCGCGAAGGCCAGCCACACGAGCTGCCAGCTCGAGATCCGCTGCCGGTACAGGCGGGACACGCCCTTCGCGTCGACGAGCTTGCCTCCGACGCGAAGGCGGGTCAGGAACGTGCTCGCCATGCCTGCGCGTCCCTTGTCGAGGAACTCCACCAGTGTCGCGTGGGTGCCGACGGCGACGATCAGCTCGGCGCCCTTGTCGTCCGCGAGGAGCATCGCGACGTCCTCGCTGGTCCCGGTCGCGGGGAAGACCACGTGCTCGACGCCCAGCTGCTCCATGCGCTCGACGCCCGGGGCACGGCCGTCACGGTAGGCGTGCACCACGATCTCCGCGCCGCTCTGCAGCGCACGGTCCGAGACCGAGTCCATGTCGCCGACGATGAGGTCGGGCTTCCAGCCGGCCTCGATGATGGCGTCGGCGCCGCCGTCGACGCCCACGAGCACGGGCCGGTACTCCTTGATGTAGGAGCGGAGGATGACCAGGTCCTCCTTGTAGTGGTAGCCGCGCACGACGATGAGCACGTGGCGTCCGTCGATCTGCGTGCGGATGTCCGGGACCCCGACCCCGTCGAGGAGCAGGTCCCGCTCGCGTCGCAGGTAGTCCATCGTGTTGGCCGCGAAGGCCTCGAGCTGGACGGCCAGGCCCGTCCGGGCCTCCGCCATCGCTGCCGCCACCGAGGTCGCGTCCTGCCGCGTGCCCTCGGCGACCAGGCGTTCGCCGTCGAGCACCTGGTTGTCGAGGACGCGGACCTGCTGGCCCTCGGCCAGAGTGAGCACGTCCGGACCGAGATCGTCGATGAGCGGGATCCCGGCTTCGACGAGGATGTCCGGGCCGAGGTTGGGATAGCGACCCGAGGTCGAGCGGGCAGCGTTGAGCACCGCGGCGGGTCGGCACGCGACGAGGGCCTCGGCCGAGACGCGGTCGATGTCCAGGTGGTCGATGACCGCCACGTCGCCGGGCCGCAGGCGCTTCGTCAGGCTCTTCGTCCGGGTGTCGACCCGAGCCGTGCCGGTGATCCCTGGCCCCGCGGGCGCGGTCCTGTGGCGCAGCGAGAGTCTCATCGCCCCTATCGTCCCACGGCGGACCGCTCGAGGAGCTCAGCGGCATGCTGGAGAGCGGTCGCCGAGTCCTCCTGGCCCGACAGCATGCGGGCGAGCTCCGCCACCCGTTCCGGTCCCGCGACGACGCGCACGTCGGTCGTGGTGACCACGTCACCCTCGGTCTTGGCGACGACGACGTGGCGGTCGGCGAACGCCGCCACCTGGGCCAGGTGCGTGACGACGAGCACCTGGGCTCCCCCACGAGCGAGCTCGGCCAACCGGCGTCCGACCTCGACGGCGGCGCGGCCCCCGACTCCCGCGTCGACCTCGTCGAAGACGAAGGTCGGCGGTCGCGCCGACGACGGCGCCGTCGCGAGCGCCACCTCGATCGCGAGCATGACGCGCGAGAGCTCGCCGCCCGAGGCGCCCTGCCCGAGTGGCAGGACGGGTGCGCCCGCGTGCGCGGCGAGCAGCATCTCGACGTCCTCCGCCCCCCACGGGCCGAGCTCGGGCGTCGGCGTGAGCCGGACGGAGAACGTCGCACTGGCCATCGCCAGGCCGGCCAGCTCCTGGGTGACGGCGGCGCCCAGCCGCTCGGCCGCCTCCGCGCGGCCCGAGCTGATCTGGTCGGCGAGTGCCTGGAGGTCGCCGGTCAGGTCCTCCAGCCTGGCCCGCAGCTCGGCGGTCCGGTCGTCGCCCTGCTCGAGCTCCACGAGGCGCAGGCCCGCGGTGGAGGCCCACGCCAGCACGTCGTCGACCGTGCCGCCGTGGGCGCGGGTGAGCGTGCCGAGGGCGGCCCGCCGGTCCTGGACCGCGGCGAGACGTCCGGGGTCCGCCTGCACCTCGTCGGCGTAGCGGGCCAGGTCGGCAGCGAGGTCGTCGAGCACGTAGCCGACGTCGGCGAGCCGGCCGGCCAGCGCACCGAGGGCTTCGTCGTGGCGTGCCACGACCTCGAGCGTCCGCCGTGCGAGGTCGGTCAGCGCCGCCGCGCCCGGTGGTGCCTGGGCGTCGTCGGTGCCCATCAGCGCGTCATGGGCCACCTGAGCGGCCTGCCGCAGGTCCTCGGCGTGGCCGAGGCGCTCCGCCTCCTGCGCCAGCTCGAGGTCCTCGCCCGGCTGGGGGTCCACGCGCTCGACCTCCACCAGGCCCAGGCGCAGCAGCTCGGCCTCGCGGACGCGCTCCTGCGCGCTGTCGACGAGCTCGGCCAGCTCCACCGTGAGCCGCTGGCGTTCCGTCCAGGCCGCCCGGTAGTCCTCGAGCAGCCGCCCGTGCGTCGGGCCGGCGAACGCGTCCAGGGCGGAACGCTGCCTGGCGGCCGACCTCAGCCGGACCTGGTCCGCCTGGCCGTGCACGGTCACGAGGTGCTCGGCGAGCTCGGCGAGCACGCTCTGCGGCACCGTGCGACCACCGAGGAAGGCGCGCGAGCGCCCTGCTGCGGCGACCGTGCGGAGCGCCGTCAGCGCACCGTCGTCGAGCTCCGCACCTGCCTCGAGGGCGCGCTCGGCGGCCGGCGAGCCCGGCTCGACGAGGAACACGCCCTCGGCCGATGCGCTCGTCGCCCCGGCCCTGACGACCGCGGCATCCGCCCGTCCGCCCAGCAGCAGGCCGAGGCCGGTCAGCAGCATGGTCTTGCCGGCGCCCGTCTCGCCCGTGATCGCCGTGAGGCCTGCACCGAGCTCCACCCGGGCGCCGGCGATGACACCCAGGTTCTCGATCCGGATCTCCTCGATCATGCGTCGTGCCGCGCGTGGCCGTTCGGAGCGCGCCCGCGCCAGCCGCTCACCGGCAGGTCGAACCGGGAGACCAGTCGATCGGTGAACGGCGCACGGGCGAGCCGGGCCAGGCGGACCGGGACATCGCTGTGCCGGACCTCGACGCGCGTCCCCACGGGCAGCGGCATGGTCCGACGGCCGTCGCACGAGAGCACGCCCGAGCTGACGGAGCGCGCCATCACCTCGACCGCGAGCACCGACGAGGGGCCGACCACCAGCGGACGGGCGAACAGCGCGTGCGCGGACACGGGAACCAGGAGCATCCCCTCGACGTCGGGCCACACCACGGGGCCGCCGGCGGAGAACGCGTGCGCCGTCGAGCCCGTCGACGTCGCCATCACCACGCCATCGCACCCGAAGGAGGACAGCGGCCGGCCGTCGACCTCGACGACGACCTCGATCATCCGGGCCGGGTCGCCCTTCTCGATCGTCGCGTCGTTGAGCGCCCAGTCGCGGGCCAGCTCCGCGCCGGGGCGCTGGACACGGACCTCGATCGTGCCGCGTTCCTCGACCTCGTACCGGCCTTCGGCGATGCGGCGGACCACCTCGTCGATGTCCTCCCGTTCGGCCTCCGCGAGGAACCCGACGTGACCGAGGTTGAAGCCGAGGAGGGGCACGCCCATCCCGCGCGTCAGCTCGGCGGCGCGCAGGATCGTGCCGTCGCCCCCGAGCACGAGCACCATGCCCAGGTCGTCGACGTCAGGCAGCTCCTCCTCGGTGACCGGCACGAGGTCCACGCTGCGCAGCGCGACGGCGACCTGCTCCGCCGCGTGCTGCGCGTCGGGCCGGCCGTTGTGCGCGATCACGAGGACTGACCGGTTCACGATCGCTCCTCCCCCACCACCACGGCGCGGCCCTCACGCACGGCCACCCGGACGGCGGCGCGCAGGGCGTCGAGCAGCGCCGGTTCGGCGGCCTCCTCGCCGCTGCCCGCCCCGTCAGCACCGGGGCGCAGCCAGAGGAAGTACTCGTGGTTCCCGGAGGGCCCGGGCAGCGGGCTCGGCAGCACGGCCCGCACGACAGCGCCGAGCCGCACCGCAGCCCGCGCCACCTGCGCGACGGCGTCCTCGCGCAGCTCCGCGGAGGTGACGACGCCCGAGCTGCCCAGACGCTCGCGTCCCACCTCGAACTGAGGCTTCACCATGAGGAGCAGGTCGGCGTCCGGCGCGGCGACACCGAGCAGGGCGGGCAGCGCCACCGTGAGCGAGATGAAGGAGAGATCGGCGACCACGAGGTCGACGGGACCGTCGGTCTCAGCAGTCGTCAGCGCCCGGACGTTGACGCCCTCGAGCGAGGTCACGCGGGCGTCCGACGCCACGACCTGCGCGATCTGGCCGTGCCCGACGTCGACGGCCACCACCGCGCCCGCTCCTCGCTCGAGCAGCACCTGGGTGAACCCGCCGGTCGAGGCTCCCGCGTCCAGGCACCGCCGGCCCGTGACGGTGATCGCCCCCGGCGCCAGCGTCTGAACCCCGTCGAGCGCGCCGACCAGCTTGTGGGCGGCTCGCGAGACGTACTCGGTTCGGTCGTCCCCACGCACCTCGACCGTCGCGTCGGGCGGCACCGGCTGCGAGGCCTTGGTCGCGACGGCGCCCGCGACGTCCACCCGTCCCGCGGCGATGAGGTCGGCGGCACGCTGACGGGACCGCGCGAGGCCGCGGCGGACCAGCTCGGCGTCGAGCCGGACGGCAGCAGGCATCAGTCGGTCTCCGCCAGGCGCTCGGCGAGAGCGGTCTGGACGGCGTCCACGAGCGCCGGGTGACGCGCGAGCTCGAGGCCGTCCAGGCGCGCGAGCTCGCTCAGCGCCGCGTCCACTACCGCGTCGCCGGTTTCCGGCGCGCCACGGGCCGCCCGACCTGCCTCCATGACCTCGTCCTGCACGTCGCTACGGTACCGTCCGCCGGCGTCACCGATCAGCGACCGTGCACAGGGGCAGCCTCGGGCGTCAGCTCCGGCACGGCGTCCGGCGACAGCGCGTGCCCTCCGTCGGCCGCCGCCCAGGCCGCACCGCAGGCGGCGCGGACGAGGTCGATGTCCACGTGCCCCTGCCCGTCGAGCCGGAGCTCACCGCCCTGGACCCGCGCCGCGCGCGCACCACATCGCCACCACCCGTCGGCGTCCGGTGCCGGGGCCGGGTGCGCCTCGAGAAGCCCACGCAGGTCCGCGGCGATGAACGTGGGCCGCTCGCGCGGTGCTGCGAGCACCGCGTCCCGCGCATCGGACACGCCCGTGAGCACGTGCAGGCCGGGATAGCCGGCCGCGCGGGCACCGCCCAGGTCCGTGTCGAGCCGGTCGCCGACGACGAGCGGACGCACTGCGCCCCGACGCAGCACGGCCAGCTGGTACATGGCGGGCTCCGGTTTGCCGGCGCTGAGCGGGGTCACGCCCGTGGCGTTCACCACCGCGCCCACGAGCGAGCCGTTGCCGGGGGCCAGGCCGCGTTCGTTGGGCAGGGTCAGGTCCAGGTTGCTGACGACGTGCCGAGCACCGCGCTGGATCGCATAGGCCGCCTCCGCGAGATCCCGCCAGCTCACCTCCGGCGCGAAGCCCTGCACGACGGCCACGGGGTGCTCGTCAGCGGAGCTGACGCGGCGGAAGCCGGCCTCTCGCACCGCGGTGACCAGGCCCGGCCCTCCCACGACCAGCACAGGAGCGTCCCGGTCCACCTCGGTCGCGAGCAGTGCCGCAGCGGCCTGAGCGGAGGTCAGCACCTCGTCCGGACTCGCCTCGATGCCCAGGGACACGAGGTGCTCTGCGACGGTCCCGGGCTCGCGCGACGCGTTGTTCGTGATGAACACCACGCCCATCCCTGCGGCGCGGGCCGCCGTGAGGCTCTCCGGGGCGTGCGGGATCGCCACGGGCCCGCGGTAGGCGACGCCGTCCAGGTCGACGAGCGCGACGTCGTAGACGTCAGCGAGCGGGGCCGCACTGGCCTCGAGTGTCACTCCTGGTCCTCCGTGTCGGCCGTCGGGGTCGCCTCGTCGCCGTCCTGCTCACCGTCCGCCGACTCGTCGTCCTCGTCGTCGGCGAGGTCGAAGACGACGACTTCCTCGTCGACCGGCAACGAGGCCAGGACGCCCGCTGCTTCCTCGTCCCGACCGCACGCGACGAGGGCAGCCACGCGCGCCTCGGAGACACGATCTGCCAGCTCGCCCTGCACCCCACCGACCGCCGTCGTGCTCAGCGCCGCCAGCGCCGCCTCGGGCTCACCGAGGTCCAGACGTGCGCCGCTGACGACGATCGCCAGCTCGACGGCGACCTCGGCCGGCAGGCTGTGCGCGTGCTCCGCAGCGAGTGCGAGCGCGCGCTCGGGCCTGCCGAGCCCACGCTCGCAGTCGGCCATGAGCGGGACGTGCTCGTCCCCACCGCCGAGGCGGCGCGCGGTGCGCAGCTCGCGGAGGGCCTCCGCGTACCGTCCTGTGCGGTAGGCCGTGATTCCCGCCGCCTCACGCACGACGTCCACCCGCCCGGCCCGACGCGCGGCCTCCGCCGCGTGCGCATAGGCCGCCTCGGGGTCCGTGTCCACGAGCCGGCCGGCCATCACCAGGTGGCGTGCAACGGCGTCCGCATTCTCCTTCGACAGGGTCCGTAGCCGCGCCCGTGCGCCCCTGTCGAGGTCCGCCGGCACGACATCGTCCGGGAGCAGCGGAGCGTCGTGCCGGCCGGCACGCTCGATGCGCGCACCCACCTCCGCGCGCTCGTCGCCCTGCCCACGACCTGACCCGCGCCACGACCCACGCTCACCGCCGCGCTGAGGGGCCGAACCCCCCGATGCCGGACGCCGGCCTCGTACCGTCCGGCCCGCCCCGGTCCTCCCGGGTGCTGCTGCCGGCCCACGTGACGAGCCCCTCTCCCAACCGGCGCCTCCACTGGCGGGAGCCGACCGGGAGCCTCCACGGCCGGCTCCAGACGCTGCCGAGCGCTCCGGACGCTCAGCGGCCGACCGCCCGCGACGGTCCCCGCCCCGACTGGCCGGAGCGCCGGCACCAGACTGGTCGGCCCACGGCCGACGGCTCGTCCGGTCCCCACCCTCGCCCGCGGTCCGCCGGTCCGCACCCCGTGCGGCCCCAGCGGGCTTGCCCGACGCCTGGCCGTCGAAGCGACGCGACGCCGGGGCGCCCGATCGACCGCTCTCACCGCTGCGCGGGCCCGGTCTGCCCGAACCCTGCTCACCCGAGAAGCCGGCGCCACGCGCCGAGCCCGCCCGACCCTGCGCGCTCCCGCCCCCCGCGCGCGCACGCGACGACGACCAGCCGCCACCAGTGGCCGAAGACTCAGCGGGCCTGCCCCTGGACGAACCAGCCCGCCCACCAGCAGCACCCGATCGCCCAGACCCGGACCGGCCCGCCGACGAGCCAGAAGCCCCAGCACCAGACCATGCGCGAGCCGTACCCGAGCGCCCGGCCGGCGAGCCAGTGCCGCCAGCAGACGACCCCGTGCGACCAGAGGACGAACCAGCGCGACCAGAAGACGAACCGCTGCGTCCAGAAGTGGAGCCGACGCGACCAGCCGGGGGCTCCGGCGATCCGCGACGCTCGCGGTCCTGATCCTTGTCACCGCGGCCGCTACCGCCGGCACGGCGTGGGCCGCCCCCGGTCTCCCGACGCTGATGACCACTACCGCGCGCGTCGCCCCGCGACCCACCCGCAGGCGGTCGGCCGCTCCGTCCCTCGCTCATCTGGACCTCCCAGGACAATCGTCGCACACGTCAGAAAGCAGAAAAGGGCCGCCCGGAGGGCGACCCTTTTCTGAAAGAATGTTCGGCGGCGACCTACTCTCCCACACCGTCACCAGTGCAGTACCATCGGCGCTGAAGGGCTTAGCTTCCGGGTTCGGAATGGAGCCGGGCGTTTCCCCTTCGCTATGACCGCCGTAACTCTATGGAGATGTCAATCAGTTCCCGACCGCATCTCGGGAACCGCACAGTGGACGCAAGCACAGCAAAAGTTGATGATGTGTCAAGTCATCGGCCTATTAGTACCGGTCAGCTTCATGTGTCTTTAGTCCACACTTCCACGTCCGGCCTATCAACCCAGTGTTCTAGCTGGGGGCCTCTCGGGGTAAACCCCATGGAAACCTCATCTTGAAGCAGGCTTCCCGCTTAGATGCTTTCAGCGGTTATCCCTTCCGAACGTAGCCAACCAGCCGTGCTCCTGGCGGAACAACTGGCACACCAGAGGTTCGTCCGTCCCGGTCCTCTCGTACTAGGGACAGCCCTTCTCAAGTTTCCTGCGCGCGCAGCGGATAGGGACCGAACTGTCTCACGACGTTCTAAACCCAGCTCGCGTACCGCTTTAATGGGCGAACAGCCCAACCCTTGGGACCTACTCCAGCCCCAGGATGCGACGAGCCGACATCGAGGTGCCAAACCATGCCGTCGATATGGACTCTTGGGCAAGATCAGCCTGTTATCCCCGGGGTACCTTTTATCCGTTGAGCGACGGCGCTTCCACAAGCCACCGCCGGATCACTAGTTCCGACTTTCGTCCCTGCTCGACCTGTCAGTCTCACAGTCAAGCTCCCTTGTGCACTTGCACTCGCCACCTGATTGCCAACCAGGCTGAGGGAACCTTTGAGCGCCTCCGTTACATTTTAGGAGGCAACCGCCCCAGTTAAACTACCCACCAGGCACTGTCCCTGATCCGGATTACGGACCGAAGTTAGATGTCCAGAACGACCAGAGTGGTATTTCAACGTTGACTCCACCGACACTGGCGTGCCGGCTTCACAGTCTCCCACCTATCCTACACAAGCCGTCCCGAACACCAATACCAAGCTATAGTAAAGGTCCCGGGGTCTTTCCGTCCTGCTGCGCGTAACGAGCATCTTTACTCGTAGTGCAATTTCGCCGAGTTCGCGGTTGAGACAGCGGAGAAGTCGTTACGCCATTCGTGCAGGTCGGAACTTACCCGACAAGGAATTTCGCTACCTTAGGATGGTTATAGTTACCACCGCCGTTTACTGGGGCTTAAATTCTGAGCTTCGCTCTGAAGAGCTGACCCGTCCTCTTAACCTTCCAGCACCGGGCAGGCGTCAGTCCGTATACATCGTCTTGCGACTTCGCACGGACCTGTGTTTTTAGTAAACAGTCGCTTCTCCCTGGTCTCTGCGGCCTTCAAGCGCTTCCCCAGCAAGTGGGTACACGCCTCAGGCCCCCCTTCTCCCGAAGTTACGGGGGCATTTTGCCGAGTTCCTTAACCACGATTCTCTCGATCGCCTTGGTATTCTCTACCTGACCACCTGAGTCGGTTTGGGGTACGGGCGGCTAGAACCTCGCGCCGAGGCTTTTCTAGGCAGCATAGGATCACCCACTCCCGCTTGTGCGGTACGTCGTCGGCTCTCAGGCTATGTGAGGTGCGGATTTGCCTACACCTCGCCCTACGGCCTTGCACGTGGTCAACCATCGCCACGCTGGGCTACCTTCCTGCGTCACCCCTGTTAATGCGCTTACCTAATGCCGGCTTGGTTCGTGCGCTCCACTCCGAAGACTCCCGAAGGAGACGACGAAGCTTTGGGCACTGAGCATCACCGGGGTCGGTATGGGCGGTTCTTCGCCGGTACGGGAATATCAACCCGTTGTCCATCGACTACGCCTGTCGGCCTCGCCTTAGGTCCCGACTTACCCAGGGCGGATTAGCCTGGCCCTGGAACCCTTGGTCATTCGGCGGACGGGTTTCTCACCCGTCTTTCGCTACTCATGCCTGCATTCTCACTCGTGTGGCGTCCACCGCTGGGTCACCCCGCGACTTCACTCGCCACACGACGCTCCCCTACCCATCCACACGCTTGGATCACGAAGACCTGGCTGTT
Organism: Actinotalea fermentans ATCC 43279 = JCM 9966 = DSM 3133; assembly: GCA_000767215.1. GTDB lineage: Bacteria > Actinomycetota > Actinomycetes > Actinomycetales > Cellulomonadaceae > Actinotalea > Actinotalea fermentans. Next base: position 17,746 of record AXCX01000029.1, read on the forward strand.
GTGTGAATGCCACAGCTTCGGCGGTGTGCTTGAGCCCCGTTACATTGTCGGCGCGGAATCACTTGACCAGTGAGCTATTACGCACTCTTTCAAGGGTGGCTGCTTCTAAGCCAACCTCCTGGTTGTCTGTGCAACTCCACATCCTTTCCCACTTAGCACACGCTTAGGGGCCTTAGCTGGTGGTCTGGGCTGTTTCCCTTTCGACTACGAAGCTTATCCCCCGCAGTCTCACTGCCACGCTCTCACTTACCGGCATTCGGAGTTTGGCTGACGTCAGTAACCTTGTAGGGCCCATCGGCCATCCAGTAGCTCTACCTCCGGCAAGAAACACGTGACGCTGCACCTAAATGCATTTCGGGGAGAACCAGCTATCACGAAGTTTGATTGGCCTTTCACCCCTAACCACAGGTCATCCCCCCGGTTTTCAACCCAGGTGGGTTCGGCCCTCCACGCGGTCTTACCCGCGCTTCAGCCTGCCCATGGCTAGATCACTTCGCTTCGGGTCTAGAGCACGCGACTCAGTCGCCCTATTCGGACTCGCTTTCGCTACGGCTACCCCACTCGGGTTAACCTCGCCACGTACCGCTAACTCGCAGGCTCATTCTTCAAAAGGCACGCCGTCACCCCTGCTAGGGAGGCTCCGACGGATTGTAGGCACACGGTTTCAGGTACTATTTCACTCCCCTCCCGGGGTACTTTTCACCTTTCCCTCACGGTACTTGTCCGCTATCGGTCACTAGGTAGTATTTAGGCTTAGAGAGTGGTCTCTCCAGATTCACACGGGATTTCTCGGGCCCCGTGCTACTTGGGATCCCGCTCGGGAGGCCGCGCCATTTCGTCTACGGGGGTAGCACCCTCTGTGCCGGGCCTTTCAATGCCCTTCGACTATGACGCGACTTTCTGACTCCCTGGGAGCTCGGCAGAACTCCCTGAACGGTCCCTCAACCCCGATAACGCAACGCCTGCCGGCTATCACACGTCATCGGTTTGGCCTTTTCCGCTTTCGCTCGCCACTACTCACGGAATATCTCTTCCTGTGGGTACTGAGATGTTTCACTTCCCCACGTTCCCTCCACACGCCCTATATATTCAGGCGCGGGTGACTGGACATGACTCCAGCCGGGTTTCCCCATTCGGAAATCCTCGGATCACGGTTCGTTTGCCAACTCCCCGAGGCTTATCGCAGGCTACTACGTCCTTCTTCGGCTCCTAGTGCCAAGGCATCCACCGTATGCCCTTGTTAACTTGCCACAAAGACTATTGCTAAAGATGCTCGCGTCCACTGTACAGTTCTCAAGCTACGGGCGGGCCCATCACCAGGCCGGCGCCTTCCCCGCGAGTGCGGAGTGGTTCAACCGGAGGAGATGGTCCGTCGTCCGACGTTCGCCGAGCGAATCGGCGGGGTCGGCCCGAGGTAGGGCATGCGCCCGTTCCCTCAGGACCCAACAGCGTGCCGGCGCGCCGTCCAGATCGTCAGGTTCCGCTCCCGGAGGAGGTACTGAGACATCTGAGCGACGCGCCACTGGTCGATGTTCCACCCTTGAGCTCCCACCCCGGATCGTTCGCCCGGGTAGTGGGCCCTGGACGCCGCGAACGGCGCCAAGATGCTCCTTAGAAAGGAGGTGATCCAGCCGCACCTTCCGGTACGGCTACCTTGTTACGACTTAGTCCCAATCGCCAGTCCCACCTTCGACGGCTCCCTCCACAAGGGTTGGGCCACCGGCTTCGGGTGTTACCGACTTTCGTGACTTGACGGGCGGTGTGTACAAGGCCCGGGAACGTATTCACCGCAGCGTTGCTGATCTGCGATTACTAGCGACTCCGACTTCATGGGGTCGAGTTGCAGACCCCAATCCGAACTGAGACCGGCTTTTTGAGATTCGCTCCACCTTACGGTATCGCAGCCCTTTGTACCGGCCATTGTAGCATGCGTGAAGCCCAAGACATAAGGGGCATGATGATTTGACCTCATCCCCACCTTCCTCCGAGTTGACCCCGGCAGTCTCCTATGAGTCCCCGGCATTACCCGCTGGCAACATAGGACGAGGGTTGCGCTCGTTGCGGGACTTAACCCAACATCTCACGACACGAGCTGACGACAACCATGCACCACCTGTATACCGCCCTTGCGGACCCCGTGTCTCCACGAGTTTTCGGTATATGTCAAGCCTTGGTAAGGTTCTTCGCGTTGCATCGAATTAATCCGCATGCTCCGCCGCTTGTGCGGGCCCCCGTCAATTCCTTTGAGTTTTAGCCTTGCGGCCGTACTCCCCAGGCGGGGCACTTAATGCGTTAGCTGCGGCACGGAACTCGTGGAATGAGCCCCACACCTAGTGCCCAACGTTTACGGCATGGACTACCAGGGTATCTAATCCTGTTCGCTCCCCATGCTTTCGCTCCTCAGCGTCAGTTGCGGCCCAGAGACCTGCCTTCGCCATCGGTGTTCCTCCTGATATCTGCGCATTCCACCGCTACACCAGGAATTCCAGTCTCCCCTACCGCACTCTAGTCTGCCCGTACCCACTGCAAGCCCGAGGTTGAGCCTCGGGTTTTCACAGCAGACGCGACAAACCGCCTACGAGCTCTTTACGCCCAATAATTCCGGACAACGCTTGCGCCCTACGTATTACCGCGGCTGCTGGCACGTAGTTAGCCGGCGCTTCTTCTGCAGGTACCGTCACTTTCGCTTCTTCCCTGCTGAAAGGGGTTTACAACCCGAAGGCCTTCATCCCCCACGCGGCGTCGCTGCATCAGGCTTGCGCCCATTGTGCAATATTCCCCACTGCTGCCTCCCGTAGGAGTCTGGGCCGTGTCTCAGTCCCAGTGTGGCCGGTCGCCCTCTCAGGCCGGCTACCCGTCGTCGCCTTGGTGAGCCGTTACCTCACCAACTAGCTGATAGGCCGCGAGCCCATCCCTGACCGATAAATCTTTCCAGACGCTACAGATGCCCGTGCGTCTCATATCCGGTATTAGCTCCGATTTCTCGGGGTTATCCCAGAGTCAGGGGCAGGTTGCTCACGTGTTACTCACCCGTTCGCCACTGATCAGGAGGAGCAAGCTCCTCCATCACCGTTCGACTTGCATGTGTTAAGCACGCCGCCAGCGTTCGTCCTGAGCCAGGATCAAACTCTCCGTGAATGTCTTCTGGCAATCCGCACCGAGGTGCGGTTGACCGACATACGAAGCGGTCCCGAAGGACCAGTTAATCTGGCTTCGACAAAATGCTGATGTGCATTTTTGTCTGACCAAGTCATCGCCGCGGGGGCTAGGCTCACCCGATTGGGTTTACCTAACATTCGGCGATGACGATTGGCATCGACTTTTGGCACGCTGTTGAGTTCTCAAGGAGCGGACGCGCATCCTTTGCGGTTCTTTCGAACCTCCAGGAGGCAACCGTTCTACTTTATCTGTCCGGACCATCGTTGTCAACTTCGGCTTCTTCGCTGTCCGCTCGGCATGAGCGTCCGGCTTGTCTGCCTTTGTTGTTGTCCTCTGGCCCGTACCGGCGCGCACCGTCAGACGCAGATGCGTCGTGGATGTGATCCGGGGGGTGTGGCCCGTGGGACCGGCCCTGGAGCGTCTTGCGCTCTTGGTCCGTTCCTCCCTGGCGGGCGATGCAGAACATTACCAGGCTGACGGCAGAGGTCAAACCAGCGGGGGGTGACGACCGTCACGTATGCCCCCCGGACGGTTGTTTCTGCAGGTCAGCGCCCTGTCGGGCGCCTTCGGGGCGCGGTCGGCGGCGCCCGTCGGCGGCGCGATGTGCTAGTGGCGCGAGCCGTCCTGCGGGGCGCTCTCGCCGCCTCACGTGGCCTCAGCTCAGAACGCGACGAACGCCCGGTGCCGTTCGGCATCGGGCGTTCGTCTGGGGCTTCAGCTCAGCGCGGGCGGGTCACAGCCGCCGCTCGGCGACGGCCAGCGTGCGCTTCCCCCTGCGGAGCACGGCCCACCGACCGTGCAGGAGCTGGTCCGCGGTCAGCACCGCCTCGGCGTCGGACACGCGTTCGTTGTTCACCGACACGCCGCCCTCGGCGATCGCGCGGCGCCCCGCCCCGCGCCCGGCCACGAGGCCGGCCTCCGTCAGCAGGTCGACGATGAGCGGTCCCTCCCCCGTCACGTCCGTCACCTCAGCGCGCGGGAGCTCGTCCACGGCGGCGCCCAACGTCGCCTCGTCGAGCTCCGCGAGGTCACCCCGGCCGAACAACGCCTGGCTCGCCGCGATGACCTTCGCCGTCGCGTCGGCGCCGTGCACCAACGTGGTGACGTCTGCAGCCAGTGCCCGCTGAGCCTCCCGGGCAGCCGGACGCTCCTGCACCGCGGTCTCCAGCTCGGCCAGCTCCTCGCCCGTGCGGAAGGTGAAGGTGCGCAGGTACCCCATGACGTCCGCGTCGTCGGTGTTCACCCAGAACTGGTAGAAGGCGTAGGGCGTCATGAGGTCCGGCGCGAGCCAGACCGCGCCACCCTCCGTCTTGCCGAACTTGGTGCCGTCCGCCTTGGTGATGAGCGGTGTCGTGAGCGCGTGCGCCGTCCCGTGCTCGGCCTTGCGGATGAGCTCGACCCCCGAGAGCAGGTTGCCCCACTGGTCGTTGCCGCCCGTCTGCAGCGTGCAGCCGTGCCGGCGGAACAGCTCGAGGAAGTCCAGACCCTGGAGGATCTGGTAGCTGAACTCGGTGAAGCTGATGCCCTCCTCGGACGCCAGTCGCCGGGCGACGGTGTCCTTGGCCAGCATCGTGCCCAGCCGGTAGTGCTTGCCGACGTCGCGCAGGAAGTCGATCGCCGACAGCTCGGCTGTCCAGTCCAGGTTGTTGACCATGACCGCGGGGTTGCCGCCGTCGAAGTCGAGGAAGCGTGAGATCTGCGCCCGCAGCCGCTCTGTCCACTCGACGACCGTCTCGCGACTGTTGAGCACCCGCTCCCCCGACATGCGGGGATCACCGATGAGGCCCGTGGCCCCGCCGACGAGCGCGATGACCCGGTGGCCGGCGCGCTGCAGGTGCCGCAGCAGCACCAGCTGAACCAGGTGTCCGTGGTGCAGGCTCGGCGCGGTCGGGTCGAACCCGCAATAGACGGTGACGGGCCCGGCGGACAGGGCCTCGCGCAGGGCCTGCTCGTCGGTGGTCTGGGCCAGCAGCCCGCGCCACGCCAGCTCGTCCAGGATGTGGGTCACCCGACGTCTCCCGTTCTCTCCCGCCCGTCGAGCGGCTCCCGACGGCGCAGGGCACAGTCTGCCCCGTCGCCGCGGGCGAGGCGCAGGTCATTCGCCCGGCGGACGGCGACGGCGCGGGGCAGCCGCCCGGTACGCCGAGACGGTGGGCTCGTCCGCCAGCCAGAAGCGCCACGGGTGGCGGGCGCCGTCGCCCCCGACGCCCGAGACGCCGACGCGCGGCCCCGTCGCCCAACCCGAGGCCGGCCGCAGCGG
>AXCX01000280.1 GCA_000767215.1 Actinotalea fermentans ATCC 43279 = JCM 9966 = DSM 3133
CCCAGCGGCTCGTCGGTCCGCCGCTGGCCGGACCGGCCGACGCCGTCCGGCACCTCGCGGCCGTCCAGGCCCAGGACGAGGCCGGCGCGCTCCTCTCCGTGGCCCTGCGCTGCGGGGACACGCGCGAGGCCGTCCGCTCGGCCTTCGACGCCGGCGAGCTGGCGCGCTCGTGGCCGATGCGCGGGACGCTGCACACGGTCGCCGCGGAGGACCTGCCGTGGATGGTCGAGCTCATGACCCCCCGGCCGCGCGCCGCGTCCGCCAAGCGGCGCTGGCAGCTGGACCTCGACGAGGACGACGTCGCGCGGGCCCGGGAGCTCGCCGAGGCGGCGCTGGCCGGGACGGCGCTGACGCGCGCCGAGCTGCTCGCCGTCTGGGACGACGCCGGGCTGGGCACGGCCTCGGGTCGGGGCTACCACCTCATCGCGGAGCTCGCGCAGCGCGGGGTCCTGTGCCTCGGCCCGTACCGCGGGACCGAGCAGTGCTTCGTGCTCGTGGCCGAGCACGTGCGGGAGCCGCGGCGCCTGGACGGCGACGCCGCGCTGGCCGAGCTCGCGCTCCGCTTCCTCACCGGCCACGGCCCGGCGACGGCGGCCGACCTCGCACGCTGGGCGTCCCTGCCGCTCGGCAGCGTGCGCCGGGGCATCGCCGCGGTCCGCGAGCAGCTCACCGCCGTCGAGGTCGAGGGCACCGAGTACCTGCTCGCGCCGCAGACGCTCGACGCGTACGCCGACCTGCGTACGACGGCGCGGCGCAGCATCCTGCTGGTCCCCGGCTTCGACGAGCTGATCCTGGGCTATGCCGACCGCACCATGACGCTCGCGGCCGAGCACGCCGACCGGGTGGTCCCGGGCGGCAACGGCGTCTTCCGGCCGACGGTCGTCGTCGGCGGGCGCGCGGTCGCGGTGTGGCGGACCGCCGGGACCGGCCGGAACCGGCGCCTGGAGGTCGACCCCTTCGACGACGCCGGGCTGCCCCCGCGCGTCCTCGCCGCGGCCGAGAAGCGCTGGGCCGCCCTGCCGTAGGCGGGGCTCGGCCGCCCTGCCCTAGGCGGGGCTGGGCCGCGCTCCCGTAGGCGGGCCGCGGCGCCGTGCGCCGTCGTCCGCGTGCGTGGTCAGAGCCCGACGAGCACCTGCACCACGAGGATCTTCGCG
>AXCX01000281.1 GCA_000767215.1 Actinotalea fermentans ATCC 43279 = JCM 9966 = DSM 3133
CGAACAGGGCGGCGTAGCCGGCCTCGACCCGCTCGTCGGTCACGCGGGACGCCGCGTAGGCGAGCACCGCCGGCTGACCCACGAGGCCCGCGAGCGCGCCCGCGGCCCGGGGCGCGCTCACGCCGACGAGCTTCGCGCCGGCCACCATCGCCACGGCCGCGACGCCGACGACGGCGACCCCGACCGCGCCGGCGCGCAGACCCGTCGCCGAGAAGGCCTGCGACGCGAACGCCTGCCCGGACGCGAGCCCGACGGCGGCGAGGAAGAACAGCAGGCCGAGCTGACGGATCGTGAGGTTCGCCGCCCGCGGCAGCACCCACACGGCGCGGCCGGTGCGCTCGAGCCGGCCGAGCACCATGCCGACGAGCAGCGGCCCGGCAGCCGAGCCCAGCGCGAACTCGGTCCCGCCGCCCAGCGGGATCGTGATGAGCCCGAGCAGCAGGCCCATCGCCATCCCGGCGCCGACGGTGACGGCGTCGATCTCGGACACGCGCCGCTCGGAGTCGCCGAGGAACGCGGACACGGCGTCGAGCTCCTCGCGCGGCACGACGGCGAGCACGCGGTCGCCCAGCTCGAGCGTGAGGTCGTCGCGCGCGAGCAGGTCCAGGTCGCCGCGCCGCACGCGGGTGATGACGCCGCCGAAGCGCCCCGGGATGTCGAGCTCGGCGATCGTGCGGCCCGCCACGCGCCGGTCGGACACGACGAAGCGCTGGTTGTCCACGGCGCTGCGGTCGTGCGCCAGGTGCTCGGTCACCTGCCGCCCCAGGTGCCCGACGGCGTCGCGCACCGCCGCCTCCGGCCCGACCACGACCACGCGGTCTCCCGGGCGGAGCCGCTCGTCGGGCCGGATCACGCGCGTGCGCTCGTCGCGCGCGAGGTAGGACATCCGGACCTCGTTCACGGCGAACCCGGGCACGTCCACGATCGCCGTCTCGTGCTCCACCTGCGCCGTCACGGCGACGAGCCCGACGCCGGCCGCGGGCAGCGGGTCGCGGCGCGCGGGCCACCGCCGCCCCACCACCACGGCGACCACGATGATCGCCACGGTCACGCCCAGCGGGTAGGCGAGCGCGTACCCGACGGCGGGCTGGTCGGAGCCGTCGGCGGCGGCCGTCGCGGCGGCGAGCGCCGGGGTCGAGGTCAGCGCACCGGTGAAGACGCCGGCGGACAGGGGCGAGGACAGCCCGGCGACCGGGCCGAGCAGCGCCGCCACCCCGGCGGCCAGCACCACGACGACGAGCGCCACGGACATCAGCGGGAGCTGTCGCCGCAGGTCGCGGAAGAACGTGCTGCCCGCGGCGAGGCCGACGGTGTAGACGAACAGGGCGAGGCCCAGGGTCTGCACCAGGGCGAGCCCCTCCCCGAGCCGCTCGTCGAACGCGCCCAGGGCGAGCCCGACGAAGAGGGCGCCGGCGGCGCCGAACCGGACCGGGCCGAAGGGCACGGCGCCGAGCGCCGTCCCCAGGGCGACGACGACGAAGATCGTGAGCAGGGGCGACGCGGCGAGCACGTCGAGCACGGCATCCATCAGCTGTCCACCGGGGGTCCGTCGGGAGTGGTCACGCGCTGGTCCACGGGTCGACGCTAGTCGCGTCCGCCGCCGTTCCCCGCCCGCAGCTGGTCGAGGACGAACGCGCCCCACCCGGTCGGCTCGCCGAGCGACCCGCCGCCGGCGGCCCCCGAGCCGATGCCGGTGAACATGGCGGGGTCCCACGCGTCGTCCCACCAGCAGGCGACCCACCCCGACGCGCCCTCGGCGTCGAGCGCGCGCAGCAGCGGGCGGGCGTACCCGGCGGCGTCGCCGGCGAGGTACGCGGGTGCGTCGGCGCGGTTCTCGTCGGCGAAGCCCCACTCCGTCAGCAGCAGCGGGTACCGGTCCGTGACGTGGCCGAACCACGCGTCCCAGCCGGCCTGCCCGTGGCTCGGGTACAGGTGCGTCGCGTAGATGACCTGGTCGTCGTCGACCCCGCCGTCGGCCAGCCAGGAGAGGTCGCGCGCGTACTGCGTGCCGCCGACGATGACGGGCTGCGTCGCGCCCTGCGCGCGGACGAGGTCGGTGAGCTCGTCCGCGACGTCGCGCCAGTCGTCGGGGGCGATCCCCTGCGGCTCGTTGACCAGCTCGAACAGCACGTGCGGCGCACCGGCGAAGTGGCTCGCGACGGCCGTCCAGAACGCGCGCGTGGTGTCCAGGTCCGCGGCGAGGAGCTCGGGCTCGCTCGGCGCGGTGCCGGTGGCGACGTCGCCGATGACGTGCCAGTCGAGGATGACGTAGAGCCCCTCCTCGCCGGCCCAACGGGCGATCGGGTCGAGGTAGCGCCACAGGTAGTCGCCGTCGTCGGCCCAGTTGCCGGGGTGCACCGGGACCCGCAGCACGTTCGCGCCCGCGGCGGCGACGTCGCGGACCAGGTCGCGCTCGAAGCGGCCGTCGGCGGCGAGCCTCGCCGGGTCCGGGACCATCACGCCACGCAGCTCGACAACGTCGCCGTCCGCCGTCCGCAGCTGCGACCCGCGTGTCGTCAGGGGCGGCAGGTCGATGCCGGAGGAGTCGAACGTGGCGGTGTGCCGGACGGGCAGCTGGATCGTGAACTGCCCGCCCCGGCCCGCGATGAGGGCGGCCACCCCGAGGAGCACCAGCACCACGACGGCACCGAGCACCACGGACAGGGCGATGGCAAGCCTCGCGCCCACGGCAGCCTTGCGCACCTGACCTCCCCGCGGGCAGCGTATCGACCGACGACGACGCCCGCGGGGCGGCTGCGCTCCGCGTGACGGGCCGAGGGATCCCTGCGGCAATTTCCCTGGTCAGCCCCCCATCCGGGCCGGGACAAAGGTCCGATGCCCGCCCGGCCCGACCCTCCGTACCGTCGTGATCAAGGTCGTTTCTCGACGAGGAGGAACCATGCGCACTGTCGTCGTCACCGGCTCGGCGTCCGGCATCGGGAAGGCGCTGCGAGAGCTGCTCACCACGCAGGGGGACCGGGTGATCGGCGTCGACCTCCACGACGCCGACGTCACCGTCGACCTCACCACCGACGACGGCCGCGCGGCGATGGTCGCCCAGGTCGGCGACCTGTCGGGCGGCACGGTCGACGCGGTCGTGGCCAACGCGGGCCTCGCGCTCGGCATCCCGGCCACAGTGGCCGTCAACTACTTCGGCGCGCTCGCCACGCTCGAGGGCCTGCGCCCGCTGCTCGCGGGCTCGGCGGCGCCGCGCGCTGCCGCGACCTGCTCGATGGCGAGCCTCATGCAGAGCGACCCCGAGCTCGTCGAGGCGATGCTGGCCGGCGACGAGCCGCGCGCCCTCGCCCGCGCCCAGGCCGTCGCCGACGCCGGGCTCGCGACCATGATCTACAGCAGCACCAAGGCCGCGCTGGCCCGGTGGCTGCGCCGCAACGCCCCGACGCCCGCGTGGGCCGGCGCGGGCATCCCGCTCAACGCGATCGCCCCGGGCGTCGTCGTGACGCCGATGACCGCGGACCTGCTCGCCACCGAGCAGCAGCGGACCGCGATGGCGTCGGTGGTGCCCATGCCGCTCAACGGGTACATGGGGCCGGAGGCCCCCGCCGAGCTGCTCGCCTGGCTGATCAGCCCGGTCAACACCCACCTGTGCGGGCAGGTCGTGTTCATCGACGGTGGCAGCGACGTCGTCATCCGGGGCGACGCGACCTGGTGACCCCTCCCACTCCCCGAGTGGAACGAAAGTGACCTGATCCCGGCCCGAGGGCGGGTTCAAGCGGTGGTCGCA
>AXCX01000282.1 GCA_000767215.1 Actinotalea fermentans ATCC 43279 = JCM 9966 = DSM 3133
CGCGGGCCGGTGCTGCGGCCGGGTGACGTCCGCGCGGCCCGGCCGGACGGGCGCCCGGTCGCGATCGTCGACCTGGCGCTGCGGCACGACGTCGACCCCGCGGTGGCCACGCTGCCGGGCGTGACGTTCGTCGACCTCGCGACGGTGCAGCAGCACGCGGGCTTCGTCGCCCCCGAGGTCGCGGACGGGTGGCAGATCGTCGCCGAGCACGCCGCGACGTTCGCCGACACGCTCGCGGACCGCGACGTCGTGCCCGCCGTCGTCGCGCTGCGGACCTACGTGCACGAGGTGCTCGACGACGAGCTGCGGCGGAGCCGGTCGGGCTCGCCCGAGACCGAGCGGGCCCTGCGCCGGTTCGCCGGCCGGCTGCTGCACACGACGGCCGTCCGGGCCCGCGAGCACGCCCGGCGCGGGACCGCCGCGGAGTACCGGGAGGCGGTCGAGACGCTGCTCGGCGTCGAGCTCGACGACGACGGCTCGCCCCAGGGCTGATCACCGGACCGCGGCAGCGCGGCGGACCGCGACGGCTCACCCGAACGGGGCTGTGGACCGCCACCCCGCGACGTGCCACCCCTGCGATACTCGCGCTCGCGCGACGGGCAGGACGCGCGGGCGGCAGCGGGACGACGGCCGTCGGACCGAGGAGAGGGAGCGAGCGTGACACAGCAGCAGGGGCAGGGGTTCCCGCAGGACCAGCAGGGCCAGCCGTACCCGCCGTACGAGCCGTACCCGCAGCCCGCTCCGGCGCCCGGGTACGGGCAGCCGGGCGTCCCGCAGGCGCCGGCGTACCAGCAGCCACCCTCGTACGCGGCCTACGCGGGGTACGCCGCCGGGGGCCAGGCGCCGGCGGTCGTGCTGCCGCCGCTGGCCCACTGGGGCAAGCGCGTCCTCGCGATGCTCGTCGACGTCCTCGTCATCCTGCCGTTCGTCATCGTCGGCGCGGTGCTCATGGCCGTCAGCGTCCGCGAGACCGGGGTCGACATGTACGGGCGCACCGTCAGCGAGCCGTCCGCGGCGGGGGTCGTCGCGCTCCTGCTGGGCTACGGGACGGCCATCGGCATCCAGGTCTGGAACCGGTGGGTGCGTCAGGGCCGCACCGGCCAGTCGCTCGGGAAGCGCGCGCTGGGGATCCGCCTGCTCTCCGAGCGCACGATGGCGCCCGTCGGGCCGGGCATGTCGTTCGCCCGCGACCTGTGCCACGTCGTCGACGGGTTCCTCTACCTCGGCTACCTGTGGCCGCTGTGGGACCCGAAGCGGCAGACGTTCTCCGACAAGATCCTCAGCACGGTCGTCGTCGAGGGCTAGCCCACGGGCGCGGTCAGGCCCGCGCCTGGCGCAGGGCCCACCGGTGGCCGAAGGGGTCCACGAGCCAGCCCTCGCGCGCCCCCGGTTCCCCGCTGGGCTCCCGGTCCGCGGTCCCGCCCGCGGCGATCGCCGCGGCGTAGACGCGGTCGACGTCGCCGACCTCCAGGACGACCGCTCCCGTGGCGTGGCCCACGGTGGCGGGGCTGTACGCGCCGAACTCCTGGAACTCGTCGGAGACGAAGAGCACGTCCTCGCCGATCACGAGCGTGGCGTGGCCGATGCGGCCGTCGCCCTCGACGTAGCGCTCGCCCTCCTCGCGGGCCCCGAAGGCGGCGGCGTAGTACGCGAGGGCGGCGACGCCGTCGTGCACGGTGAGGTAAGGGGTCAGGGTCATCGCGGGCTCCCGGGCGTCAGGTCGCGGACCCGTCGACGCTACGTCCGCGCGGTGGGCGCGGCACGTGGAGGCGCTCAGGCGAGGTAGCGCTCCACCAGCGCGGCGGCCAGCCCCGTGTAGGAGGCGGGCGTCATCGCCGCGAGGCGCGCGGCGACGTCGTCGGGCAGGCCCAGCCCCGCCACGAACGCGCGCAGGTCGTCCCCGGTCACGCGGTGGCCGCGGGTGAGCTCCTTGAGGCGCTCGTACGGGTTCTCCATGCCGGGCACGCCCGCGACGGCGGCGGCGCGCATCGCCGTCTGGATGGGCTCGCCGAGCACCTCCCAGTTGGCCTCGAGGTCGCGGGCCATCGCGGCGGGGTCGGCGTCGAGGCCGGCCAGCCCGCGGCGCACGTTGTCGATCGCGAGCAGCGAGTGGCCGAACGCCGGGCCGATGTTGCGCTGCGTCGTGGAGTCCGTGAGGTCGCGCTGCAGCCGCGAGGTGACCAGGGTCGCGCCGAGCGTGTCGAGCAGCGCGGAGGAGATCTCGAGGTTCGCCTCGGCGTTCTCGAACCGGATCGGGTTGACCTTGTGCGGCATCGTCGATGAGCCGACCGTGCCCTGACCCCGCACCTGCGCGAAGTAGCCGAGCGAGATGTACGTCCAGACGTCGGTCGCGAGGTTGTGCAGGATCCGGTTGAAGCGCGCGACGTCGGCGTAGAGCTCGGCCTGCCAGTCGTGCGACTCGATCTGCGTGGTCAGCGGGTTCCAGGTGAGGCCCAGGCCCTCCACGAACGTGCGGGAGATCTCCGGCCAGTCCGCGCCCGGGACGGCGGCCAGGTGCGCGCCGTAGGTGCCGGTCGCGCCGTTGAGCTTGCCCAGGTACTCGGCGCGCTCGATGCGGCGCAGCTGCCGGTCGAGCCGGTGCGCGAGGACCGCGAGCTCCTTGCCCAGGGTGGTGGGCGTGGCCGGCTGGCCGTGCGTGCGGGCGAGCATCGGGACGTCGGCCAGCGCGCGGGCCAGCTCGGCGAGGTCGCCCACCAGCGCGCGGGCCGCGGGGAGCCAGACCTGCCCGACGGCGCCCTGCACCATCAGCGCGTACGCGAGGTTGTTCACGTCCTCGCTGGTGCACGCGAAGTGCACGAGCTCGGCGACGCGCGGAAGAACGGTGGAGTCGCCGAGCACCGCCGGCGCCGCGTCGATGCGGCGGCGGATGAGGTACTCGACCGCCTTGACGTCGTGCACGGTGACCCGCTCGATCTCCGCGAGCTCGGCGACCGTCGCGGCGTCGAACTCGTCGACGACCGCGCGCAGGTAGGCGACGTCGGCGTCGGACAGGGCGGGGGCGCCGGGGACGACGCCGGCCGCGCAGAGGTGGGCGAGCCACTCGACCTCGACGTGCACGCGCTCGCGGTTGAGCGCGGCCTCCGAGAGGTGGTCGACCAGGGGCGCGACCGCGGCGCGGTACCGGCCGTCGAGCGGCCCGAGGGCGATGCCGGTCTCGGCGAGACTGCGGCGCGGGCGCGGAGCGGGAGTCACGTCGTGAGGCATGGCCGTCATCCTCCCACCGCCCGCCCGACGCGCGGCGGCCCGTCCACGCGTCGCCCGGCGGCCTCGCCCGCGGCCCCTCCTCTCCCACCCCCGGGCAGCGGCCCCTCCCCGCGCAGCGGCTCGCTCCCCCCGCCCGGGGGCAGTCGCCTGGACGAAGGGTTCCTCCCGATATCCGGAAGGAACCCTTCGCCGGACGCCGCGGCGGACGGGTGAAGTGGGAAAGCCTGCGGCGTCGGGCAGGCGGGCAGGGCAAGAATGTGCGGGTGGCGCGACGCGAGGACGCGGGGAGCACTCCGCCCCGGTCCGGGGGCGGTGGCCGCTGGCGTGCCGACCGGCCCGGCCGTCCGGAGCGTCCGGAGCGTCCCGAGCGTCCCGAGCGGCACGGCCCGCCGGACCCGCCGGGTCGGCTCGCGGCCGTCGTCGCGCTGCTGGTCGTCGCGGTGCTCGCCGCGGCACTCGCCGGGCCCTGGAACCCGCCGACGCGCACCGAGTCGCTCATCCCGTGGCAGCCGCCCGAGCCGGTCGAGATCGCCGTCCCGCAGCAGGCGCAGCCGGAGCTGCGGCTGGCCGACCTGATCGGCCGGGAGCACGTGCAGCCGTGGGACCTCACGTGGCTGGGCCTGGGGTTGCTGGCCGTCGTCCTCGCGTGGACGGCCTACCTCGTCGCGCGCTGGCTCCGCCGCCATCCCGTGCAGCTTCCCCCCGAGGCGCCCGACGACGCCGGCCTGGACCGCGGGGACACCCTGCGCGGCCCGGGCGTCGCCCAACCGGACCTGCCGTCCCTGCGCGCGGCCGTCGCAGGTGCGGACCTGCTCGTCCGACGCCGGGTGCCGCCCACCGAGGCGGTCGTCGCCGCGTGGGTGCACCTCGAGGACGCGGCCGGGCGCTCCGGCGTGCCGCGCAAGCGCACCCAGACGCCGACGGAGTTCACGGTCGACGTCCTCGACCGCACCCCGGTGGACCCCGCGGCCACGCGGGCGCTCCTCGGCCTCTACCTGCGGGCGCGCTTCGGGGACGACCCGATGACGCCGGCCGACGTCGCCACCGCGCTCGCGGCGCTGACCACCCTCGCCGACGGGCTCGGCGACCCCGAGGCCGCGCACCTGGACGAGGTCGAGGTCGTGCTCGAGGAGCCCGGCGGCGTCCCGACGCTCGGTGGGCCGCAGACGGACGGCGAGCCGCAGACGGACGGCGAGCCGGGTCCCGGCGAGCGCGGTCCGGACGGCGAGCCGCAGCCGGACGGCGAGCCCGGTCCGGAGAGCGCCCGCGAGCCCGGTGAGGAGGGGCGCGCATGAACTTCCGACCGTGGCGCCCGGTGCTCGTGTTCGTGGGCCTGACGTTCGGCGCCGCCGTCGTGGGACTGCGCTGGGGCGACGCCGCCCTCGTTGGTCTCGCGGCGGGCGTCGTCGCGCTGGTCGCGTCGGCGCTCGGCGCCGGCGAGACGGACCCCTGGCCGCGGTACCGCCCGCCGGACCAGTCCGGCACCCGGCGTGACGTCATGGCCCTGACCTGGTCGTTCATCGGCCGCGAGGGCCGGGTGAGCGAGTTCGCCGTGCGCCGCGTGCGGCTGGACGCGACGCGGCGCCTGGCCCAGCGCGGCGTCGTCGTGCCGGGCGGTCTCGGCGCGGCGACCCGCACCTCGCCGGACGTGAG
>AXCX01000283.1 GCA_000767215.1 Actinotalea fermentans ATCC 43279 = JCM 9966 = DSM 3133
CGCGGTGCCGCGGGCGGCGTGCGCGAGCCGCTGACCGGCTCGAACGGCGCGCCCGACCGGCGGACGGGGGTGGGACGGGACGGCATGCGCGGGGCCCGTCAGTTGGCGTGCAGGTCCGGGTTGAGCTCGATCCCGACCCCCGGTCGCGGCACCGCCTCGACGGCGCCCGTCTGGGAGTGGCGCCGGAAGAGCAGCCCGTCGCGCCCGGAGAGCTCGCGCGCGGCGACGACCTGCGGGGCGTCGCCGGAGCCCTTCGCCGGCAGCAGCGTCACCTTGGTGCCGGCCGTGACGTACAGGCCCGCCTCGATCACGCAGTCGTCGCCGAGCGAGATGCCCAGCCCGGCGTTGGCGCCCACCAGCGACCGCCGGCCGATGGAGATCGTCACCTTGCCGCCGCCGGACAGGGTCCCCATGATCGAGGCCCCGCCGCCGATGTCGCTGCCGTCGCCGACGACGACGCCCTGGGAGATCCGCCCCTCGACCATCGAGACCCCGAGGGTGCCCGCGTTGAAGTTCACGAAGCCCTCGTGCATCACCGTGGTGCCCTCGGCGAGGTGCGCGCCGAGCCGCACGCGGTCCGCGTCGGCGATCCGCACGCCCGTGGGCAGCACGTAGTCCACCATCCGCGGGAACTTGTCGACGCCGTAGACCGTCAGGGCGCCGCCCGACGCGCGGACCCGGCCGCGGACCTCCTCGAACCCCTCCGGCGCGCACGGCCCGCGGTCCGTCCACACGACGTTCGGCAGGACGGCGAAGA
>AXCX01000284.1 GCA_000767215.1 Actinotalea fermentans ATCC 43279 = JCM 9966 = DSM 3133
GCGCACGAGCCGGTGCGAGAGCAGGTGCAGGCGCAGGTAGGCGTCGGCGGTGTCGGCGGGTGGGGCGTCGAGGTCGATCTCGACGGTCACGACCTGCGTGACGACGCCGCGGACGTCGTCGGTGCGGGCGGCCCGCTCGACCAGGGCGAGGCTCGCCCGGTCGGCCTCGGCCGCGGTCGCGTCGTCGTGCGGACGTGCGCCCAGGGCGGGCCGGGGGTACCAGACGTCGAGCACGCCGCCCGCGTCGGTGACGGTGGCCAGGCCGTGGCCCCAGGCCGTCCGTGGCTGGCTGACGGGGGCGGTCATGTCGCCAGCCTAGGGTCCGGTGACCGCACCGCAGGCAGACCCGCCGCAGGGTGGGACGTCCTCGCTAGGGTCGGCGCATGGCCGACGTGAGCGCCCTGCCCGACCGTCCCGACGAGCTCGACCTGTCGGGGGACCTGGTCGACCTCGTGCGGGCCATCTGCGACATCCCGTCCGTGTCGGGCGAGGAGGCGCGGCTCGCGGACGCGGTCGAGCGGGCCCTGTGCGCGCTGGGCCACCTGACGGTCCTGCGCGACGGCGACGCCGTCGTCGCGCGCACCGACCTGGGCCGGGCCGAGCGCGTCGTCGTCGCGGGGCACCTCGACACCGTGCCGGTCGCGGCGAACCTGCCGACGAAGCTGGTCGGGGAGGGCGAGGCCGCCGAGGTCTGGGGCCGGGGCACCGTCGACATGAAGGGCGGCGTCGCGGTGCAGCTCGCGCTCGCGGCGGCGCTGACCGCGCCGACGCGCGACGTCACGTGGGTCTTCTACGACCAGGAGGAGGTCGAGGCCGAGCGCAACGGGCTCGGCCGCCTGGCCCGCACGCGACCGGAGTGGCTCGCGGGCGACGTCGCGGTGCTGTGCGAGCCGACGTCGGCCGGCATCGAGGGCGGCTGCAACGGGACGCTGCGCGCCGAGGTGCACCTGCACGGGGTCGCCGCGCACTCCGCGCGGTCCTGGCGCGGGGTCAACGCGGTGCACGCCGCGGCGCCGGTCCTGGCGACGCTCGCCGCCTACGCACCGCGCGTCGCCGAGGTGGACGGCCTCGCGTTCCGGGAGGGCCTGAACGCCGTGGGCATCCGGGGCGGCATCGCCGGGAACGTCATCCCGGACGCGTGCGTGGTCACCGTGAACTACCGGTTCGCGCCGGACCGCTCGCCCGAGCAGGCGGAGGCGCACGTGCGGGAGGTGCTCGCCGGGTACGACGTGCGCATCGTCGACGTCGCCGGTGGTGCGCGCCCGGGGCTGGACCGGCCCGCGCTGGCCTCCTTCGTCGAGGCGGTGACCGCCGCCTCCGGGCGCGTGCCCGCCGCCAAGCTCGGCTGGACGGACGTCGCGCGGTTCGGCGAGCTGGGCATCCCGGCGGTCAACTTCGGCCCGGGTGACCCGCTCCTCGCGCACGCCGACGACGAGCGCTGCGCCGTCGCGCACCTGACCGCCTGCTACGAGGGGCTGCGCGCCTGGCTCGCCGGCTGACCGGCGCGGCGTCCTTCGGTCCACGGACCTCCTAGAGTCGGTCCATGAGCACGGAGCACGGCCCGGTGGCCGACGACCCTCGCCGCACCTACCGGAAGGGGCCCGTGATGCTGCGCGGCCACCAGGTGCCGCGGACCACGTCCGACCAGCGCCTGCTGGCGCCCAACAACGACACGTCCTGGCTGAGCGGCGACCCCTGGCGCGTGATGCGGATCCAGAGCGAGTTCGTCGAGGGTTTCGGCGCGCTCGCCGAGGTCGGCCCCGCCGTCAGCGTGTTCGGTTCGGCGCGGACCAAGCCGCTCGCCCGCGAGTACGCGATCGCGATGGAGGTCGGCAAGGGGCTGGCGGAGGCCGGCTACGCCGTCATCACCGGTGGCGGACCAGGGATCATGGAGGCCGCGAACCGTGGCGCGCACGAGGCGGGCGGGCTCTCGGTGGGCCTCGGCATCGAGCTGCCGTTCGAGCAGTCCATGAACGAGTACGTCGACCTCGGCGTGAACTTCCGGTACTTCTTCGCGCGCAAGACGTGCTTCGTGAAGTACTCGCAGGGCTTCGTGGTGCTCCCCGGGGGCTTCGGCACGTTCGACGAGCTGTTCGAGTCGCTCACCCTCGTCCAGACGCACAAGGTCACCGAGTTCCCCATCGTGCTCGTGGGCAGCGACTACTGGCGGGGGCTGCTCGACTGGCTGCGCGACTCGGTCGTGGCGCACGGGAACATCCACGAGGTCGACCTCGACCTCATCCGGCTCGTGGACGACGCGGAGGAGGCGGTGCACGTGGTGCTCGAGCGCGGCGCCGAGCTCGCCGCGGAGGAGCGGGCCGCGGTCGCGGCCAACGCCCAGGCCGAGCAGGCAGCCGAGCGCGCGTCGGAGCCGGCGACCCCGTCGGTGCCGCCGGTGCCGGGCGACGCGTCGCTCAACGGCTGGTGACGATGCCCGCCGGCGCTGCGGGCCGCGAGGGTGTCCCGCGCAGGGGCGTGCCGCTGCGCCTGCGCGGCCGCGTGCTGGCGCCGGACCGGCCCGCGGTGATGGCGGTCGTCAACCGGACGCCCGACTCCTTCCACATCGCCTACGACCACGACGACGCGGCCCGGGCCGCCGTTGCCCGGGCCGTCGCCGAGGGCGCCGACCTGGTCGACATCGGCGGGATCCGGGCCGGACGCGGGCCGGAGGTCGACGCCGCGGCCGAGATCGAGCGGGTCCTGCCGCTCGTGCGCTGGGTGCGCGCCACGTACCCGGACCTGCCCATCAGCGTGGACACGTGGCGGGCGGAGGTCGCCGAGGTGGTGCTCGACGCCGGTGCGGACCTCGTCAACGACACGTGGGCGGGCCACGACCCGCGGCTCGTCGAGGTGGCGGGGGTGCGCGGGGCCGGGGTCGTGTGCTCGCACACCGGCGGGCTGCCGCCGCGGACGGACCCGCTGCGCCCGCAGTACCCGCTGCGCGACCCCGCGCCGGGGGCGGACGGGCGGGACGGCGTCGTGCAGGACGTCCTGGCGACCGTGCGCGCCTCGGCCGAGCGGGCCGTCGCGGCGGGGGTGGCGCCCGACTCGGTGCTCGTCGACCCGACGCACGACTTCGGCAAGTCGACGTGGCACTCGCTGCACCTGACGCGGCACACCGCCGACCTGGTCGAGCTCGGGTACCCCGTGCTCATGGCGCTGTCCCGCAAGGACTTCGTCGGAGAGGCGCTCGGGCTGCAGGTCGACCAGCGGCTCGAGGGCACGCTCGCCGCCACGGCGGTGGCGGCCTGGCTCGGTGCGACCGTCTTCCGGGCGCACGACGTCCTCGCGACGCGGCGCGTGGCCGAGATGGTCGCGGTGCTGCGCGAGGACCGGCCACCGACGCGCACGGTGCGCGGACTGGCGTGAGCCCGGCCGACGTCGGCGGCGTGCGCGCCCGGGTGCGCCGCCGGAGCGTGGCGGGGCCGGGCTGGCCCCACGCCTGGTGGGCACGCGTGCTCCTCGTCTGGCTGGGGGCGCGGGCCCTGTCCGCCCTCACCTTCCTGGTGGTCGCCCGCACGCAGGAGGCCACGCCCTGGACCGACGCGGCGCCGTCGTACGCGCAGTACACGGGACTGATGTGGGACGCGTCCTGGTACCGGCAGGTGGCCGAGGCGGGCTACCCGGCGGGACTGCCGCACGGGCCCGACGGCCAGGTCACCCAGAGCGCCTGGGCGTTCTTCCCGCTCTTCCCGATGCTCGCCCGCGGCCTCATGTCGCTCACGGGCGGGTCGTGGGAGGTCGTGGCGCCCACCCTGGCGCTGCTGCTGGGGACGGCGGCCGCGCTCGTCGTGCACCAGGTCCTGGCCGCTGCGGTCGAGCGCGGGCCCCTCGCCGGGACGGACGTCGGCCGGCGGCTGCCCCTGGCCGGCGTGGCCGTGCTCGGCCTGATCGGTGCGGCCCCGGTGCTGCAGGTGGCGTACACGGAGTCCCTCGCGCTGCTCGTGCTGGCCGGCGTGCTCTGGTGCCTCGTCGAGCGGCAGTACCTGCTCGCGGCCGTGCTGGCGCCGGTGCTCGGCCTCACCCGGGCCGTCGCGCTGCCCGTCGTCGTCGCCGTGGCCGCGCACGCCGTCGCCCGGCACCGCGCGG
>AXCX01000285.1 GCA_000767215.1 Actinotalea fermentans ATCC 43279 = JCM 9966 = DSM 3133
GGCGCGGGTCACGGACATCCCGGCCGCCCCTGCCAGCCAGTGCGGGAACGAGCGGGCCCCGGTCGCGGCCCACAGACCGTCGTCGGCGGCGGTCGTGGACAGCCGGGCGGCCGCGACCTGCAGCCGCCCGGCCTCCCGGCACAGCGCGAGGACGAGCTCGGTCGCCTCCTCCGGCGGGCCGGCTGGGCGCGCCGGGGCCTCCTCGATCACGACGACGAGCCGGTCGACGACGTCGCGCAGCGCCACCGCGAGCGACTGCTCGACACGCTCCACGACGCCTCCCCCACGACGCTCACGGAGGGCACCACATACGCGCCCTGACCTGCATCGATGCTACCGTGGCGCGCCACGCCGAACAAGACAATTCGGACACCGGCTCGCACATGTGTTCTACGCCGGGCGGCCCGGCACGCCCGCCGCTGTCCCCGCCTGGCCTGGTTGCCCCGGCCGTCGTCCGGCAGGATGGCGCGATGCCCGTCGTCCCCGGTGCGGCCGCCCTGATCCGTCCCGCCGTCCCGGCCGACGCCGCGGGCTGCGCGAACGTCCACCACACGTCGTGGGTCGAGACGTACTCGGGCCTCCTCCCGCCCGCTCACTGGGAGTCGGACACGCTCGAGCGGCGTACCGCGGCCTGGCAGCGCCGGCTCGACGCAGGCGCCGCCGTCACGGTTGCCGAGGTCGGCGGTCGCGTCGTGGGGATCGCCATCGGGGGTGACGGGCGGCACGTCGGGGACCACCCGCCGGTGCGCGGCCGAGAGCTGCACGTCCTCTACGTGCTGGCCGCCCACCACGGGACGGGTGTCGGCCAGGCGCTGCTCGACGCCGTCGTCGCCCCTGGTGCGCCCGCCCAGCTGTGGGTCGCCGAGCAGAACCCGAGAGCCCGGCGCTTCTACGAGCGCAACGGGTTCCGGCCCGACGGCGCGCGGTTCGTCGACGAGCGGCTGAACCTCGCCGAGGTGCGCCTCGTCCGGTGACGCCGGGCATGCATCCGTCCACCCGCCTGGCCGGGCGGCCGGCGGACGTCGTCGGCCGCCGGCCGCCCAGTCTGGGGAGTCCGAGCCCACGGCAAGCCCGCGCGCACGAGCGGCCGCGCGCGACGCCGTCAGCCCAGGCGCGCGCGCGTCTGCTCGAGCTCGGCCGTCAGCTCTGCGGGCACGCGGTCGCCGAAGACGTCGAACCACTCCTGCGTGAGGTCGCACTCCTGGCGCCAGGCCGCCGGGTCCACGGCGAAGAGCGCGGACAGGTCCTCGGCGGGGAGGTCGAGCCCGGTCAGGGCGAGCTCGCCGTCCGCCGGCACCAGCCCGACGGGCGTCTCGCGCGCCTCCGCCTCGCCCGCGACCCGGCGCAGCGCCCAGTCGATGACGCGGGAGTTCTCCCGGAAGCCGGGCCACAGGAACCGGCCGCCGGCGCCCTTGCGGAACCAGTTCACGCAGAACAGCGCGGGCGCGGCGTCGCCGAGGCGCTCGCCGATCGCCAGCCAGTGCGCCCAGTGGTCGGCCATGTGGTAGCCGCAGAACGGGAGCATGGCGAACGGGTCGCGGCGCAGCGCGCCGACGGTGCCCTCGGCCGCGGCGGTCTGCTCGGACGAGATCGTCGCGCCCATGAAGACGCCGTGCGCCCACGACCGCGCCTGGGTCACGAGCGGCACGTTCGTGGCGCGGCGGCCACCGAAGAAGATCGCGTCGATGGGGACGCCGTCGGGGTCCTCCCACGTGTCCGCGATGGAGGGGCACTGGCTCGCGCGCACCGTGAACCGCGAGTTCGGGTGCGCGGCGGGCCGGCCGCA
>AXCX01000286.1 GCA_000767215.1 Actinotalea fermentans ATCC 43279 = JCM 9966 = DSM 3133
CAGTCGGTCAGGTGCTCCGGCGGAGCATCGGTCAGGCCCTCCCACCACACGTCGCCGTCGTCGGTGAGCGCGACGTTCGTGAAGATCGTGTCGCTCCGGACCATCGCCACGGCGGTCGGGTTGGTCGCCTCGCCCGTGCCCGGCGCGACGCCGAAGAAGCCGGCCTCGGGGTTGATGGCCCGCAGCCGCCCGTCGGTGCCGGGCCCGCCGGGGCGCATCCACGCGATGTCGTCGCCGATGGTCTCCGCGGTCCAGCCCGGCAGCGTCGGCTGGATCATCGCGAGGTTCGTCTTGCCGCAGGCCGACGGGAACGCCGCGGCCAGGTGGAAAACCCGGCCGGTGGGCGAGGTCAGCCGCAGGATCAGCATGTGCTCGGCGAGCCAGCCCTCGTCGCGCCCGATGGCCGTCGCGATGCGCAGCGCGAAGCACTTCTTGCCGAGCAGCGCGTTGCCGCCGTACCCGGAGCCGTAGGACCAGATCTCCCGCGTCTCGGGGAACTGGACGATGTACTTCGTCTCGTTGCACGGCCACGGCACGTCGGGCCGGCCCGCGCCCTCGTCGTCGACCAGCGGGTAGCCGACGCTGTGCACGGCCGGGACGAAGTCGCCGTCGGTGCCGAGCTGGTCGAGGACCGCGGTCCCCACCCTGGTCATGATGTGCATGTTCACGACGACGTACGCGGAGTCGGTGAGCTGCACGCCGTACTGGGCGAGCGGCGAGCCGACCGGGCCCATCGAGAACGGGATGACGTACATCGTCCGGCCGCGCATCGACCCGCGGAAGGCGCCCGCCAGCTCGGCGCGCATCTCGGCGGGCTCACGCCAGTTGTTGGTGGGCCCGGCGTCGGACTCACGCTCGGAGCAGATGAACGTGCGGCTCTCCACGCGGGCGACGTCGCTCGGGTCCGAGCGGGCCAGGAAGCTGTTCGGCCGCTTCGCCGGGTTCAGCCGCACGAACGTCCCCTGCGCCACGAGCAGGTCGCACAGCCGCGCGTACTCGTCGGCGGAGCCGTCGCACCACACGACCTCGTCGGGCTCGACGAGGTCCGCCACCTGGCTCACCCACGCGACGAGCCGCTCGTGCCGGGTCGGGGCCCCGCTCGATCGGCCGGCGCCCTCCGCGGCGTCGGACGCGGTGCGGGTGGTGGTCTCGGTCCTGTCGAGCAACGTCATGGCTCTTCCTTCGGAGTCGCGGTCCGTCGGTGCCTTTCCAGCCTGCAGGGGGCACGGTATGCCCTTCAACCGGAGCGCGTGTGAAGAATCGGGAACCTTTCGTTACAGTCATATGGTGGAACAATCAGAGATCGCTGGGCCACGCGGCCCGGTGATCCCGCTTCCCGACCCCGACGACGCGACGCCGCCCGGGGGTCAGCTCCTCACGCTCGGCCGCCGCATCCGGCACTTCCGCACCGAGCGCGGCCTGACGCTGGACCAGCTGGGCGCCGCCGTCGGCCGGACCGCGAGCCAGCTCTCGCTCGTCGAGAACGGCCACCGCGAACCCCGGCTCACGCTCCTGCAGGCGATCGCCGCCGCGCTCGACGTCCGCGTCGCTGACCTGCTGTCGAGCCAGCCCCCGACCCGCCGGGCGGCGCTCGAGATCGCCCTCGAGCGGGCGCAGCGCAGCGGCCTCTACACGGGCCTGGGCCTGCCCACCGTCAAGTCCTCGCGCACCCTGCCGCTCGAGGCGCTCGAAGCGCTCGTCGGTCTGCACGCCGAGCTCGCCCGCCGCGCCGACGCCGCGATCGCGACCCCCGAGGAGGCCCGCCGCGTCACCACCGCCCTGCGCGCGTGGATGCGCGAGCGGGACAACTACCTGCCCGAGATCGAGGACGCCGCCGAGGAGGCGCTCACCTGGGGCGGGTACACCTCCGGCGCCCTCACCCACCGCAGCGTCGCGCTCATGGCGGAGCACCTCGGCTTCACCCTCATCCACGTCGACGACCTCCCGCACTCCACCCGGACGGTCACCGACCTCGCGAACGGCCGGATCTACCTGCCGCCGTCGTCCATCCCGGGCGGCCACGGCCTGCGGTCGCTCGCGCTGCAGGCGATCGCGCACCGCGTGCTGGGCCACGAGCAGCCCCGCAGCTACGCGGACTTCCTGCGGCAGCGCGTGGAGATCAACTACTTCGCCGCGGCCTGCCTGCTCCCCCGCTCCGCGGCCGTGGCCTTCCTCACCGAGGCCAAGCGCGCCCGGGACCTCGCCGTCGAGGACGTCCGGGACGCGTTCGGCGTCACGCACGAGACCGCGGGCTGGCGGATGACGAACCTGCTCACCGCGCACCTGGGCCTGCGGCTGCACTTCATGCGCGTGGGCGACGACGGCGCGGTGTACAAGGCCTACGAGAACGACGGGATGCCGCTGCCGACCGACGCCGCCGGTGCGGTGGAGGGCCAGCTCGTCTGCCGCCAGTGGCCGGCCCGGATGGCGTTCACCCAGCGCGACAAGACCACCGAGTACCACCAGTACACGGACACCCCGGCGGGCACGTACTGGTCCTCCACGCAGACCGGCTGGACCGGCACCGGGGGGTTCTCGATCACCGTGGGCGTCCCGTTCGCCCAGGCCAAGTGGTTCCGCGGCCGGGAGACGACCACCCGCACCCGGTCCCGCTGCCCGGACCCGGCCTGCTGCCGCCTGCCCGACTCGCGGCTGACGGACCGGTGGTCGGAGCACTCCTGGCCGAGCGCGGCGGTGCACGCGCAGATCCTCGCGCCGCTGCCGACCGGGGTCTTCCCGGGCGTCGACGAGGCCGAGGTGTACGCGTTCCTGGAGCGGCACGCCCCGTGACGGACCCGACACCGGAGGCCGTCGCGGCGACCCTGCGCGCCGCGGGGTGCGTCTTCGCCGAGGAGGAGGCGGCGCTGCTCCTGGCCGCGGCCCCGGGTGGCGCCGCGCTGGACCGGCTCGTCGCGCGTCGCGTCTCCGGCGAGCCGCTCGAGCAGGTCCTCGGCTGGGCGGAGCTCGCCGGGGTCCGCGTCCACGTGACG
>AXCX01000287.1 GCA_000767215.1 Actinotalea fermentans ATCC 43279 = JCM 9966 = DSM 3133
CCCTCCTGGCGCACGCGACGGCGCCGGACGACGCCGCCGGCGTCCCCTGCGCGGCGCGCCCGTCGACGCGGTACCGCCACCTCGACGGCCCGTGCCGGTGCTTCGTCGGTGGCCCCGCGCCGGAGTTCCCGCCCGCCGCCACGGCCTCGCGCGCCTGAGACCGGCCGGCCCGCCGCTCGCCCGCGCGAGGGGGGCGAGGCGCCCACGTACCCTGGACGGATGCGTGTCCTGGCGGCCCTGTCCGGTGGTGTCGACTCCGCCGTCGCCGCCGCGCGCGCCGTGGAGGCGGGGCACGACGTCGTCGGCGTGCACATGGCGCTCTCGCGCAACCGGGACCAGCTGCGCACCGGGTCGCGGGGCTGCTGCTCGATCGAGGACGCCTCCGACGCGCGCCGGGCCGCGGACGTCCTCGGCATCCCGTTCTACGTCTGGGACCTGTCCGAGCGGTTCGAGGAGACGGTGGTCGCCGACTTCCTCGCCGAGTACGCGGCGGGACGCACCCCGAACCCCTGCGTGCGGTGCAACGAGCACGTGAAGTTCACCGCGCTGCTGGACCGGGCGGTCGCGTTGGGGTTCGACGCCGTCGCCACCGGGCACTACGCGCGGGTGGAGGTGCTGCCGGACGGCGGGCGGGCCCTGCACCGGGCCGGCGACCTGGGCAAGGACCAGTCGTACGTCCTGGCCGTCATGGGGCCCGAGCGCCTCGCGCGAGCGATGTTCCCGCTCGGCACGGCGGGGTCCAAGGAGGAGGTGCGCGCCGAGGCGGCCGCGCGTGGCCTCGGGGT
Source organism: Actinotalea fermentans ATCC 43279 = JCM 9966 = DSM 3133 (assembly GCA_000767215.1). GTDB lineage: Bacteria > Actinomycetota > Actinomycetes > Actinomycetales > Cellulomonadaceae > Actinotalea > Actinotalea fermentans. The sequence goes on from AXCX01000287.1 coordinate 786, forward strand.
GAGCAGCAAGCCGGACTCGTACGACATCTGCTTCGTGGCCGACGGCGACACGCAGGGGTACCTGCGGGCGCGGCTCGGCAGCCGCCCGGGCGAGATCCGTGACACCTCCGGGGCCGTCGTCGGGCACCACGACGGCGCGTACGCGTACACGGTCGGCCAGCGGCGCGGCCTGCGGCTCGGGCGGCCCGCGGCCGACGGCAGGCCGCGCTACGTGCTGGACGTGCAGCCCGTGACCAACACGGTGGTCGTGGGTCCGGCCGAGGAGCTCGACGTCACCGGCCTCACGGGCGCGGACGCCGTGTGGTTCGTGGCCCCGTCACCGGAGTGGTTCGCGTGCGCGGTGCAGGTGCGCGCCCACGGGGCGGCGGTGCCGGCCCGGGCCCGGGCGACGGACGGTGGCAGGGGGTTGGAAGTGGCCGTCGAGGGCGCGCTGCGCGGGCTCGCCGCCGGCCAGTCAGCCGTGCTCTACGCCGGCACGCGCGTCCTCGCCCAGGCGACGGTCGCCGCCGCGGTGCGCTGAGGCGCGGTGTCGTCGTCGCGCGCCATGATGACCCGGTGACGACAGACCTGCGCCCCGAGGACAGCGGCCTCGACGAGGCGGCCGCACGCCACCGTTGGACGGAGCTCGCGGAGGAGATCCGCGAGCACCAGCACGCGTACTACGTGCGCGACGCCCCGACGGTGAGCGACGCGGAGTACGACGCGCTGATGCGGCGGTTGGAGGCGCTCGAGAGCGCCTACGAGTCCTACGGGCTGCGGACGCCGGACTCGCCGACGCAGGTCGTCGGTGGGGTGGCCTCGACCGACTTCGCCGCCGTGGAGCACGTCGAGCGGCTGATGAGCCTCGACAACGCGTTCTCGCTCGAGGAGCTCGCGGCGTGGTCCCAGCGCGTCCGCCGCGACCTCGACGGCGCGGGGGCCGAGCTGCACTTCCTGTGCGAGCTGAAGATCGACGGCCTCGCGATCGCGCTGCTCTACGAGCAGGGGCGCCTGGTCCGGGCCGCCACGCGCGGCGACGGCCGTACGGGCGAGGACGTCACGCCCAACGTGCGGACCATCGCCGGGATCCCGCACCGGCTCGTGGGCGACGACGTCCCCGAGCGGATCGAGGTGCGCGGCGAGGTCTACTTCCCGGTCGCCGACTTCGAGGCGCTCAACGCCGCGCGGGTGGCCGCGGGGGAGGCCCCGTTCGCGAACCCCCGCAACTCCGCCGCGGGGTCGCTGCGGCAGAAGGACCCGCGCGTCACGGCGTCGCGCCCCCTGCGGATGATCTGCCACGGCATCGGCGGGCTGGTGTGGACGGGGCACGAGACGGCGACCGCGCGCCAGTCCGAGACCTACCGGCTGCTCGCCTCGTGGGGCCTGCCCGTCTCGGACCGGGTCCGCGTCGTCGACGACCTCGACGGCATCCGCGCGATGATCGACTTCTACGGCGAGCACCGGCACGACGTCGAGCACGAGATCGACGGCGTCGTCATCAAGGTCGACGAGGTGGCGTTGCAGCGCCGCCTGGGCGCGACGAGCCGGGCGCCCCGCTGGGCGATCGCCTTCAAGTACCCGCCGGAGGAGGTCAACACGCGCCTGGTCGACATCAAGGTCGGCATCGGGCGCACCGGCCGGGCGACGCCCTACGCCGTCATGGAGCCCGTGCGCGTCGCCGGCTCCACCGTGCGCCAGGCGACGCTGCACAACCAGGACGTCGTCAAGGTCAAGGGCGTGCAGATCGGGGACATGGTCGTGCTCCGCAAGGCGGGCGACGTCATCCCGGAGATCGTCGGCCCGGCGCCCAGGGCGGCGGACGACGACGTCCCGCGGCGTCCGTTCGTCATGCCCGCCGCGTGCCCGGAGTGCGGCACGCCGCTGCGGCCGATGCGTGAGGGCGACGTGGACCTGCGCTGCCCGAACGTGCGCACGTGCCCGGCCCAGGTGCGCGGGCGCATCGAGCACATCGGGTCCCGCGGCGCCCTCGACGTCGAGGCCCTCGGCGAGGTGACCGCGGCCGCGCTGACCCAGCCGGAGGTCCCGGAGACCCCGCCGGTGGTCAACGAGGCCTTCCTGTTCGACCTGGTCGGCTACCCCGCCGACGCACCGGAGGACGAGCGGGCCCGGGTGCGTGAGGCGAGCCTCGCGCGGCTCGCCGAGGTCGAGGTGGTCGTCCGGGACCCGGAGACGGGGGAGCCGCGGGCGGACGAGGACGGCGTCGTCCGTCGGCGGGCGCCGTTCCGGCGGGTGCTCACGTACACGAAGGCGCAGCGGGCGGCGGCCGCCGCCGAGGGCCGCGAGCTGGCCCCGTGGGCGCCGTCGGCCCAGGCGCTCACGCTCCTCGACGAGCTCGACGCCGCCAAGACGAAGCCGTTCTGGCGCGTGCTGGTCGCGCTGTCCATCCGCAACGTCGGCCCGACGGCGGCCCGCGCCCTGGCGACGCGCTTCGGCTCGATGGCGGCGCTGCGCGGCGTCCTCGACGGTGACCGGGCGATCGCGGTGGCGACGCTGTCGGAGGTCGAGGGCGTCGGCCCGACGATCGCGCAGTCGCTGCTCGACTGGTACGACGAGGCCTGGCACCAGGACGTGCTGGACCGGTGGGCCGCCGCAGGCGTCGTCATGCGCGACGAGCGAGACACCTCCGTGGCGCGCACGCTCGAGGGCCTGACGGTCGTCGTGACCGGCTCGCTGGCCGGGTTCTCGCGCGACGGCGCGAAGGAGGCCATCATCATCCGCGGTGGCAAGGCCGCCGGCAGCGTGTCGAAGAAGACGGACTACGTCGTCGTGGGTGACAGCCCGGGCTCCAAGGCCGACAAGGCGGCCGAGCTCGGCGTCCCCGTCCTCGACGAGGAGGGCTTCGTGCGGCTGCTTGAGGGCGGCCCGGCCGCCGTGAGCGCCGTCGCCGACGGCGCTGTGGGGACGGAGGAGGGGACGGCGTGAGCGTCACGGTGCGGGTGGCCGAGCCCGCGGATCTGCCCCAGGTCGGTGAGCTCACGGTCCACGCCTACCTCGCGGACGAGCTCCTCGAGCCGGAGCACGAGTACGTCGACGAGCTGCGGGACACCGCGCGGCGCGCGGCGGGCGCGACGGTCCTCGTCGCCGTCGAGGACGACCGGGTGCTCGGCACGATCAGCCTCGCGCCGGCCGGCACCGAGTACGCGGAGATCGCGCAACCGGGCGAGATCGAGCTGCGCATGCTGGCCGTGCACCCGGACGCCCGTGGACGGCGGATCGGGGAGCTGCTCATGCGTGCCGCCATCGAGCGGGGTCTCGGGTGGGGCGCGCACGCGGTCGTGCTGTCGACCATGCCGGAGATGCGGTCGGCCCAGCGCGTCTACGACCGGATGGGCCTGCGCCGCACGCCGGAGCGTGACTGGCCCGGCGAGTCCGGCCGCGTCTTCCTCACGTACGTGGCGGACCAGAGCTCGGTCCACCCGCGGTGACCGGAGGGACCAGGGTGGCCGGCCCGACGTCGACGGACCGCACCGAGGCGCCCAGTGCCGCGATCGAGGCGGCCACCTGGCGTCCGCTCGAGACGGTGGAGGTCGACGGCTGGACCCTCGGCTTCGCGGGCGGTTTCACGCGCCGGGCGAACTCGGTGCTGCCGGTCAGCGCCCCGGCGGACGTCGCCGTGGCGCTCGAGCGCGTCGAGGCCGCCTACGCCGGTCGAGGGCTCCCCGCGGTCGTCCGGGTGGACGCGGACGCGCAGCCGACCGACCTCGACCGCCTGCTCGCCGCGCGCGGCTACGCGGCGGTCGCGACGACGCTCGTCATGGTCGGCGCCGTCCCGGACACCGCCGCCCCGCTGGAGACCGCCGAG
>AXCX01000288.1 GCA_000767215.1 Actinotalea fermentans ATCC 43279 = JCM 9966 = DSM 3133
GGCCGCCGTCTGCAGCCGGGGCGGCGCACCCACGGGCGCGGCCGTCGGGACACCGCTCGCCACCGCGCGCTCCACCCGGTCCAGGCGCGCGCCCAGGCCGGAGACGCCGTCGTCGGCGCCCGGGAGCAGCAGGCGGGCGACCAGCAGCTCGAGGTGCAGGCGCGGGGAGGTCGCGCCGGTCATCTCGGTGAGCGCGGCGTTGACGAGGTCGGCCGAGCGCGACAGCTCGTAGGCGCCCAGGGTCTGCGCCTGCGCGCGCATGCGCTCGACCTGGTCGGCGGGCAGGGTCGCCAGCACCGCGGCTGCCGCCTCCCCCGAGGCCGCGATGACGATGAGGTCGCGCAGCCGCTCGAGCAGGTCCTCGACGAAGCGCCGCGGCTCGTGGCCGGTGGAGATCACGCGGTCGACGACCCGGAACGCGCTCGCACCGTCGCGCGCGGCGATGGCCTCGACGGCGTCGTCCAGGAGCGTCGCGTGGGTGTAGCCGAGGAGGGCGACGGCGCCCTCGTAGTCGATGCCCTCGGCGGTCGCGCCGGCGACGAGCTGGTCGAGCACCGAGAGCGAGTCGCGCACCGAGCCGCCCCCCGCGCGGACCACCAGCGGCAGCACGCCCGGGCCGACCTGCACGCCCTCCGCCTCGCAGAGCTTGGCGAGGTACGGCTGCAGCGTGTCCGGCGCGACCAGGCGGAACGGGTAGTGGTGCGTGCGCGAGCGGATGGTGCCGATGACCTTGTCCGGCTCCGTCGTCGCGAACACGAACTTCACGTGCGGCGGCGGCTCCTCGACGATCTTCAGCAGGGCGTTGAAGCCCTGCGTCGTGACCATGTGCGCCTCGTCGAGGATGAAGATCTTGAACCGGTCGCGCGCCGGGGCGAACGCCGCGCGCTCGCGCAGGTCCCGCGCGTCGTCCACGCCGTTGTGGCTGGCCGCGTCGATCTCGACGACGTCGAGCGAGCCCGGCCCGCCGCGCGCCAGCTCGACGCACGAGTCGCACTCGCCGCAGGGCTCCGGCGTCGGGCCCTGCGCGCAGTTGAGGCAGCGCGCCAGGATGCGCGCCGACGTCGTCTTGCCGCACCCGCGCGGGCCGGAGAACAGGTACGCGTGCGAGACACGACCGGTCCGCAGAGCCTGGAGCAGCGGCTCGGTGACGTGCTCCTGTCCGATGACCTCGGCGAAGGTGTCGGGCCGGTAGCGGCGGTACAGGGCTGTCGTCACGCCGCCAGGGTAGGCGACGCCGGGGACGCCGCGCCGAGGCCGGTGCACACCCGATCAGTTCGCGGCCCGACGGCGGTCTGCCCACCCAGGAGCATCCACACGAGGAGAGACGCCATGCGCCTGACCGTGCACGAGTTCATCAGCCTGGACGGCGTGATCCAGGGCCCCGGCGGCCCGGAGGAGGACCCGGCCAACGGCTTCACCGCAGGCGGGTGGGCGGTGCCGTTCGTCGAGGGCGACGAGTTCGGCAACGTCGTGACCGGGTGGTTCGCGCGGGCGGGCGCGCTGCTGTTCGGACGCACGACGTTCGAACTCATGCGTGCGTTCTGGCCGGACGTCGACCCGGCCGCAGACCCGGTGTCCGCCAGCCTCAACACCCTGCCGAAGTACGTCGTCTCGAACACCCTGACCGACCCCGGCTGGGAGCCCACGACGGTCCTGACCGGCGACCCGGTGGACTCCGTCGCGCGGCTGAAGGACGAGCTCGCCGACCGCCCGGGCGAGCTGCAGGTGCACGGCTGCGCGCGCCTGGCAGCCGCGCTGCACGCCGCGGGCCTGGTCGACGAGTACCGCCTCTTCACGTTCCCGGTGACCGTGGGCGCGGGCAAGCGGCTCTTCACGCCCGACGCGCCGCCCACCGGCTTCCGCGTGCTCGAGACCCGCACGACGTCCGCGGGCGGCGTCTACACGGCGCTCGAGCCGACCGCGTTCCGCCGCGGCGACATCACCGTCGAGGACGGGCGCGAGGTCGTCTCGATCGTCGACTGACGCACTGTGCAGCCGGCGCTCAGCCCAGCGCGGCGACCACGACGGCCGTCGCGCGCGCCACGGCGGCGTCGACGGGCTCGGCGTCGGGCGCGTCCCGCGAGGTCAGGACGGCGAGGACGATCGGCTCGCCGCCCGGCGGCCAGACGACGGCGAGGTCGTTGCGCGTGCCGTGACTGCCCTGGCCGCTCTTGTCGGCGACCGTCCAGCCCTCGGGGACGCCCGCGCGGACCAGTGCCGTCCCGGTGGTGGACGCGCGCATCCACCCGACCAGCAGCGCGCGGTCGGCGTCGTCGAGCGCGTCGCCCAGGACGTACGCGTGCAGGTCCGTGGCCAGGGCGCGCGGGGTGCTCGTGTCCTTCGGGTCGCCCGGCGACCAGGCGTTGAGGTCGGGCTCGATCCGCACGGGCTGCGTGACGTCGTCGCCCAGCGCGCGCAGCGCCTCGGCGAAGCCCGCCGGGCCGCCCAGGCGCGCCAGCAGCAGGTTCGCCGCGGTGTTGTCGCTCTCCTGCACCGCCGCGCGCAGCACCTCCGACAGCGGCAGGCCGACGCCCGCGTGCGCCTCGGTCACCGGCGAGTACGTGACGAGGTCCCCCGGCCCGTAGGGCACCACCTCGGCGAGGGCGGCGTCGTCCGCGGCCGCGAGCACCGCGCCGGCTGCGAGCGCCTTGAACGTCGAGGCGTACGCGAAGCGCTCGTCGGCCCGGTACTCCGCCGTCCGGCCCGTCGCCGTGTCGAGCGCGTGGACGCCGATCCGCACGCCGAGCTCGGCCTCCAGCGCCGCGAGCTCGGCGGAGACGTCGACCGGCTCGGGCGCGGGCTCCGCCGTCGGCGTCGTCGAGGAGCTGGGGGACGCGATGGCCGACGGCGCCCCCGTGGCTGCGCCGTCGTCGCCGGTGCATCCCGCGAGCGCGAGCACCGCACCCAGGGCGACGACGGCGGTCCGGGCACGTCTCGAGGAGGTCACCCGCGCGACGCTAGCCGCGCTTGTTCGAACGCGAACGTGGGCGCACCCCTCGAACAACCGTTGTTCGCGTCGGGCACCAACGTTCGCACTCGAACATGCGTCAGTTCCGGGGGCGGACGGACGGGCGCCGGGGTCGGGAGCCCGGAGCCGTCCCGCTTGACCCTCGCACGGTGTCAGAGTGTGGGCTGATGGACATGCCACCCGCGGGAGAGCGACTGCTGACGATCGGCGAGTTCTCGCGCCTGTCCCAGCTGAGCATCCGCATGCTCCGGTACTACGACGAGCACGGCGTGCTGCCGCCGACGCACACCGACCCGAGGTCCGGCTACCGCTCCTACGCGCCCGCGCAGCTCGCGACGGCGCGGGCGGTGCGGCGGCTGCGCGACGTCGGGCTCGGGGTCGCCGAGCTGGCCGCGTGCGTCCCGCTGCTCGACGAGCCCGGGGCCATGCGGCGCGTGCTCGAGCGGCACCGGACGCGCCTCATCGCCGAGGCCGCCGCGGCCAGCGCCCGCATCCAGGAGGTGGACGACCTGATCACCGGTCTGGAGGAACCGCTCATGTCCGTCACCGTCACCCACCGCACCGACCCGGCGCGCACCGTCGCGTCCCTGCGCGGCGTCATCCCCACCTACGCCGACGAGGCGCGCCTCTGGGAGCGCCTCATGCCCGCGCTCTTCGCCGCGGGCGCCCAGCTCGCGCCCGACGCGCGGGCGATCGCCGTCTTCCACGACGAGGACTACCGGGAGGCGGACTGCGACGTCGAGGTCCGCCTCGACGTCGCCGCACCCTTCACCCCGCCCGCCGGTGCCGACGGCGCCGACGGCGTCCGGTGCGTCGAGCTGCCCGCGCAGGACGTCGCCGTCGGCGTGCTGCACGGGGCGTACGACCGCGTCGGCGAGGTCATGGAGGCCGTGGGCCGCTGGGTACCCGAGCACGGCTACCGGTTCGCCGGCCCGATGTTCAACGTCTACCTCGTCTCGCCGCGCGAGGACCCCGAGCCCGCCCACTGGGTCACCGAGGTCTGCATCCCGGTCGCGCCGGCGGGCGCGTGATGGCCGCCGCGAGCACCTCGTCCGCGAACGACCTCCGCCGCGCCCACCCGCAGCTCTGGCGTGCGCCCGACACCCCCGAGCGCATCACCGCGCCCCCGGTCGCCTGCCTCGCGGTCGACGGCGTCGGCGAGCCGGGCGGCGAGGCGTACGCGGCCGCCGTCGGGACGCTGTTCGCGGTGTCCTACGGGCTGCGGTTCTCGGTGAAGGCCGCGGGCGGCGAACCGTGGTCGGTGATGCCGCTCGAGGGCCTGTGGTGGGCCGACGACATGGCCGACTACCTGACCGGCGACCGGGCCCGCTGGCGCTGGACGATGCTCATCGCCCAGCCGCCCGTGGTCACGGCCGCGAGGGTGGCCGACGCCGTCGCCGCCGCCGCGCGCAAGGGCAGGGCCCCAGCCGCGGACCTGCTCCGGCTCGAGGTGCTCGACGAGGGCGACGCCGTCCAGGTCATGCACCACGGGCCCTACGCGGCGGAGGGTCCGACGGTCGCCGCGCTGCACGCGTGGATCGCGGACGCCGGCCTCGCGCTGCGCGGCACGCACCACGAGGTCTACCTGTCGGACCCGAACCGCGTCGCGCCCGAGCGGATGCGCACGATCATCCGCCAGCCGGTCACGGCGCGGTCGCCCGCCTGAGAGGTGCCGGGCCGCGCGACGCTCAGCGCAGGGCGAGGGCCACGGCCAGCGCGCCGACGACGCCGTGGCCCGCCAGCGTCAGC
>AXCX01000030.1 GCA_000767215.1 Actinotalea fermentans ATCC 43279 = JCM 9966 = DSM 3133
GCGCGCCACCCGCGGGTGCGGCGGCCCGAGCGTCGGCACGTACGCGACGACGACGACGTCGCAGGCCGGGTCCGCGTACGCCTCGGCGAGGTCCGCGTCCAGCCGCGCGACGTCGTCGGCGGCCGGGCCGGCGAGGATCGCGCGACGGGAGGTCACGGCGAGCCCGGCCGAGGTGGCGGCCTCGGCGACCAGGGCCGCCATCGGCTCCGAGCCGGCCAGCACCGTCACCCGGCGGCCGGTCGGCAGCGGCTGGTGGACGAGCAGCTGGGCGACGTCGAGCAGGTGGTGCTGGCTCGTCGCGCGGATGACGCCGGACTGGCGCAGCAGCTCGTCGAGCACCCGGCGCGGCACCCGCGTGTCGCGCAGCACGTGGCCGGCGGGCACCACGTGCCCGCTGCTGCCCGCCGTGAGGACGACGACCGGCTTGGCGGCGGCCAGCCGGCGGGCCACCCGCGCGAACTTGCGCGGGTTGCCGATCGACTCCAGGTAGGCCGCGACGACGTCGGTGCGCGCGTCCTCCGTCCAGAACTGCATGAGGTCGTTGCCGGACACGTCCGCCCGGTGCCCCGACGACACGAACGTCGACAGCCCCAGACCCCGCCGACGCGCGGAGGTGAGCAGACCCACCGCCATGGGCGCCGACTGGCACAGGAGCCCGAGCCGGCCCGGCTCGGGCGCCCGGGCGGCGAGCGAGGCGTTGACGGGACGCTCGCCGTGCCGCACGAAACCGTAGGAGCCCGGCCCGAGGACGCGCGCACCGATGGCGTGCGCGGCCCGCACGAGGTCGCGCTGGTGGGTGACGCCGTCGGGCCCCGTCTCCGCGAAGCCCGCGGACAGGACCAGCACCGCGTGCGGACGCAGGTGCGCGCAACGCCGCACGACGTCGGCGCACCGGTCGGCCGCGACGCCGAGCACCAGCAGGTCCACGGGCGGGACCTCGGTCACCGACGGCCAGCCGCGCGCCGGCTCGGGCGCCTCCGGCCAGCCCACGACGTGCACGACCGGGACGGCACCGGCGTCGTCGCCGGCGGCGGTCTCCGGCTCCCCCGCCACCGTGCGGGCCGGCGGCGGCTCCTGGAGGAGGTGCCGCACGACGGCGCAGGCGGCCGCGTGGTCCGGTGCTGCCTCGTCCGTCACCACCAGCACCGACGCCGGCGTCAGGAGGCCGAGGACGCTGCGGGCCTCCGCGCGGTGCTCGCGGTCGGCCATGACCGCCAGCGAGCGCTCCGTCGGGTCGACGTCGAACGACACCCAGACGATCCCGTCGTCCAGGCGCTGGTGCACCTCGTAGCCCGCCTCGCGGAAGACGGCGAGCATCCGTCCGTTCTGGGGCAGGACCTCGGCCGTGAACCGGTGCACGCCGCGCTCCTGGGCCGCGGCCGCGAGGTGCTCGAGCAAGACCGAGCCGAGCCCCCGGCCGTGGTGCCGGTCCGACACGTTGAAGGCGACCTCGGCCGTCGTCGGGCCCGTCCGGTCGAAGCGCGCGACGGCGATGATCCGCTCGGTGCCGTCCTCGGCGCTCACGGCCACGAGGGCGACGCGGTCGTGGTGGTCGACGCGGGTGAACCGCTCGAGCTCGGCGTCGGGCAGCCGCTCGAGCGGCGCGAAGAAGCGGAAGTACGTCGAGCGCTGCGACTGCCCGACGTGGAACTCCTGGAGCGCGTCGGCGTCCTCCGGCCGGATGGGGCGCACGTGCGCCGTCCCGCCGTCGCGCAGGACGACGTCGGCCTCCCAGTGCAGTGGGTAGCCCGCCGCCGGAACGGACTCGGCGACCGGCAGGGTCGCGGGAGGGCCGGCCTCGTCGTCTGCCACGGGGTCAGGCTACCGACCGGCCCGCGCGTGAGGCCGGGAGCGGCCCCTGCGGTGCCGACGCCGTCGGCGACCGCGAGCACGGGCGTGCCGGTGCGTCGGCGACGGCCGTCCGCGGGGGACAATGGTTCGTCCCCCGCCACCCGGCGGCCCCCACCCGAGGAGACCCGCGCACCGATGGCCCGTCGCCCCGCCGGCCCGACCGACCCGACGCCCTTCGAGGAGACGATCGTCGAGGTCGACGTCGCGGCGGAGATGCAGGGGTCCTTCCTCGAGTACGCGTACTCCGTCATCTACGCGCGAGCGCTGCCCGACGCGCGGGACGGCCTCAAGCCGGTGCAGCGCCGGATCCTGTTCCAGATGTCCGAGATGGGCCTGCGGCCCGACCGGCCCTACGTGAAGTCGGCGCGCGTGGTCGGCGACGTCATGGGCAAGCTCCACCCGCACGGCGACACGGCGATCTACGACGCCCTGGTCCGGATGGCCCAGCCGTTCTCGCTGCGCCTTCCGCTGATCGACGGGCACGGGAACTTCGGCTCGCTCGACGACGGTCCCGCCGCGCCCCGGTACACCGAGGCCCGCCTGGCGGCGGCTGCGATGGCGATGGTCGCCGACCTCGACGAGGACGTCGTCGACCTCGTGCCGAACTACGACAACAAGCTGACCCAGCCGTCGGTCCTGCCGTCCGCCATCCCGAACCTGCTCGTCAACGGCGCGTCCGGGATCGCCGTCGGCATGGCGACGAACATGGCGCCGCACAACCTCGTCGAGGTCGTCTCGGCCGCGCGCCACCTGGTCGCGCACCCGGACGCGACGCTCGAGGACCTCATGCGGTTCGTGCCCGGGCCGGACCTGCCGGGCGGCGGCAAGATCGTGGGCCTCGAGGGCGTCCGCGAGGCGTACCGGACCGGCCGTGGCATCTTCCGCACGCGTGCCACGACGAAGATCGAGAACGTCACCCCGCGCCGCAAGGGCATCGTCGTCACGGAGCTGCCGTACGGCGTCGGGCCGGAGAAGGTCATCGAGAAGATCAAGGAGGGCGTGCAGGCCAAGAAGCTCTCCGGGATCAGCGACGTCATCGACCTGACCGACCGCGAGAAGGGCCTGCGCCTGGTCATCGAGGTCAAGTCGGGCTTCAACCCCGAGGCCGTGCTCGAGCAGCTCTACCGGCACACGCCGATGGAGGACTCGTTCGGCATCAACAACGTCGCCCTCGTCGACGGCCAGCCGCGCACGCTCGGCCTGCGCGAGCTGGTCCAGGTCTGGGTCGACCACCGGCTCACGGTCGTCCGCCGGCGCTCCGCCCACCGGCTGTCCAAGCGCCAGGAACGCCTGCACCTCGTCGAGGGCCTGCTCATCGCGATCCTGGACATCGACGAGGTGATCCAGGTCATCCGGGCCTCCGACACCGCCGAGGTCGCCCGCGACCGGCTCATGCAGGTCTTCGACCTGTCCCAGGCGCAGTCCGACTACATCCTCGAGCTGCGCCTTCGCCGCCTGACCAAGTTCTCGCGCATCGAGCTCGAGAAGGAGGCCGAGGAGCTGCGCCGCGAGATCGACGAGCTGCAGGCGATCCTGGCGTCCGACGCGCGCCTGCGCGAGGTCGTCAGCGACGAGATGGCGGACGTCGCCCGCACGCACGGCACGCCCCGGCGGACGATCCTGCTCGAGTCCGCCGGCGGCGCGGGTCCGCAGAGCGCCGGGTCGGTCGCGGCGGCGAAGGCGAGCGCCACGCCGCTCGAGATCGCGGACACGCCGTGCTGGGCCATGCTCTCCGGCACGGGCCTCCTCGCGCGCACGGCCGACGACGCGGCGCCCACGCGCGAGGGCCGGCGCGCCGCGCACGACGTCGTGATCTCGACCGTCGCGACCACGGCCCGCGGCGACGTCGGTGCGGTCACGTCACGCGGCCGCCTCGTGCGGCTGCCCGTGCTCGACCTCCCGGCGATCCCCCCGACCGACGGTGCGCCGTCGCTCTCGGGCGGCGTGCCGGTCGGCGAGGTGCTGGACCTGCAGCCGGGCGAGCGGGTCCTCGCGCTCGCGTCGCTCGCACCGGACGCCCCGACGCTGGCTCTCGGCACCGCGGGCGGCACCGTCAAGCGTGTCGTGTCCGAGGACCTGCCCCGCGGCGACACGTGGGACGTCATCGATCTCGCCGAGGGCGACGAGGTCGTCGGCGCGGCACCGGTGGCCGACGACGACACCCTCGTCTTCCTCACGGGGGACGCGCAGCTCCTGCACTTCCCCGCGTCGGGCGTGCGCCCCCAGCGACGACGCGCGGGCGGCATGGCCGGCGTCAAGCTGGCCGCCGGCGTCCAGGTGGTCTTCTTCGGCGCCGTCCGCGCGGGCGAGCGCGACGGTGCTGTCGTCGTCACCGTGGCGGGCGCGGGCGACGCGCTCCCGGGCACGCAGGCGGGCAGCGCGAAGGTCACGCCCTTCGAGGCGTACCCCGCCAAGGGCAGGGCGACCGGCGGCGTCAGGGCCCACCGGTTCCTGCGAGGCGAGGACACGCTCATCCTCGGCTGGGTCGGCCCCGGCCCGGCCCGCGCATCGGGATCGGCGGGCCAGGCCATCGACCTGCCCGAGCTGGACCCGCGCCGCGACATGTCCGGTCGCGCACTGCCCGCCCCGCTGCACACCGTCGGCTGAGGCCAGTCGGCCGGTGCCGTCAGTCGCCCGGTAGCACCGTCAGGTCGACGTGGTCGACCGCCCAGACGCCGTCGACCAGCCGCGTCCGGTAGGCCAGCGCGATCGCGTACTCGTCGTCGGTACCCACCCGGAACCGCTCGACGGTCTCGACCTCGGCCGTGTCGACGTCGACGTGGACGGTGCCGACGACCTCGACCTCCACCGGGCCCAGCGCCGCGTACCGCGCGGCCTGCGCCGCCACGTCCTCGCACGTCGGCGCCCCGAGGTAGGGGTCGTCGCGGAAGAACGGCGTGGTCGACGCCACGTAGTCGTCGCACGCACCCTGCTCCCGCGCGACGACGAGGTCCAGGACCGCGCGCTCCGGCCCGTCCTGCCCGCCCGGTACGCCCGACCCGTGCGGACCGGCCAGCGCCACGACGACGCCGAGCACGCCGAGCGCCGACGCGGCGGCGGGCGGCCACGGCACGACGCGCGCGCGAGGCATCAGATCTCGACGCTGTACAGGACCTCGCCGTGCACGGCCCGATAGCCGAGCCGCTCGTAGAGCCCGTGCGCCCCCGACGGGTTGGCGGTGTCCACGCCGAGCATCGCGTACGCCATGCCGGACGCGCGGTACGCCGCCATGGCGTCCGCCAGGAGTGCGACGGCGATGCCGCGACCGCGCCAGGCCCGCCGCACCCCGAGCAGCTCGGAGTAGCCGAACGAGTAGCCGACCACGGGGAAGTCGTCGTCGTAGCGCCCCGACAGGACGTAGCCGACGACCTCGTCCCCGGCCAGGGCCACGAAGGTCCACTCCGGCATGAAGTGCGGCCCGTGCTTCCACTCCTCGGGCGCGCGCGGCTCGGAGCCCCAGTGGTCGGCGAAGGCCTCGTTGTGCGCCAGCCGGACCGCCTCGTCGAGCTCCGGTCGCCACGGCTCGATCCGCACGCCGTCGACAGAGACGTCGGGCAGTGGGTCCGCCAGGTCGCGGCGCATCTCCGTGTACCAGCGGATCGGGCTGAAGCCGGCCGCCGCGTACAGCCGACGGTTGTCGCGGGCGTGCTCGTCCACGAACACCGCCAGCCGCGCCGGGAGCTCCTTGCCGGACTCCGCGAGCTTCTGTCGCCCCCGGCCCTCGAGCCACGCCAGGACCGCGCGACCGATGCCGCGCCCGCGCCACGCGGGGTGGACACCGCCCTGCAGGAAGGCACGGACGGTACGGACGTCGCCCGGGCGCACCGCGACGATCGCGAAGGCGCGCAGGGCTCCGCCGCCGTCGAAGCCACCCAGGCTGTCGCGCTGCATGTCCCGCCACGGTTCGGCGAAGATCTCGTCGACCATCGCCCGCGACATCCGGGCGGGTGAGCCGTCGGCCTCCGCCACGACCGTCATCAGGCCGTGGAGCTGCCCGGCGTCGCCCGCGTGCAGCGGGCGCCACGTCAGCTCCAGGTGCGCCGGCGGCAGGTCCAGGTGGACCGGCGGGTCGGCGCGCACGGCGATCGGCTCGGTGGTCACAGGGACAAACCTAGCGAGCCGTCACGCGTCGATGCGTGTGTGGTCCAGCGCCCCGGCGCCGGCGACGATGAAGTCCCGCCGCGGACCGACGTCGGATCCCATGAGCAGCTCGAAGACCTGCTCCGCCGCCGCGGCATCGCTCGCCGTCACGCGCCGCAGCGTCCGACGCCTCGGGTCCATGGTCGTCTCAGCGAGCTGGTCGGCATCCATCTCGCCGAGGCCCTTGTAGCGCTGGATGTCGTCCTTGTAGCGCCGACCCTGCTTGTTCAGGCGCGCGAGCGTCTGCTGCAGCTCGGCCTCGGAGTACGTGTAGATGTACTCGGACTTCTTGGCACCGCTGCCGGTCAGCTCGATGCGGTGCAGCGGCGGCACGGCGGCGTAGACGCGACCCGCGTCGACGAGAGGACGCATGTACCGGTAGATGAGCGTCAGCAGCAGGGTCCTGATGTGCGCCCCGTCGACGTCGGCGTCGGTCATCATGACGACCTTGCCGTAGCGCGCCGCCTCGAGGTCGAAGCTGCGGCCCGAGCCCGCCCCGATGACCTGGATGATCGCGGCGCACTCGGCGTTCTTGAGCATGTCCGCGACGGACGCCTTCTGGACGTTGAGGATCTTGCCCCGGATCGGCAGCAGCGCCTGGAAGTCGGACTGGCGGGCGAGCTTGGCGGTGCCGAGCGCGCTGTCGCCCTCGACGATGAACAGCTCGCTGCGCTCGACGTCGTCGCTGCGGCAGTCCGCGAGCTTTGTCGGCAGCGCCGAGGTCTCGAGCGCGTTCTTGCGCCGGGAGATCTCCTTCTGCTTGCGCGCCGAGAGGCGGGCGCGCATCTCGGCGACGACCTTGTCCAGGAGCAGCGCTGACTGCGTGCGCAGGTCGCGCTTGGTGGACGTGAGGCGCTCGGTCAGCTCCGCCTCGACCACCTTCGCGACGATGGCGCGCACGGGCGCCGTCCCCAGCACCTCCTTGGTCTGCCCCTCGAACTGCGGCTCCGCGAGGCGCACGGTCACCACCGCGGTGAGCCCGGCGAGGATGTCGTCCTTCTCCAGGCGCTCCCCCGCGGTCTCCTTGGCCCCGAGCTTGAGCCGGCGGGAGTTCACCTCGACCTGCTTGCGCATGGTCTTCACGAGCGCCTGCTCGAAGCCCGCCAGGTGGGTGCCGCCCTTGGGCGTCGCGATGATGTTCACGAAGGTGCGTACCTCCGTGTCGTAGCCGGTCCCCCAGCGCAGCGCGACGTCGACGTGGCACGTCCGCTCGACGGCCTGCGAGGTCAGGTGCCCGCGGTCGTCGAGCATGGGCACCGTCTCGGTGAACGTGCCTTCGCCCTGCAGACGCCAGATGTCGGTGAGGGGGGTGTCCGGGGCGAGGTGGTCGACGAAGTCGACGGTGCCGCCGTGGGCGACGAACGTCTCCTCGTAGGGCCCGTCGGCGCCGGGCGTCCCGGGCAGGCCGCGCTCGTCGCGGACGGAGATCCGCAGCCCGGGGACGAGGAACGTGGTCTGGCGCACCCGGGAGACGAGCTCGTCGTAGGAGAAGGTCGCCGTGGCGGGGAAGATCTGCCGGTCCGCCCAGTACCGGACCCGGGTGCCGGTGCGTCCCTTCGCGACCTTCCCGACGACGGCGAGCTCCGACGCGTCGACGAACGGGGTGAACGTCGCGTCCGGGCCCGGCTGGCCCCGGTCGGCGTAGGTGCCGGGCTCGCCCCGGTGGAACGTCATGCGGTAGGTCTTGGCGCCGCGGTCCACCTCGACGTCGAGCCGCGACGACAGCGCGTTCACCACGCTGGCGCCGACGCCGTGCAGGCCGCCCGATGCCGTGTAGGAGCCACCACCGAACTTGCCGCCCGCGTGGAGCTTGGTGAAGACGACCTCGACGCCGGTGAGGCCGGTCTTCGGCTCGATGTCCACCGGGATGCCGCGACCGTTGTCACGGACCTCGACAGAGCCGTCGGCGTGCAGCACGACGTCGATCTGGTCGCAGTGGCCGCCCAGGGCCTCGTCGACCGCGTTGTCGATGATCTCCCACACGCAGTGCATGAGGCCACGGCTGTCGGTGGTCCCGATGTACATGCCGGGACGCTTGCGCACCGCCTCCAGGCCCTCGAGGACCGAGAGATGGCGTGCGGTGTAGCTGGCCTCAGACAACGTGCTCGTCACCTGACGAGGGTAAGCGCTCGGGCGGCCTGGCCCTGCGAGGCGTGCCGGGCGGCTTCGCGGGTAGCGAACCTGGCCTCCTCGATGCGACCACCTCCACGGTTGGGTGGTTACATGGAGTCGTGACCACGACGACACCCACTCCGCTGACCGCAGCCGACCGCTGCGACCGCTGCGGCGCGCAGGCGTACGTCCGCGTCGTGCTGGCCAAGGGCGAGCTCCTGTTCTGCGCGCACCACGCGCGTCGGCACGCGTCCGCGTTCGCCGACGTCGCCCTGCACGTGCAGGACGAGACCGAGCGCCTCCACGAGGAGCACGGCGCGCCCGCGCGCTGAGCCCTCCCTCGCACCTCACACTGGTCCGGCCAGGCGCGTCCCGGCCGGACCAGTCATGTCCGGGGCGTCCCCGCGTCCGCTCCCACGACAAGGAGACACGATGGACCTCGTCGCCGTCGGCGTCGGGCTGGCGATCCTCGTCGGGCTCGTCGGCATCGTGCTCCCGGTGCTGCCCGGGTCCGCGATCATCGCGCTCGCGGTGCTCGTCTGGGCGATCGACACGGGCGGCTGGGCCTGGGCGGTGCTGGCCGCGGTCGTGCTCATGCTCGCGGCAGGGTGGAGCGCCAGCTACGTCATCCCCGGCCGCAGAGTGGCGGTCTCCGGTGTGCCCCGCTCCAGCTTCGTCGTCGCCGGGCTCGCCGGCGTCGTCGGCTTCTTCGTCCTGCCGGTGCTGGGGCTGCTCGTCTTCTTCCCGGCGGGGCTGTACCTCATGGAGTACCGGCGCCTGCGCGACCCGGCCGCCGCCTGGGCGTCGGCATGGCTCGCGATCCGCATGACGGCGCTGGGCATGCTCATCGAGCTCGGACTCGGGCTGCTCGCCGCGGCGACGTGGCTCGTGGCGGAGCTGACGGCGTTCTGACGGGGCGCCTCGGGGGCGAGCGGGCACCCGGACGTTCCACGTCCTGAGATCACCCGGGTGATCCGGCAACCGGTCGCAAGGCCGACCTCAACACGTGGCCCGGGCGTGTCGATGATCAGGTCAAGAGCGCGCCCAGAGGGGACCACCGCCATGCCGCCCGCACCGACGCCCGCCGTCTACAACGAGCTCGTCGCACCCTCGAACGCAGCGATCGACCGATGGAACGCGGCCGCCGACCGCGCCGACCTGGCCGCGATCCGTGCGATCTCCGCCGAGCTCGCGCTGCTTCTCACCGACTTCGCGACGGCCGTGGCTGCGCAGCCGTGGCCGGAGGCCGCGCAGGCGCACGCCGCCGACCTCGTCGCGGGCCTCGCCCTCGAGGTCGACTGGTACCGCGCCGTGGCAGCGACCGCCGACGACGAGGGCACCGTCGTCACGCTCGAGCAGCCGTGGTCGGACGACGCCGTCGAGGCGGCGGCGCTGCTGCGAGAGGCGCTCGGGGGCACCGTCCTGCCCTGAGGCGGGCCCCCGCGCTCACTGCGCTCGGCGGTCCCGCCCGACGTCGTGGCCAGGCTCGGCCCCGGCCCGCACCCAGGGCCGGCGCACGGCCTCCACGGGCACCACGGAGGGGCCGGCGTCGTCGAGCACCACCGCCACCGCCCCGCCCGGGTGCTGCGCCAGGAGACCGAGCACGGCGGCCGTGTCCCAGCCGGCTCCGTGGACCGCCTCCGGCGGCCGCACCCACACCTCCACGCGGGCACCGGCGTCGTGGACCGACCGGACGAGGGCGTCGTCGTCCGGCCCGAGCAGGAGCACGTCGCGCGGGAAGGTCGGCGCCGCCGCGGCCGGCACGCGGTCGACGGCGAGTGCCCGATCCTCGCGGTACACGACCCAGTGGGACCCGGAGACGGCCGCCGCCGTGACGAGCAGCGCC
The DNA here is from genome assembly GCA_000767215.1 of Actinotalea fermentans ATCC 43279 = JCM 9966 = DSM 3133. Classification (GTDB taxonomy): domain Bacteria; phylum Actinomycetota; class Actinomycetes; order Actinomycetales; family Cellulomonadaceae; genus Actinotalea; species Actinotalea fermentans. Next base: position 9,950 of record AXCX01000030.1, read on the forward strand.
AGGGGCGTGCCGACGTCCGTCAGCGTGGCCCGGCCAAGGTCGCCGCGCAGCGCCGCCTCGATGGTGACGAAGCCGGTCACCAGCACCGCCACGACCCCGGTGAGCGCGCCGACTCCGAAGAGCAGGAAGAGGTAGAGCCGCCGCGTGACGGAGCGCACCTCCACGTCAGGCTGGGCGCGGCGCTCGCGCTGGGCCCGTCCCCAGAAGTGCCACCACACGGGCGTTCCCACGACGAGCAGCGTGGCCGCGAGGAGGAACGTGTTCGCCGGCGGGTCGGACGCGGCGCCCGCGACGGCGTCACCGACGGCGCGCAGCCCGATGACGACGCCGAGCGCGGCCGTCACCAGGGCGATACCCGCCATGAGGTGCTCGTGCGCGCGGGTGATCTCCGTCCGGCCGGGCGGCGCGGCGCGGGAGAACACCCGCCGGTGGTACCACCAGGCGCAGAGGCCGACGACGACGGCGGTGGCGGCCCCCGGGACGCCGGCGAAGTGCGCCGCAGCCGAGGTCTCGTCGGGCTCCCCGAGGAACCACACTCCGACCGCGGCCAGCGCGATGGCGGCCCCGACCAGGGCCACGACGAAGGGCCCCCCGACGCCGACGGGCAGCACGTACGCCAGCCAGAGCCGGTCGGGCTCCGCCCGCCGGTACCGACCCCACCAGTAGGCCGACCAGACGAGCCCGCCGACGACGGCGAGCGCGCCCGCGTTGGCGACGTCCTGCGCGACGACCGCGTGGCCGGTGTCGAGCGCGAGGCGCCCCGCGGTCCCGCCGAGCTGCACGAGGCCGGTCACGGTCAGGACGAGGCCGACGAGGGACCCGGCCGCCAGGTGCGGGGCCCGCGCCGACACGGTGAGCGTCCGCTCACCGAGGAGCACGTGCACGGTCCAGACCGACAGCCAGACGAGGGCCCGGACCAGCGGCGCCGCGTCCGCTCGCCCCGCGAAGGCGGCCGCAAGGCCCTGCTGCGCCTCGGCGGCGGCCACGCCCAGAGCGGTCAGCGACGCCGCCCAGAGGTAGAACGCCCAGGCGGTCGAGGCGCGCTCGCCCGGGTCACGGCGCAGGCCGCGACGGGTCCATGCGGCGACGCCGGCCGCCATCGGGACCCCGAGGACGGCGAACGCGAGGACGCGCGCGAGCTCACCCTCGTCGGCCGTGGCCGGTGCACCGCCCACGGCCCGACCGAGCAGGTCCGCGACGCCGGTGACCGCGACCACCGTCAGGACGTACAGGAGCAGGTACTGGAAGAACCGCCGGATGCTCACGCCGTCGGCCGGCCGGCCCGCTCGCCCCGATCTCGCGCGCAGGACGAGGACGACCACCAGGATCGGCAGACCGACGGTGACGAGAAGGGAGAGCAGACCGAAGACGAACATGGCGGCCTCCACCATGCCGGGAACCCACCGCTACGTCCCAGTCTCCCACCGCGGGCGGTCAAGAGCGCCGCCCCGGACGCACGGCCGCGGGGCGACGCGGCCCCGCGGGGCGACGTCAGTCGAGGTAGTCGCGCACTCTAGAGGGCTATGCGCTGTGCGGTAGCGCAGGGCGAGCGCGCAGGTCAGGAGCGCTGTGGGTGCGAATATCCCCGACTGAGGGAGCGCACCATGAGCACCACGCGGCGGCGAGTCATCGCGGTCCTCATCCTTGCAGCACTGGCGGTCGCCGCAGTGCTGTTGCTCACCCGGCCCGATCCCGGGCATGAGTTCTTCGCCGAGTACCGGGACCTGTACCCGGGAACCCCGACGTTGGCCGAAGCGGCGTTCGTTGCTAAGGCCGAGCAGATCTGCGACGCGGGGGCGCCCGCGTCGTGGTGGGACGCCTGGGACAACGGCGCCCCTGCGAGGGCCGACCTCTGGAACCTCGCCATCGCGCACGTGTGCCCCGAGTACGCCGGGCACGTCGTCTCTGTCGCACCCTGACGGAACGATCAACGAAAGCGCCCCGGCCAGCGGGAAGGCCGACCGGGGCAAGTCCAACCACCTAGTAGGAGGTAGTTCGACCATGACCAGCATGACACGCACGGCTCCCGCGCCCGCCACCCACCCCGCATGGGCCGTCGGCGTGCGCGACGTCATCATGGAGCGCGACGGCGAGAGCTCGCAGTTCATCACGGGCCCGAGCACCGCGGTCCCCGCGATCGACGGTGCGCTCACCGTTCGCGCAGAGCAGTTCACGGCCTCCGACGGCTACGCGGATGACCCGCACGTGACGGTCGACAACGGCACCATGGCAACGATGCTCACCCCGGCCCAGGCCCGTGCCGTCGCGGTGGCTCTCACGGCCGCCGCTGACCTTGTCGACGCGGGGGCCGGACGATGAGGCGCCGACCTGCCACCGCGCCTGCGTGGGCGACGGGCCACGAGACGTACGGGCCCGGTTCCGGGTGCTTCACGCGAGACGTCCCGTTCGGCCAGGTGCTGTGGGACGGCACCCGCCGGTCAGTCGAGATCCGGGAGTACTACGGCCCGAGGGTTCTCGGCCGAGGGCTTGACCCGTACAACCCGTGGCGCAACCCGCGAGCGCAAGGGTCCTTGCGCATTGGCGACGCGGCTCCCGCCGAGCTTCGGGAGGCCGCCGCGGCGCTCATCGAGGCCGCCGCGGTCATCGAGGGGAAGTCATGAACGCACTCGCCGTCTGCCGGGCCCTCGGGACCACGGTCGTCGAGGTCGACGCCGTCCTACCGCAACCCGTCCTCTACGACGCTGCGAACGACATCGCGTTCGTCAGCGCCGGCATGGACGAACACGAGCGCGAGGCAGCCGCCGACCGCCTCCTGGACCGGGTCCTCACACTCGCCACGACAGGCGCCTAAGCCCCCCGGTCGCGCAGCCGCCCCCCGGCCCACACGGGTCGGGGGGCGGTGTTGTTGTTCTACTTGGATGCGAACAAGTCAGTCGCCATCGCGGATCTGCTGGATCTTCGCCCTGACGGCGGACTGAGTCGACTGCCAGCCGAGCGCCTTCGCCTTGTCGATCAGCTCGCGGGGCGTGACACCGAGGCCCGCGGCGAGCCTCGGCACGTCGCGATCCTCGAAGGGACGATCACCCGCCAGGCGCCGGGACAGGTCCGACGGGCGGGCGCCGATCCTGGCCGCGAACTCCGCCTGAGACATGCCCTTGTCGGCCAGGAAGTGCTGCACCGCAAGGGCCAGGTAGGTCTGCGCGCTCGTCATGGTCAGAACCTTCCCACTGCCCAGGACAACTCGTCGCGGATAGCCCGGGCCGCCTCCTGGGGGTCGGCCGCGTTGACGTTCTCCATGGTGACGCTGACGGAGGGCCGCCCGGAGGCGGCCGGTTGAGATCCTGCGACATAGACGGGCATCCCTACCTGACCGCCGTACGCAAGGCCCTGGACCTGCGACGCCACCGCGGCACGGTCCATCCGGCGCACTGCGTCCATGAACCCCGTGCCCCAGTAGTCGTGCGCGGCCACCGGCTGCATGTACTCCCGCGGCGTCGCCCGGATCAGTACGTTGTCCGCAGTCGAGCCAACGAACGGGCCCGGGATCGGGCCACCGTCAGCGAGCCCCGTCACGTAGGGCGTGAGGCCGGGACCATTCGAGTAGATCCGGAGGGTGGCGGACTTCCCGTTGATCTGCCGGATGATCTCGTTCACGAGCTCCCCAGCCTTGACGACGGCCGTGGTGTCTGCGTCGAACGCGACGCTGACACTCGTCGGGATCAGGCCCAGCTCATCCGCGAGCGCCGCCGCCTCGTCCGTCGTGAGACCCATCTTCTCCGCGACCTCGACGAACCGGTCCCGGGTCGCCAGCATGGTCTGCGTGATCTCCCCCTGTGCGGCCCCGTTCTCCCGCATCGAGTCCACGAGATCCCAGCCGGCCGACGCGATCCCGAGCAGCGCGTCCTGGTTGCTACGCCCCGCCTCAGTCGACAGGTCCAGCGTCGCCCCGTGCTCCTCGATCGCGGCCGTGGCGTCGTCGTAGGCGGCCTCCGCCTGAGCCTGCGCGCTCATCACGTCCATGACGATCCCGGCTGCCCGCATCTGGGCTTCGATCATGTCCGCGAGCGCCGACGTCTGACCCTCGATCGCACCCGTGGTCGCGTCGTAGTCCGCGCCCAGGTCATCCTGTGCAACACCCGCCGCCTCGTCGGCCCGCTGCTTCTCGGCCTGCGCGCGCTCGGCATCGGTCAGTGCCGCGGCCTGCTTGTTGATCGCAATGGCAAAGTCCACGAGCTCCTGACCGTTGCCGTGCGCCTGGGAGTACGCGTACATGCCCGCGTTGACGCGCTCGATCGCTTCCGCCTCGCCAAGGATGTACCCCTGGACGTCCTCGACCGCGATGCCGAACTTCTCCGCGAGCGCGATGGCCGACGGCATGTCCCGCCGCAGCCACTCGTCAATCTGGTTGCCCGTGCCCGCAGTCAGGTTCTCGTTGATCCGCCGAATCGTCTCCGCGGTCGTGTTCCCGAACTCGTCCAGCGTCGCCTGAAACTCCTGCGTGCGCGCCCGAGCCTTCGCGGCCTCGTCCGCCCACGCGACCAGCGCGACCGTGCCGACGGCCAGGGCCGCAGCCGCGACCCCGCCAGAGACCTTCGCCGCCGTCGACAGGTTCTTGAGAGACGTGATGGTCTCCGTTACAGCGATCGTCAACTTCGCGATCCCAGCGACCCCGAGGAGCACCAGGCCGCCCCCGCCGACGATCGCCATCGTCGCGTTCTGCACCCCAGGCGGGAGCTCGCTGAACGCGTTCACGATGTCAGTCGCGGACTGCACCAGGCTCCGGAGCGGCCCGTCCGCGCCCTCCCCGGCCTTGATGAGGGCCGTCTCGAGCGCCCCTGTGAACTGCTCGACGTCGCCCTTGAGGTTGTCCATCCGGGTCGCCGCGACCTCCGCCGCGTACCCCTGGTCATTGACCGCCTCGGTCCACGACCGGATGCCCTCGGCGCCCTGGTTGTACAGCACCGACGCGGCCCGCACCGCATCCGAACCAAACATGACGGTCAGGGCAGCGTTGCGGGCCTCCGGGGTCAGGTCCCGCAGGCCGTTCTGCAAGCGCCCCGCGAACGTCTCGAGGCCCACGAACTGCCCCTGAGCGTCGTAAGCCGAGATCCCCAGCTCGTCCATCGTCTGCTGCGCCTCCGCCGACTGCGGGGTGAGCCTCTGCAACATCGTCTTGAGGGACGTGCCCGCATCCGAACCGAGCAGACCGGCCGAAGCGAACGCCGACAGGGCCGCCGTCGTCTCCTCGATCGTCAGGCCCGTCTGTGCGGCGACCTGGCCGCCCTGCGCGAGCGCCTGCCCCAGGTCGGTAACGTCCCCCATCGCCTTGCCCGCACCCGCGGCGAGCAGGTCCGCAACGTGCGTCACGTCCGAACCGCTCAGGCCGAACTGCGTCAGGGCCACAGAGGCGATCTCGGCCGCCTGCGCCACGTCGAGCCCGCCGGCAGCGGCAAGGTTGAGCGCACCGTCAAGGCCACCAGAGAGGATGTCAGCCGCCGACACACCAGCCTTGGCCAGGTTCTCGATCGCCCCAGCAGCCTCCGTGGCCGAGAACACCGTCTCTTGGCCAGCGTCGATCGCGGCGACCCGCAACGCGTCGATGCTCCCTGCCGCGTCGTCACCCGTCGCGGCCACGGCCGAGACGGCTGCGTCGAAGTCCGCGAACTTCATGATCGCTGCACCCGCGGCCGACACCATCGCCAGGCCCAGGACGCCGACCTTGTTGGCCAGGGCGTCGATGTCCGCGCGGTGCTCCGCGATGTAGTTGGTCACGTTGTCCGCGAACTGCTTCGTCGCGTTCTCCGCCTCTGCCAAGTCCCTCTTGTACTGCTGGACCTCGGCCCTGAGGATCACCCGAAGGGAACGCTCAGCCATTTCCGACCACCTTGCCCTAGATAGTTGAAACCTGAAAAAACGAGCCTCCGCCAGCACGCTGGACCGGCCCGGCTATCACCAGCGGTACGGAGCCGCCGCAGGGGAGTCCTCCCCCAGGTGGGTCACAGCCGTTCCCATTCGCTCGCGTGCTCGAGCACCTGTGCTGCGGTGAAGACGCCGGGGGTCCATTCGTCGGCGTGGGCTGTGATGACGGCCAGGTCGAGCGCGGGGGCGCCGACCGTGACGAGTGCGATGCGTGCGAGTCCTGCTCGCCGGTCGATGTCGCGCGCGGTCTCGCGGACGCGCTGAGCGTGGTTGCAGCGCCACTCGTGCACGAGGTCGGGGCGTACGAATGCGTAGTCCTCGCGTCGTCCGCCGGCCGTGTGGGCGGCCCACCCTCGGAGCGTGGCGGCGAGGTCGTGCACGAGGTTCCAGCGCTCGGTCAGGTCGGTGATGTTCGGTGCCTTGCCTCCCGCGCTCTTGAGGATGCGGGCGGCCTCGGGGGCGAGCAGGTCGGTGATGAGGGCGTCTCCGGCGTCACAGAGGGCGCGGCGGGCCGCGTTCTGGGTGTCGATGGCGGCGGCGAGGATGACGGCACGGGCGCGGTTGGCGTCCTGGGTGCGGGCGAGGGCTGCGGCTGAGGTTCCCGCGGTGGCGGTGACGACGTCGGCGACGGTGAGCGCTCCGGCGGCGTACTGACGGGCGAGGTCGTCGCGCTGGGCCGTCGTGCCGGTGGTGGTGCTGGCTTCTGCGCGCATCCGGCGGGCCTCGAGTGCGAGGCGGGTGGCGTCGGTGGGGTCGGTGAGGCCGAGGGTGGCGAGGCCGACGCGCCAGATGTTCAGGGGGTCGCCGTGGTGGTGAAGCGTGTACCGCGTGAGGGGCCGGTGTCCCTTGCGGGTGGGCTGCCGGTCGAGGTTGGTCAGGTAGACGGGTGCCCAGCGGGTGATGCCCTTGGGCAGGCGGTCGATCATCACGGCGGGGCCGGTGGTGGTGGTCATCGTTGGTCCTCTCGGGTCAATGGCTGGGGACGATGCGGGCGGCGAGCGCGCGCGGGTCGTCCGGGAGGGGTTCGCGGCGGGGGCCGTGGTCGGGGGGCAGGGTCGCGATGATGCGGGCCGCTGCGGTGTCGGCGGCGTCCTGTGCGCCCTTCTGGTCTCCGGTGGCGTGCTGTGCGCGCAGAGCGGGGATCGCGGCGAGTACGTCGGCCCGGCGTCCGGTGGGGACGTCGGCTTCGTCGAGGTCGGTTGCCTTGACGGTGTTGCCGAGGGCGGCCCAGCGGAGGAGCTGGGTGATCGGGTGCCGGTTGCTGGTGGTCATCGGGTCTTCCCTTCGGTTCGGATCCAGTAGCCGGTCAGCCGGTGCTGGGGGCTGGTGAACATGCCGCACCCGGGGGCGTGGCGCTCGGGGGTGCCGAGGTGCTCGACGCTGTGGCTGTGGGCGTTGCCGCAGTAGGGGCAGGCGACTTCGACGCGTCGGCCGTGCACGGCCAGGACGGCGGCCTCGGGGGCGTCGGCGCTCATGCGCGGAGCCACAGGACCACCCCCGTCAGGGTCGCGAAGTTGTCCGCGTCGGCCACGAAGTCCGCGGACCCGTAGCACTGGAGCTCGACGGTGAGCGTGTCGCCGGGGGTGAGGCTGGGGACGGTGATCGCGTAGGACGGGGCCCCGGTGTCGCGGCGCCCTGGCTCGGAGTACGCCGAGTCGACCGGGCCCGCGTACCCGCCGATGCTGCATCGGCCGTGGATCATGGTCCCGGTTGACGGGGTCGTGTTCCGGATGCCGTAACCGCCGTTCGCGATCACGATGGCCTTGGTCCGGTCGGCCGGCACGGTGAGGGTGACGGATGCCTCGACCTGGAACGACGACACGGCCGGGTCGAATCCGGAGGCGGTGTCGAAGAATGAGCGGGCCTCGATCGGGGACTCGAGGAAGTCGTTTCGGATCGACCCGTTGGGCACCTCGAGGTCGCCCTCGATGATGAGTTTGCCCGGCTCGACCCTGATGCCCGCGGATTGCAGGAGGTGGTTGAGCCCGTCGCGCATCTGACGGGTCAGGTCGGCGAACTTCTCTCCGATCCGCTGGGGCCCATTTCGGGGGTCGGCTGGGCCCGAATACTGCTGCGGCGTCGCCCCTTGGGGCGGGGTCCACATGTCCATCATCAGCCTGCCTTCCTGGCGCGTTTGCGCCGGTCGAATTCGGTTTCGCCGCCATAGACGCCGCATTCTTTTGGGAATGCGGTGCCGTATGCGCGGCATTGGTCGAGGGCGGGGCATCGGGCGCACAGTCGCGCCGCTACGGCCTGGTCCTCGGGTTCGTCGGACGTCCACGCGGGGTCCGGGTCCTGTCGGCAGGGGATGGGCCTGCCGGCGGTGTCGTGGGCGTCGAGCAGGTCCAGCAGCGCGCGGCGGGCCTCCGCCCGGTCGGCGCTCACCAGGACGCCTCGGCCAGGACCGCGCGGCGGTGCATCTTGACGGTGCGCCGGTCAGTCGGTGTCTGTGCGTCGAGGTCGAGGCGGACCAGCTCGTGATCCCGTGTGCATCGGCCGCCGCACCCGCTCGCGTTGACGATCTCGAGCGCGCGTGTCGCGGCGTCGGTGTCGGCGTGCAGGGTGACGGACGTGACGCCGCACCAGGCGAGGACCGCGAACGGGCCGTCTCCCGTGATCCATGCGGCGCGGGGGAACATGCACGTCGCGAGGGCCCGCCAGGTGCGGTGCTGACGGCGGCAGTAGTGGAAGCGGTACGTCTTCACGGGGTCACCTCGCCCGGTCGCTTGGAAGTAGACGTCGGTTCGGCCGGTTCCGTCGGTCCCGTCGGTTCGTCTCGGGGGGTCACGCCCATCCGGCGCCAGACGGGCGCGAGCGCCTGGTGGTAGTACCCGCGCGGGCCGTCGCCCTGGCGGGCGCTGTTCACCTTGAAGCCTTGAGCGAGCATCCGGCCGAGCCGCTGGAAGGTGAGCGCCTTGCCGTAGGAGGACTCTGCGCCCCACATGCGAGGGTTGTGGGCGATCAGGTCCGGGACGAGGCGGCTGGTCGGGACGAATCCGACGGTGGGCGGCCACACCTCGTGAAGGTCCCGGAGTAGGGCGACGGCGGGCGGGGTGATGACCATGCCGTCCTCGCGGTCCATCGCGGCTTCGTGAAGGTCGCGGACGATCAGCGCGTCCGCCGTCTCGGGCCACCGCCCTCCCGCGGCTTCCGCGACGCGGCGCAGCGGAGCCCATCGCTCCTTGGCTCGGCCGATGCACCCCTCAGGCATCGCGGGGCGAGTCGTGCGGACCATGTCGCGGACGACGTCGGCCCACTCGGCGAGCGCCGCACCGAGGTCGGTCGCGTCAACGTCGATTTCCTCCCAGTCGCTCGCCTCGACGCGCCCCTCAAGGTCCGGGAGCAGCAGCACGCGGATCGTCCGGCTGCGCGTGTCCTCGGGAAGGTTCGGGGCGTTCCCGGCCATCGCCACAGGGGCGAACGTCGGCATCTCCCGCACGTCCCACCCGTCCTTCATCGGGACGAGCACGGGGCGCGTGGCTCCGCGCTTGTAACCGGCATTGAGGACGGCGATCAGGTCCTCGACCCCCTCCCTCTTGGGGTTGAGGTTCCGGTCCACCTCGTCGATGAGGATGGTCCGGAGCTCCCGGTCGAGCAGACGGGCGAGCATCGCCGGGCTCGACAGGGATGCCGCCTGAACCGGCCGAAGGCACAGCCGTGACAGGTGCTCGAGGACGGTGGTCTTGCCGGCGCCGGGGATTGGCGAGTCCACTACCAGTCGCGGTGTCGTGTAGGTCTCGACGGCAAGGTGCGTGTGGGCGGCCCAGAGGGTGAGTACGTCGAGGTCGGCGTCGTGGACGGTGAGGATGAAGCGCCCCAGCCACCCGCGGACCCGGTCTAGGACCTCCCCTGAGGAACCGACGGAACCGACGGGAGCGACGGAACCGACGGGAGCGACGGTTGGCCAGGTGCGCGCCGGCTGGGCCGGTCCTGCGTCGGGAGGCTCCTCCAAGGTGAGGATGAGGTCTGCGTACGGGTCGACGTTCATGCGACCCCCCGATCCCGGAGAGTCCGGCGCTGCGCCTCGGCGCGGGCGTGATCGCCCCTGCGGGCGGCGAGCTCGGCGAACGGAGCACCTTGGGCGGCGGCTGATGCGATCGACCGCACCAGAGCGTCATCGCGAGCAGCCTCGGCCGCTTCGACCTCGGCGAGCGCTTCGGCCCGCCCGTCGGTGTGCCCGAGTGCGTAGCCCTCGACGTGGCCGCGCTGGTGTCCCTCGGCGTCACCCACGGCGCGGCCGGCGTCCCAGGCGTCGAGCCACATGGCCACGGCCGACGGCGGTACACTGGTCTCAGGCCCGCCAGCCTTGATCTCTGCCCCGCCCCTGAGGTGTCCACCCTCGGGGGCGGCGGCGTCTCTGGCGGCCCTCAACTAGACCGCCGCCGTCAGGGCGGCGAGCTCCGCCTCGGCCTCAGCGGCGTCGGCGCGCTCCCGCCACTCGGCGGCGCGGCGGCGGGACCGGGCCGACTTGAGGGCAAGGCGCGAGTAGTACGCGTGGCGCTTGCTCTCGGCACGCCGGGCGCGCTCGTCGGGCGGGAGGGTGCCGTCCGGGTCGACCTCGCGCTCGAACCTCGCCATGAGGGCGGCGCGCGCGGGTGCGGTGCGGGCGGTGCGGTCAGGGGTGTGGGCCCAGGACTCGTGCGCAGCGACCTGCGCTGCCAGCGTGCGCTCAGAGGGTGTGGCGGCCATTCCGTGCTCCCTAGGAAACACGAACGCCGAGCAAACGAAGCGCCGCGTCTTGCGGTGCTACGTCGCTCGGCGCGTCTCCACTACGGGAGCGTCCGCCCATCCAGTCGGGCCCGGACCCAGAACCGGCGCTCTACGCCTCCGGTTCGCGGCTCTCCGGTCCCCTGGACCAGCCAGTAAGCAACTCAGCCGTTCTTGATGATGCCAACTTACACGCTTGCAAGTAGGTTCGCAACTCGCACTCTTGACGTCGCACAGAGCACGTGCTAGAAGTCCCCCAAGTTGAGGCCGCGCGCCTCCGCAGCGGCCCTCTCGGACGCCCGGGCGCGCGTGTACCGGGCGAGCATGTCGGGGGCTGACCAGCCCGCCACGGCCATGAGCCCACCCTCGGACCCTCCTCGGGCCAGCCATCGGTGCGCGGCCGTGTGCCGCAGTAGGTGCGGGTGAAAGCCGACGATGCCGGCGCGCGCTGCGCGCTCGGCCAACGACTTGTGCAGGGCGTCGTAGGTGAACGCCTTGCCGCGGTCGCCCAGCCACAGCGCGGGCGTGCCCGCGAGCCGATGGTTCCGCCGGGCGCGGACATAGCGGTCGATCGCCTGGCCGGTCTGCGGGCCGAACGGGACCGAACGCCCCTTCCCGCCCTTACCCCGGCGGACGATCGCGACACCGACCATGAGGTCGACGTCGGCGAGCGCGAGCGCCACCGTCTCCCCCGCGCGCGCCCCCGTTTCGACCATGAACCGGATGAGGGCGGTGTCCCGGCGGTCGCGCAGGTCGTCCCCGCGGCAGGCCTTGAGCAGCGCCCGGATCTGGTCATCGGTCAGCGGCTCGATCACCTTCGCGTCGAGCTTGGGGGCCTTGATCCCGAGCAGCGGATCGGCGGGAATCTCCCCTTCGTCGGCCAGCCACGCGGCGAACCTGCGCACCCCGAGCTGGCGGGACCGCACGGTGGCGGGCTCGCGCCCGGCCTCGAGCAGCGCGGCGGTGAAGCCGTTGACGGTGGCCTTGTCGAGCACGGGTGGCGTCCCGGTCTCCTCGCACCACGCTAGGAAGCCCCGAACACCGTCGGTGTAGGACTTCACGGTGGCCGGGGACTTCCGTTCGGCGCGCAGCGACAGGGCCCACGACGGCAGCAGCGCGGCCAGGTCGACGGCGGGTGGTCGCTTCGGCATGACCCGAGTCTAGCCGATATCTGGACTAGAAGCGCTGTGCGGGTGTAATCTCGACGCGTCAGGCACCCGGAAAGGGCATCTGACCTGCACGAAGGCCCGTCGGAGCCCGGTTGCCTCAGTCGAGGTAGTCGCGCAGCACCTGGGAGCGGCTCGGGTGGCGCAGCTTCGACATCGTCTTCGACTCGATCTGCCGGATCCGCTCGCGCGTGACCCCGTAGACCTTGCCGATCTCGTCGAGCGTCTTGGGCTGGCCGTCCGTGAGGCCGAAGCGCATCGAGACGACGCCCGCCTCACGCTCGGACAGGGTGTCCAGCACCTGGTGCAGCTGCTCCTGCAGGAGCGTGAAGCTCACGGCGTCGGCGGGGACGACAGCCTCGGAGTCCTCGATGAGGTCACCGAACTCGCTGTCACCGTCCTCGCCCAGCGGGGTGTGCAGCGAGATCGGCTCGCGGCCGTACTTCTGGACCTCGACGACCTTCTCGGGGGTCATGTCGAGCTCCTTGGCCAGCTCCTCCGGCGTGGGCTCGCGGCCCAGGTCCTGGAGCATCTGGCGCTGCACGCGCGCGAGCTTGTTGATGACCTCGACCATGTGCACGGGGATGCGGATCGTGCGCGCCTGGTCGGCCATCGCCCGGGTGATCGCCTGCCGGATCCACCAGGTGGCGTACGTCGAGAACTTGTAGCCCTTGGTGTAGTCGAACTTCTCGACGGCCCGGATGAGGCCGAGGTTCCCCTCCTGGATCAGGTCGAGGAAGAGCATGCCTCGGCCGGTGTAGCGCTTGGCGAGCGAGACGACGAGGCGGAGGTTCGCCTCGAGCAGGTGGTTCTTGGCCCGACGGCCGTCGGCGGCGATCCACTCGAGCTCGCGGCGCAGCTTCGGCTCCAGGGCCGTGCTCGCGGCGAGCTTCTCCTCCGCGAACAGACCGGCCTCGATGCGCTTCGCGAGCTCGACCTCCTGCTCGGCGTTGAGGAGGGCGACCTTGCCGATCTGCTTGAGGTAGTCCTTGACCGGGTCCGCCGTGGCGCCGGCCGTCACGACCTGCTGCGCCGGGGCGTCGTCGTCGTCGGCGTCGGAGTACGTGAAGCCGGTGTCCTCGTCCTCCTCGGAGGCGGCGGCCGGAACGGCCGGGGCCGCCTCCTCGGCGTCCTCGTCGGTGGACTCGTCCTCGGCGGGGGCGGCCTCGTCCGACTCCTCGGTCTCCTCCACCTCGAGGTCCGCGGCGACGTCCTCCTCCGCGACCTCCTCGGGCTCGATCTCCTCGGGCTCGACGTCGTCCGACTCCAGCTCGTCGTCGCCGTCGGCCACCGGCGCGGCGGCACCCTTGGCGGGCTTCTTCGCCGCGGGCTTGGCCGCTGCGGCCTTGCCGGCGGCAGCCGGACGCTCGGCCGTGGCGGTCCGGCGCGCGG
>AXCX01000289.1 GCA_000767215.1 Actinotalea fermentans ATCC 43279 = JCM 9966 = DSM 3133
CCGGCGCCCCGCGTCGCGCGAGGTGACCACCACCTCGAGCCCGGCTGCCGCACCCAGCCGGACCGCCGCCGTCGACACGCCGCCGCCCGCGCCCTGGACCAGCACGCGGTCGCCCGGCCGCAGGCCCGCGCTCACGAAGAGCATCCGGTAGGCGGTGAGCCACGCCGTCGGGAGGCAGGCCGCCTCGGCGAAGGAGAGCTCCGCCGGCTTGTCGACGAGGTTCCACGTCGGCACCGCGACCTGCTCCGCGAGCGTGCCCGGGTACCGCTCCGACAGCAGCGACCGCCGCTCGTCCGGGCCCACCCCGTGCCCCGTCGCCCCGATCACGCCGTGCACGACGACGTCGCGCCCGTCCGCGGTCACGCCCGCCGCGTCGGTGCCCAGCACCATCGGCAGGAGCTCGGCCGCCAGGCCGACGCCGCGCAGGGACCACAGGTCGTGCTGATTCAGCGAGGCCGCGCGGACGTCGACCACCGACCAGTGCTCGGGGGCGACCGGCCGGGGGACGCGCCGCACCTCGAGCGCGGCCAGCGGGTCCGTGCGATCCGCCGCGACGGCGACCGCGGCGAGCATGTCGGTGGGGGCGCTGCTGGTGGGGGCGCTGCTGGTGGGGGCGCTGTCGGCTCCGGTGGCGACCATGGTCGCCACGGTAAGGCCTCAGAGCAGCGGCAGCAGGCCGGCGACCTCTGGCAGGCCGTCGCCGAGGTGACGGGGGCGCAGGGCCGAGCCGACGGCGTCGGCGGTCGCGGGTACCCGGCCGCACGCGACGCGCGTCCAGGCGAGAGCGTCCGCCACCTCGAGGCCCGGGCCACCGGTCTCGACGAGCGCGGCCCGCAGCGCCTCCGCGACCACGAGCAGCGCGCCGGGCTCGAGCGGCCCGAGCGTCCCGGGCGCGGTGCCGCCGACCGAGCGCACGAGGTCGTCGCCGTGCACCACGAGCTCGAGCAGCCGCGTGACCAGCAGCGTCGAGAGCAGCACCGGCCCGCGGCGGGCGGCGACCACGGGGTCGGCGCCGAGGTCGCGAAGCACCACGAGCTGCGCGAGCGCCTGCTCCACCATGCGCTCGACGGCGGGCAGGGGTCCGTCACGCGTCTCGTCGGCCAGGCGGCGCGTGCGCTCCGCGATGTCCTCGGCCGTCTCCGGGTACGTGGTGACGTACGCCGCGAAGGTGAGCGGTTCGGCGTCGGGCGGCGCGGGCTGTGCCCGCGTCAGGGTGCCCATCGCCATGCCGAGGTGCACGACCAGCTCCCCGACGGTCCAGCCGGGGAGCGCGCTCGGGGCGTCGTCGAGCGCGAGGTCCCGCTCGTCGATCCAGTCGCGCAGGCGCAGCCACTGCGCCCGCAGCAAGGTCTCGAGGACGGCGACGTCGTGGCTCGGCTCGGTCCGCATGCACCGATGGTGGCACCACGGCGCCGTCCCGGCGACGCCGCGGACCTCAGTGCGTGGCGAGGAAGGCCGAGACCATCGCGCCGACCTGGTCGCGCTCCACGAGGAAGCCGTCGTGCCCGAAGTCCGAGCGCACGTAGTGCACGCCGTCCGCGCCCGCGATGCCGGCCGCGATCTCCTCGGACTGGGACGGCAGGTAGAGCCGGTCGCTGTCGACCGCGATCACCAGCGCGCGGGCGGTCACCTCGGCCAGGGCCGCCGGGACGCCGCCACGGCCCCGCCCGACGTCGTGCGACAGGATCGACTCGGTGAGGACCAGGTAGCTGTTCGCGTCGAACCGCCACGCCAGCTTGCGCGCGTGGTGGTCCAGGTAGGACTGCACGGCGTACCGCCCGCCCGTGGCGGGGTCCTCGCCGTCCTGCACCAGCCGGCCGAAGCGCTCGTCCAGCTCGAGCGCGCTGCGGTACGTGGTGTGCGCGATCTGGCGCGCGATGCCGAGGCCGACGTGCGGACCCTGACCGGGGGCGGCGTCGTAGTAGTCCCCGCCCTGCCAGCCCGCGTCCGCGCGGATGGCGGCGAGCTGCGGGTGGGCCCAGGCGATCTGGTCGCCGGTGCTGGCCGCCGTCGTCGCGATCGGGGCGATGCCGCGCACGCGCGACGGCGCGGTGACCGCCCACTCCAGGACGCGCATGCCGCCCATCGAGGCGCCGATGACCAGGGCCCAGCTGTCGATGCCGAGCGCGTCGGTCAGGGCGATCTCCGCGGCGACCTGGTCGCGCACGGTGACCGACGGGAAGCGGGCGCCCCACGGACGCCCGTCAGGCGCGGTGCTGGCCGGGCCGGTGCTGCCCTGGCAGCCGCCGACGACGTTGGGCGCCACCACGAACCACGTGTCGGTGTCGATGGGCCGGCCGGGGCCGACGAGGCTGTCCCACCAGCCCTCGGTCGGGTGCCCGGGCTCGGCGGGGCCGGTGACGTGCGAGTCGCCGGTCAGTGCGTGCTCGACGAGGACCGCGTTGTCGCCGGCCGCGTTGAGCGTGCCCCAGGTCTCGTAGGCGAGCCGGACGCCGGGGAGCGTCGCGCCGGACTCCAGCGGCAGGTCACCGATCTCGAGGAACTGCCGGCGCCCGGTGGGGTCGCCCTCGCGCCACGCGGCGCTCGCGGGCGGCAGGTCGTCGCCGGCGGCCCAGGCAGGGGCCCAGCGCTCCGCCGTCGACGGCGCGCCGGGAGCCTGCCCGGGACCCTCGCCCGGCGCGGCCACGCCATCGGTCTGCACGAGATGCAAACCTACGGTGCGCGGCCCGCGCCGGCGCGAGGCGTCCACGGACATGTCACGCGCCCTTGGCTGCCCGGAAGCCGGCGTCGAGGTCGGCCAGGATGTCGTCGATGTGCTCCAGGCCCACCGCCAGGCGGACGAGGCCCGGCGTCACGCCGGACAGCGCCTGCTCCTCGGGCGTCAGCTGGGAGTGCGTCGTCGACGCCGGGTGGATGACGAGCGAACGCACGTCGCCGATGTTCGCGACGTTCGAGTGGAGCTCGAGCGCGTCGACGAAGGCCTTGCCGGCCTCCGCGCCGCCGTCGATCTCGAACGCGAGCACCGCGCCCGCGCCGCGCGGGGCGTACTTCTGCGCGTTGGCGTACCAGGGCGAGGAGGGGAGCCCGGCGTAGTGCACGCGCACGACGTCGTCGCGCGCCTCGAGCCACTGCGCCACCTTCTGCGCGTTCTCGACGTGCCGCTCGATGCGCAGGGAGAGGGTCTCCAGGCCCTGCGCGATGAGGAAGGCGTTGAACGGCGAGATCGCCGAGCCGAGGTCGCGCAGCAGCTGCACGCGGGCCTTGAGGATGAACGACAGGTTCACCGGGAAGAGGCCGCCGACGCCGAGGTCCCGTGCGAACACGAGGCCGTGGTAGCTGGGGTCGGGGGTGTTGTAGTTCGGGAACCGCTCGGGGTGCTGGGCGAAGTCGAACGAGCCGCCGTCGACGATGACGCCGCCGATCGCCGTGCCGTGGCCGCCCAGGTACTTGGTGGCCGAGTGGACCACGATGTCGGCGCCCCACTCGAGCGGGCGGATGAGGTACGGCGTCGCGATCGTGTTGTCGACGATGAGCGGGACGCCGACCTCGTGCGCGATGCCGGCGACGGTCGCGATGTCCAGGACGTCGGACTGCGGGTTCGGGATGGTCTCGCCGAAGAACAGCTTGGTGTTCGGGCGGACGGCGTCGCGCCAGGCCTGCGGGTCGTGCGGGTCGGTGACGAACGTCGTCTCGATGCCGAGCTTGGGCAGCGTGTAGTGCAGCAGGTTGTACGTGCCGCCGTACAGGCTCGCGCTCGCGACGACGTGGTCGCCCGCCTCGGCGATGTTGAGGATCGCGAAGGTCTCCGCGGCCTGGCCGGAGGCCACCAGCAGCGCGCCGACGCCACCCTCGAGGCTGGCGATGCGGTCCTCGACCACCGACTGCGTCGGGTTGCCGATGCGCGTGTAGATCGGGCCGAGGTCCTGCAGCGCGAACCGGGCGGCGGCGGTGCCGGCGTCGGGGAAGACGAACGAGGTCGTCTGGTAGATCGGCAGCGCACGGGCACCGGTGGCGGGGTCGGGCTGCTGGCCGGCGTGGATCTGGCGGGTCTCGAAAGACCAGTTCTGCGTGCTCATCGGGTGCTCCTGACGGTGGTCTGCGGGTGGGGGCAGGTCTGCGGGTCGGTCTGCGGGTGCAGGGCGGCCCACCGTCAGCGCACTGACCCGGGCAGCCCGAAGGACGGGACTGGGACAGGGTGCACGTGAGGCTCGGTGCCGGTGCTGCCGGTCCGTCGGTGTGCTCCTCGGGGGAGCGACGACGTCCTACCGGTCAGTGGGCACACCACCGAACGTGCGCGGGTCAGCGGCACATTCGGTGGAGGAACATGCGGCCAGGGTAGGTCGGTGTCCATCCCTCGTGAAACGCCCGTCTCGCATCGTGGGAAGCGCTCACGTCGGTGCCGTCGCGCGCCGATGAGTGACTAGGCCGTACGGGTGTGACTGGTGTGACAAGAGTTCACTTGTGTGACAGACGCGGGTAGCGTCGGACAGCCACGAGAGGAGCCGGGATGACGGGGAGTGCCCGTGTGCACCGTCGCGAGCGCGGCCGCGAGCACCGTCGCGAGCGCGGTCGCGCCGGACTGACGGCCGCTCTGGTCGCCGTGCTCGGCCTCGCCGGCGCGGGAGCCGCAGCTGACCCCGTCACGGACGACGACGTCGACGAGGCGCGGGCCGCCGTCGCCGGAACCGCCGCCCAGGTCGCCGCCATCGAGCTGCAGCTCGCCGAGCAGTCGGCCGCGCTCGACGCCGCCTGGGT
>AXCX01000290.1 GCA_000767215.1 Actinotalea fermentans ATCC 43279 = JCM 9966 = DSM 3133
GGGGGCCGCTCCTGGCGCCCGGCGTGGGCGCCCAGGGGGCCGGTGCGGCGGAGCTGGCGGACGTCTTCGGCGGTGCCCGACGCGCGGTGCTCGCGTCGACGTCCCGAGCCGTGCTCGACGCCGGACCGACGGTGGCATCGCTTCGCGACGCCGCCGCCCGGGCGGTCGACGAGGCCTCCCGCGCGCTCCGCTGAGGGTCCAGCGCCCCGGCCTGGGCCCGTCGCGCGTCGCTGGACTGGTCCAGGAGCCGTCGCGCACTGCCCTGACCAGCGCGAACCGGGGCGGCGACGTTGCCGTGGCCCCTCAGGTCTCGCTAGGTTCGACCCGACCGCCCCAGCCCGCAGAGAAGTAGGTGACCCGCGTGGCCCTTCCACCGCTGACCCCGGAACAGCGCGCTGCCGCACTCGAGAAGGCCGCCGCTGCGCGGCAGGCCCGCGCCGAGGTGAAGAACCGCCTCAAGTACTCCCAGGGCTCGCTGGCCGAGGTGCTCGAGCAGGCCAAGACCGACGACGTCCTGGGCAAGCTGAAGGTCTCCGCGCTCCTGGAGTCGCTGCCGGGCATCGGCAAGATCAAGGCGCGCGCGATCATGGCGGAGATCGGGATCTCCGAGACCCGCCGCCTTCGTGGTCTCGGCCCGCACCAGGCTCAGGCGCTCGTCGAGCGCTTCGGCTGAGAGTGGTGACGGAGGGCGGGACGCAGGCTCCCGAGCGGGCGGCTGCGGAGCAGGGCCCTGATACGTCGCGGCTGACGGTCCTCGCGGGCCCGACCGCGGTGGGCAAGGGCACCGTGTCCGCGGACGTCCGCGCCCGGTACCCGCTCGTCTGGCTGTCGGTCTCGGCGACGACGCGACCGGCGCGCCCCGGCGAGGTCGACGGCGTGCACTACCACTTCGTCGACGACGCGACGTTCGACGCGATGGTCGCCGGCGGCGAGTTCCTCGAGTGGGCCGTCGTGCACGGCCGACACCGGTACGGCACGCCCAAGGCGCCCGTGCTCGCGCGCCTGGCCGAGGGCCGTCCCGCGCTGCTCGAGATCGACCTGGCGGGGGCGCGCCAGGTCCGTGCGGCAATGCCCGACGCGCGGTTCGTCTTCCTGGCGCCGCCGTCCGTGGAGGAGCTGGTGCGGCGTCTGGTGGGGCGCGGGACGGAGAACGAGGACGAGCGGGCGCGCCGCCTGGCGACCGCCGAGGTCGAGATGGCGGCCGCGCCCGAGTTCGACCACGTCATCGTCAACGACGACGTGCAGCGCGCCACCGACGAGCTCATCGCGGTCATGGGCCTGGTGAGACGGTAGACTGAGCGGTCGGCCCGTCGCCGACACCCGCGCGATCGGCCCCGTAGCCATCGAGACCGCAGCCGTCGAGACCGCCTCCGGGCGGTCGGACTGCACGACCACCGCACCCGATCAGAAGGCAGCGCACACATGTCCGGAACCGTCGCCGCGCCCGAGGGCATCACCGACCCGCCCATCGACGAGCTGCTGACCGCCGCCGAGTCGAAGTACGCGCTGGTGATCTACGCCGCCAAGCGCGCCCGCCAGATCAACGCGTACTACAGCCAGCTGAACGAGGGGCTCCTCGAGTACGTCGGCCCGCTGGTCGAGGCCCGCCACCAGGAGAAGCCGCTCTCGATCGCGCTGCGCGAGATCAACGCAGGGCTGCTGACGGTCCGGCCGACCGAGGACTGATCCGCGTGCGGATCCTCCTCGGTGTCAGCGGGGGGATCGCCGCCTACAAGGCGGCCTCCCTCCTGCGGCTGTTCACCGAGGCCGGGCACGACGTGCGCGTCGTGCCCACCCGTGCCGCCCTCGAGTTCGTCGGTGCGGCGACCTGGGAAGCGCTCTCGGGCCACCGCGTCACGACGGACGTCTTCCAGGACGTGCCGGGCGTCGAGCACGTGCGTCTCGGCCAGACGGCAGACCTCGTGGTCGTCGCGCCCGCGACCGCCGACCTCCTGGCCCGCGCTGCGGCCGGCCAGGCCGACGACCTGCTCACCGCGTCGCTACTGGTCGCGCGGTGCCCGGTGCTCCTCGCCCCCGCGATGCACAGCGAGATGTGGCGGCACCCGGCCACCGAGGCGAACGTCGCGACCCTGCGGGGCCGGGGCGTGCACGTGCTCGAGCCGGCGACGGGACGTCTCACCGGAGCAGACTCCGGACCGGGGCGTCTGCCGGAGCCCGAGGAGATCACGGCCGCCGCGCTCGCCCTCGTGGCACCGCGGGACCTCGCGGGCCGACGCGTCGTCGTGTCCGCCGGCGGGACGCGCGAGCCCGTGGACCCCGTGCGGTTCCTGGGCAACCGGTCGAGCGGCCGGCAGGGCGTCGCCCTGGCGGCCGCCGCGGCGCGGCGGGGC
>AXCX01000291.1 GCA_000767215.1 Actinotalea fermentans ATCC 43279 = JCM 9966 = DSM 3133
GTGCTGGTCGGGGCGAACCTCGCGGTCCCTGCGCCGGCCGGGGTCGAGCTGCGGACGGTGGAGACCGCCGCCGAGCTCGACAGCGCCGTCCGCGCGGCGGCCCTCAACGCCGACGTCGTCGTCATGGCCGCGGCCGTGGCTGACTTCCGACCCGTGGTCGTCGCCGAGCACAAGATCAAGAAGACCGCGGGCGAGCCTGCTCCGATCCTGCTCGAGCGCACGGCCGACGTGCTCAGCGCCCTGGTGAGCGAGCGTCGGCCAGGGCAGCTCGTCGTCGGTTTCGCGGCGGAGACGGGGGACGACGACGGCGACGTCGCGGACCACGGGCGGGCCAAGGCGATCCGCAAGGGCGCCGACCTCCTCGTCGTGAACGCGGTCGGCGACGGCCGGGGGTTCGGCACCCCGGACAACGACGTCACGATCCTCGACGGGACGGGCACGGTGATCGGCACGGCGGCCGGCTCCAAGGCGCAGGTGGCCGACGCGGTGTGGGACGCCGTCGTCGCGCGACTGACGCCGGACGCGTGAGACGGGTCCGGTGACTCCGCCGCTACGCTGACCGCATGACGTCACCCGCATCCCGTCTGTTCACCTCGGAGTCCGTGACCGAAGGCCACCCGGACAAGGTCTGCGACCAGATCTCCGACGCCATCCTCGACGCCATGCTGGCCCAGGACCCGGGTGCCCGGGTCGCGGTCGAGACGATGGTCACGACGGGCCTCGTGCACGTCGCGGGCGAGGTGACGACGGAGGCCTACGTCGAGATCCCGCAGGTCGTCCGTCAGGTCCTGCACCGGATCGGCTACACCTCCTCCGAGATCGGCTTCGACGCGCACTCGTGCGGTGTGTCGGTGTCCATCGGCCAGCAGTCGCCGGACATCGCCGCAGGCGTCGACAAGGCCTGGGAGAGCCGGCACGACGCGCAGGACGACGACCCGCTGGACCTGCAGGGCGCCGGTGACCAGGGCCTGATGTTCGGCTACGCGTGCGACGACACCCCGTCGCTCATGCCGCTGCCGATCTGGGTCGCGCACCGGCTCGCGGAGCGGCTCGCGCTCGTGCGCAAGGAGGGCACGCTCGAGTACCTGCGTCCCGACGGCAAGACCCAGGTCACGATCGCGTACGAGGGCGACCGGGCCGTCCGGCTCGACACGGTGGTCGTCTCGGCGCAGCACGACCCCGACGTCTCGCTCGAGGGCCGGATCGCGCCGGAGGTGGCCGAGCACGTCATCGCCCCGGTCCTGGCCGACCTCGACATCGACACCACCGGGTACCGGACCCTCGTGAACCCGACCGGCGTGTTCGTCATCGGCGGCCCCCGCGGCGACGCCGGCCTGACCGGCCGGAAGATCATCGTGGACACCTACGGCGGCATGGCGCGGCACGGTGGCGGCGCCTTCTCCGGCAAGGACCCCTCGAAGGTCGACCGCTCGGCCGCCTACGCGATGCGGTGGGTGGCCAAGAACGTGGTCGCCGCCGGTCTCGCCAAGCGGTGCGAGGTCCAGGTGGCCTACGCGATCGGCACGGCGCACCCCGTCGGGCTCTACGTGGAGACCTTCGGCACCGAGACGGTCCCCGTGGACCGGCTCACCGCGGCCATCCGCGAGGTCTTCGACCTGCGCCCGGCGGCGATCGTGCGCGACCTCGACCTGCTGCGGCCCATCTACGGCCGGACGGCTGCGTACGGGCACTTCGGGCGCGAGATCGCCGACTTCACGTGGGAGCGGACCGACCGGGTCCTGGATCTGCACTCGGCCCTGTCCTGAGCCCGACGGCGGTCGCCGGGAGCGGCGTCCGCCACTGACGGCGCACGAGCCCGTGCGCGTGCCGGTGCTCGTGCCGACGCACGGCCGTGCGGCCCTGTGGCCGTGCGTCCGTGCGTCGTGCGTGCGTGATGGGATGTGGGCGTGACGCTCGACCAGCCGGCTCTCGCGGGGCTCGCCCCGCGTCGTCGCCGCGCGCGCACGCCCGAGCCGATCGCCGAGCACCTGCCGGTGGCTCGCGTGGTCGTCGACCGACCGCAGCCCCACCTCGACCGCGAGTTCGACTACGCCGTGCCCGCGTCCATGGCGGACACGGCGGTCCCCGGCGCCCGCGTGCGGGTGCGCTTCGGCGGCCAGGACGTCGACGGGTTCTGCGTCGCCCGCGTCGACGGATCGGAGCACGAGCTCGCGCCGCTGCGGCGCGTCGTCTCCGCCGAGCCCGTCCTGGCCCCGCAGGTCCTCGACCTCGCCCGCGCGGTCGCGCGTCGCTGGGTCGGCACGCTGCCCGACGTGCTGCGGCTCGCCGTCCCACCCCGCCACGCGCGCGTGGAGGCGGAGGTCCCGGC
>AXCX01000292.1 GCA_000767215.1 Actinotalea fermentans ATCC 43279 = JCM 9966 = DSM 3133
CGGCGGGTCCACGCCGGCGCCGGCGCGCTCCCGAGCACGCGCTCCACGCGGTCCAGGGCCACCCGCACGACGACGTCGAGCCGCGCCTCCTGCGCGCGTCGCACCAGCTCCTCGAGCCGACCGGCCCGCGCGACGGCGGCCGTCGCGTAGGCGACGTCGGCCAGCCACAGCAGCCGGTACCCACCCGAGACCACCGCGTGGTAGGCCATGTGCAGCGCGGCGTCGACCGGGTCGAGCGTCGGGACGGTCACCGAGCCCAGCGAGACGGGCACCCGCCGGGCGAGGAGGCCCGCGACCGGCCAGTCGAAGCGCCGCCGCACGGGCGCCTCGTTCACGGGATGCCAGTGCAGGTCCAGCAGGGTGCCCCGCGGGAGCACGAACGTGAGCTCCGCGCGCATCTGCCGCCGGATCAGCCCCCAGTTCAGGTCGAGCTGCTCGGCACCGGCGCCCGCGAGCAGGTCGACGACGTCGGCGAACCGGCCGGGGTCCACCACCACGTCGAGGTCGCGGTAGTCCCGCATGTCCGCGGCGGGCCAGAAGCTCGCGGCCGCCGCCGGCCCCTTGACGACCACCCACGGCACGTCGGCGCCGTCGAGCAGGCCGCCGAGGGCGCGCAGGTCCGCCAGGGTGGTCAGGTGCGCGACGACCTGCGCCGTCCGCTCCTCCCGCAGCGCCGCCACCAGCGGGTCGAGGTCGGACGCGACGCCACCGTCGGTCAGGTGGCGCAGGAGCGCCGAGCCGAGGCGGTGCGCCTCGGCGACCTCGACGGCCTCGGCGGTCGGCACCCGCGCGAGCGCGGCAGGGTCGGCTGGCGGCGGTCCGCCGACGGCGGCCACCAGCGCGGCCACCACCGGGTGCTCCTGCGTCACGACACTCCCTCCCTCGCCTGCGGGTCGCTCGTCGGCCCCGACATACGGGCTGATCGTGACGGATCGGGGT
>AXCX01000293.1 GCA_000767215.1 Actinotalea fermentans ATCC 43279 = JCM 9966 = DSM 3133
TCCCCCATGCGCCTTCGCGGAGACGACCTCACCTGGCAGGAGATCGACGGCGAGCTGGTCATCCTCGACCTCGCCCGGTCCTCCTACCTCACGACGAACGGCACGGGGGCCTTCCTCGCCAAGCTCCTCGTCGAGGAGCGCAGCGCGGACGACCTCGCCGCCGCCCTCGCCGCCGAGTACGGCATCGACGAGGCTGACGCGCGCGAGGACGTGGCCGCGTTCGTCGCGGAGCTGGGCCGCCTGGAGCTCCTCGAGGGCACGCCTGCCGAGTGACCGACCCCCGGGTGAATTAGCCCGGTGTTTGGTGGGCTTTTCCGTTTCGTCACGTACCCTTGTGGTCCCAGGGGGCAGATGCTCCCGTATCCCCTGAAACAGGACGATCACGGTGGCCAACGAGGCGGCAGGAACACGCGCGACGCGTCCGGCGGTCCACGTCGTGGTGGTCACCTACGAGAGCGCCGACGTCCTGCCGACCCTGCTGAGCAGCCTCGACGACGGCCTGGCCGGCGTCGGGAGCTGGCACCTGACGGTGGTCGACAACGCCTCGACCGACGGCACGCCGGAGCTGGTCGCCCGGCTCGCGCCCCGGGCCCTGCTGGTCCCCATGGGCCGCAACGCCGGGTACGCCGCGGCGATCAACGCCGGCGCCCGGCACGGCGCGGCCGACGAGGTCCTGCTCGTCCTCAACCCCGACGTCCGCCTGTACGCCGGCGCCGTGGTGGCCCTCCTCGACGCGCTCGCGGACCCGCGCGTCGGCATCGCCGTCCCCCGCCTCGTGGGGCCCGACGGCGCCACCGCACCCTCGCTGCGGCGCGACCCGAGCGTCGGGCGGGCCTGGGCGGAGGCGCTGCTCGGCGGGAGCCGCGCGGCGCGCCTCGGCTGGGCCGAGCAGGTCACCGAGCCGGAGGCCTACACCTCCCCCCGCGACGCCGACTGGGCCACGGGCGCCGCGATGGCGATCTCGCCGGCCTGCCGGTCCGCCGTCGGCGACTGGGACGAGTCGTTCTTCCTCTACTCCGAGGAGGTCGACTACTGCCAGCGCACGCGCGACGTGGGGCTCGCCGTCCGGTACGTGCCCGACGCCGTCGCGACGCACCTGTCCGGGCCCTACGGCGGCGACGTGGACCTGTGGCGCCTCGTCGTGCGCAACCGCCTCACGCTCTTCGCGCGGCGCCACTCCCGCGCGTCGGCGGCCGCGTTCCGGGCGGGCGTACTGGTCGGGCAGGCGCTGCGGGCGCCGGTGAGCCCGGCCGGGCGCGCGGGCGCGGCCGAGGCGTGGGCGCACAGCGGACGACCCGCGGGCTTCGTCTGGTTCGCCGCGCAGGACTGGTGGTACCACAACCGCGCGCACTCGGACTTCCAGCTCATGCAGGAGGTCGCCCGCACGCAGCCGGTGCTCCTCGTGAACAGCCTCGGCCTGCGCCTGCCGACGCCCGGTCGCAGCAGCAACCCGGCCCGGCGCATCGGCCGCAAGCTGCGCAGCATGGCCAAGCTGGTCCGCCGGCCCGTACCGGGCCTGCCCGGCTACCACGTCATGACGCCGATCATGCTGCCCGCGTACGGGGACGGGGCGCTCGCGCGCCTGAACGCGCTCGCGATCCGGCTGCAGGTCAGGCTCGTGGCGACCGCGATCGGCATCGGGCGGGCGCCCGCGGTGGCGGTGACCATCCCGACGGCGTGGCCGGTGGTGCGCCGGATGCGCCGCTCCGCGCTGCTCTTCAACCGGTCCGACCGGCACTCGGAGTTCCCCGAGGCGGACCAGCAGCTCGTCGCCGGCCTCGAGGACGCGCTCCTGCGCGAGGCCGACCGCGTGCTGTACGTCAGCCACCAGCTCATGGCCGAGGACGCCCCGGTGGTCGGCGACCGCGCCGTCTTCCTGGACCACGGCGTCGACCTCGAGCACTTCGCCCTGGTCGACGGCGCACCCACCAGCCCCGAGCCGGAGCTGGCCGACGTCCCGCACCCGGTCGTGGGCTTCTTCGGCGGGCTCGACGACTACGTCGTGGACCTGGAGCTCCTCGCCGAGACCGCCCGTGCGATCCCCGAGGCGAGCGTCGTCCTGGTCGGCGACGCGACCTGCCCGATGGACGCGCTCGAGGCCCTGCCCAACGTGCACTGGCTCGGCTTCCAGCCGTACGAGCGGATCCCCGCGCTGGGCCGGCACTTCGACGTCGCTCTCATGCCGTGGCTGGACAACGACTGGATCCGGTACGCGAACCCGATCAAGCTCAAGGAGTACCTGGCCCTGGGCCTGCCGGTCGTGTCCACCGACTACCCCGAGGTGCACCACGGGAACGGCCACGTGGCCGTGGCCCGCGACCGCGCCGAGTTCGCCGAGCTCGTGCGCCGCCACCTCGCCGATCCCGGCGACGCGACGACGCGCCGGGCGCGGCGGGAGTCGGTGCTCGGGGCCACCTGGCGCGCGCGCGCCGACCAGCTTCTCGAGATCGCCGCGGCAGCAGGGAGGGCATGACATGTGCGGGATCGCCGGGGTCCGGAGCTTCACCGGGCACACCCCCACCGGCTACACGCTCACCGCGATGGCGGACACGCTGGTCCACCGGGGACCGGACGCGTCCGGCTACTGGGTGGGCGAGGGCATCGGCCTGGCGCACCGCCGCCTGTCGATCATCGACCTCGAGGGCTCCCCGCAGCCCATGGCCAGCCCTGACGGGCGCTGGCACCTGGTCTTCAACGGCGAGATCTTCAACTACCGCGAGCTGCGGTCGCGGTTCGCCGGCGCGTTCGACTACCGCACCGACGGCGACGGCGAGGCGATCCTCGCCGGGCTCGTGCGGCACGGGATCGGCGTCGTGGAGCACCTGCTCGGCCAGTTCGCGTTCGTGGCCTACGACTCGGCCACCGGTGACACCTACCTCGTCCGGGACCGCCTCGGCGTCCTGCCGCTGTTCTACCGCCTGGACGGCCGCGAGCTCGTGTTCGGGTCCGAGATCAAGGCGGTGCTGGCGGGCTCGGGCGGCGCGCCCGAGGTGGACCTGGCGAGCCTCGGCGCCTACCTGCGCGGCCGCTCCGTGCCCGCGCCGCACACGCTCGTGCAGGGCGTGCGCAAGCTCCCCGCCGCCCACGTCCTGCGGGTGGGCCGCGACGGCCGGTCCGAGCTGACCCGCTACTGGGCACCGCCGGCGCCCGACGCCGAGGGGACGTGGACGCCGGACGCCGCGGTCGACGCGGTCGCGGAGGCGGTCCGGGAGGCGGTCTCGTCGGCGCTCGTCGCGGACGTGCCGGTCGGCGCCTACCTGAGCGGCGGCATCGACTCCAGCCTCATCACCGCGGTCATGAGCGACCTGCGCGCCGGGGCCGGCGTCGAGACGTTCTCCGCCGGCTTCGGCGACCCGCGCCACGACGAGCTGCCGTGGGCGCGCCGGGTCAGCGACCTCCTCGGCACCACGCACCACGAGGTGCTCGTCCGGCCCGCCGACTTCGAGGCGCACTGGCGCCGGCTCACCTGGCACCGCGACGCCCCGATGTCCGAGCCCGCCGACGTCGCCGTCTTCCAGCTCGCCCGGCTGGCCCGCGAGCGCGTCAAGGTGGTCCTGTCGGGCGAGGGCGGGGACGAGCTCTTCGCCGGCTACCCGAAGTACACGATGACCCGGATGATGCAGGCGACGCGGTTCGTCCCGGGCGGGCTGCGGGCCGCCGTCGTCGGCGCGCTCGACCCGCGGCTGCCGTCGCGCGCCGCGCGCGCCCGGATCGCGCTG
>AXCX01000294.1 GCA_000767215.1 Actinotalea fermentans ATCC 43279 = JCM 9966 = DSM 3133
GCGCCGCCGTCGTCGCCGCCCGCCGCGTCCTCCGCGCCGGCCTCCGACCCGAGGACCGACCGGCTCGGCGGGACGACGCCCCGCGTCTCCGTCGCCTCCCGCAGCTCGCGGCGGGTCAGCGGCGCCGACGCGGCCCCGGTCTCGCTCTCGCTCATGCGTACTCCTCGATGGGTGGGCAGGCACACACCAGAGTTCGGTCCCCTGCAGCGTTGTCGATCCGTCGTACCGGAGGCCAGTACTTGTCGTGCCGCAGGCTCGGCAGCGGGTAGGCGGCGAGCTCGCGACTGTAGGCAGCCTCCCAGACGTCGGCGCTCACGCACGCAGCGGTGTGCGGCGCGCCGCGCAGCGGGGAGTCCGCGGCGGTCCACTCGCCGTCGGCCACGCGCTGGATCTCGCCGCGGATCGCGACCATCGCGTCGCAGAACCGGTCGAGCTCGGCGAGGTCCTCGCTCTCGGTCGGCTCGACCATGAGCGTGCCCGCGACCGGGAAGGACAGCGTCGGCGCGTGGAAGCCGTAGTCGATGAGCCGCTTGGCCACGTCCTCGGCCGTGACGCCCGTCGCCGCGGTGAGCGCGCGCAGGTCGAGGATGCACTCGTGCGCGACGCGCCCGCCCGGGCCCGTGTAGAGCACGGGGAAGTGCTCGGTCAGCCGCGCGGCCACGTAGTTCGCGGCCAGGACGGCGTGCTCGGTCGCCGACCGGAGCCCGTCCGGCCCCATCAGCGCGACGTACGCCCAGGAGATCGGCAGGATACCCGCCGACCCGTGCGGCGCCTGCGCGACGGCGGTGCCCCCCCGCCCCGGCAGGAACGGCGCCACGTGCTCGGCCACCGCGACCGGCCCGACGCCGGGGCCGCCGCCGCCGTGCGGGATGCAGAACGTCTTGTGCAGGTTCAGGTGCGACACGTCGCCGCCGAGCTCGGCGGGCCGCGCGAGCCCGACGAGGGCGTTCAGGTTGGCGCCGTCGATGTAGACCTGCCCGCCGGCGTCGTGCACCGCGGCGGTGACCTCGCGGACCTCCGCCTCGTAGACGCCGTGCGTGGACGGGTAGGTGAGCATGATCGCCGCGACCTGCGGCCCGTGCTCGGCGAGGAGCTCGCGCAGGTGCGCCAGGTCGATGGTGCCGTCGGCGGCCGTCTTCACGACGACGACGCGCATCCCCGCGAGCACGGCCGACGCGGCGTTCGTGCCGTGCGCCGAGGCGGGGATGAGGCAGAGGGTCCGCGCGTCGTCCCCCCGGGAGCGGTGGTAGCCGCGGATCGCGAGCAGGCCCGCGAGCTCGCCCTGCGAGCCGGCGTTCGGCTGCAGCGAGACGGCGGCGTACCCGGTGATCTCCGCCAGCCAGGCCTCCAGCTGGGCGATGAGCTCGGCGTAGCCGGCCGCCTGGTCGGCGGGGGCGAGCGGGTGGACGTCGGCGAACTCCGGCCAGGAGATCGGCTCCATCTCGACCGCCGCGTTGAGCTTCATCGTGCAGCTGCCCAGCGGGATCATCGTGCGGTCCAGCGCGAGGTCCTTGTCCGCGAGCCGCCGCAGCCAGCGCATCATCGCGGTCTCGGACCGGTACCGGTGAAACACCTCGTGGGTGAGGAACTCCGACGTCCGCCGCAACCCCGCCGGAATCCCCCCCTCCCTCAACTGGAGCACCGTGGCGCCACCGTGCTCCAGTTGAGCCGATTCCCCGCCGCCATGCACCACTTGAGTGAAGGAGGCGAGGACCTGCGCGATGTGGGCTGGGGTGGTGGTCTCGTCGGTGGTGATGCCGACGTGGTCCGCGTCGACGTGGCGGAGGTTGATGCCGCGGGCCAGGGCCGCGGCGACGACCGCGTCGGCGGCGCCCGGGACGTGGGCCAGGACCGTGTCGAAGAAGGCCTCGTGCACGACGGCGACGCCCAGGTCGCGCAGGCCGCTCGCCAGGGCGACCGCGCGGGCGTGCACCCGCTCGGCGATCTCACGCAGGCCGTCGGGACCGTGGTAGGCCGCGTAGGCCGCGGCGACGACGGCGAGCAGCGCCTGCGCCGTGCAGATGTTGCTCGTGGCCTTCTCGCGGCGGATGTGCTGCTCACGCGTCTGGAGCGCGAGGCGGAAGGCGGTGGCGCCGTCGGCGTCGTGCGAGACGCCGACCAGGCGGCCCGGCAGGGTGCGCTCGAGGCCCTGGCGGACGGCGATGAACGCGGCGTGCGGGCCGCCGTAGAACATCGGGACGCCGAACCGCTGCGCCGACCCGACCGCGACGTCCGCGCCGAGCTCGCCGGGCGGCATCAGGAGCGTGAGCGAGAGCAGGTCGGCCGTCACGGTCACCAGCGCGCCCCGGTCGTGCGCGGCGTCGACGAGCGGGCGCAGGTCGCGCACGACGCCCGAGGCGCCTGGCTGCGCCAGGACCACGCCGACGACGTCGGGCAGGTCCGCGGGGAGGCCGTCCGTGAGGTCGGCGACCACCAGCGGGAGGCCGACCGCGTCCGCGCGCCCGCGCACCACCTCGAGCGTGCGCGGCAGGCACTGCGCATCCACGACGACGACGCCGTCCTCGCGCCCCTTCACCGCGCGGCGCATGAGGAGCACGGCCTCGGTGACGGCGGTCGCCTCGTCCAGCAGGGAGGCGCCGGCGACGGGGAGCGCGGTGAGGTCGGCGACCATCGTCTGGAAGGTCAGCAGCACCTCGAGCCGGCCCTGGCTGATCTCCGGCTGGTAGGGCGTGTAGGACGTGTACCAGCCCGGGCTCTCGAGGACGTTCCGCCTGATCACGGGCGGCGTCGTCGTGCCGTGGTAGCCCAGCCCGATCATCGAGGTGACCACGCGGTTGCGGCCGGCGATGGCGCGCAGCGCGTCGGCCACCTCGGCCTCGCCGCGCGCGGCGGGCAGGTCGAGCGGCCGGTCGCTGCGGATGGCCGCCGGGACGGCCGCGTCGACGAGCGCCTCGAGGGAGGGCGCGCCGACGACCTCCAGCATCCGGGCGACGTCGTCCCCGCGCGGTCCGACGTGACGGTCGACGAAGGCACGGGCGGGCGGGGTGCTGGTCACGGACGACTCCTCCGGCAGGGTCGGTCAGGGCTGGCCCGGCGCGCCGGCAGGCGACGCGGCGCGAGCGCGATGGACCTCCCCGCTCTGTCGTCAGGGGCGTGGGCCCCGACCTGAGAGTTGTGCCGCGCGACCGGCCGGTGGGCCGGGCGGACGGCGTGCACCGTCGGTGGGCCGCTGGAGGTCCAGCGGCCGCTTTCCAGAGTTGCCTCGCCGCGGCGGTACGGGGGCCTGAGAGATTCCCGGGGAGGTTGCTCCTTCGGCGCCGTCGGCCCGGCCGGAACCGGACCCGCACGGACTCTCCCACCGCGGCTCGAACAGCGACGTCTTCGGTTGTGACCCCGAGCATAGGGCTCCGGCGCGGCCGCGCAGCCGGAGCGTCCGTGGCCGGCCGGAGCCCCGTGCCCGGAGGGTCAGAGGGTCTGGTCGTCGATCGCGGCGTCGCCGGCCTTGGCCTTGATGCTCTCGATCGTCGACAGGGCCGACGCCTTGGCCTTGTAGCCCTCGCTGATCGCGACGGTCTGGCCGTTGCTCGCGACGAGCTTGAAGCGGAACTCGCCTGCCTTGTCCTTGGTGATGACGAACTTCACGACGGCTCCTTCGCCACAGCCACCGGCACCCTTGCCGACGGTCATGGGCCAGTCCTACTCCCGCAGGGGCCCGCGTGTCCTGCGGTCGGGGTCGACGATCCGTCAGTCGGCCGCGAGGAGCCCGCGGGCGGTGAGCTCGGTCCGGACGTACTCGACGACGCCGTCGGCCGCCGCCTCGATCTCCGCCAGCGTCACCTCGAAGCCGGCCTGGTCGCCGTACCAGGGGTCGTCGACGTCGAGCAGGTGCTCCGAGCCGCCCGTGGGCGCGGCGGGGTCGAAGCTGCGCAGCATGCGGACCCGGTCCGCGACGCCGTCGTCCGGGGCGAGCGCGCGCAGGGCCCGGGCGTGGGACGCGGTCATCGGCAGGAGGAGGTCGCGTGCGGCCAGGTCCTCGCGGCGCACGCGGCGCGCGACGTGCGCGGGCACGTCGTAGCCGTGCGCGGCCAGGACGCGGCGAGCGCGCGGGTCGATCGGGCGACCGTGCTCCTCGTCGCTGATGCCCGTGGAGTCGACCGTCACCACGTCGCCGAGGCCCGCCGCCGCGAACCGCTGCGCGAGGACCACCTCCGCCATCGGCGAGCGGCAGATGTTGCCCGTGCAGACGGTCATCACACGGAAGGTCGGTCGGCTCACGGTCCCTCCTCCACGACGTCGGCCGGACGCGCGGCCCGCAGCAGCACACCCCGGCCGCCGTCGAACGTCATGCCCGCATAGTCGGCGATCCACCCCTCGAGGACGAAACCGCGCCGCTCGTGCAGCGCGACGGACGCCTCGTTGCGGGCGTTCACGACGCTCCACATCCGGTCCGAGCGCCCCCATGCCCACCCCGTCAGGGCGGCCAGGAGCTGGTCGCCGACGCCGCGGCGCCGGTGCTCCGGGTGCACGGTCAGCGCCGTGACGTGCGGTCCGTCCTGCGCACCCGGGCGCCCCCACGCGCCGGCCATCGCCCAGCCGACGACGGCGCCGCCCACCTCCGCCACGAGCACCCGCCGCTCGGCGTCGTCCACCCACCCGGGCAGGCGCCGGTGCACGTCGAGGCCG
>AXCX01000295.1 GCA_000767215.1 Actinotalea fermentans ATCC 43279 = JCM 9966 = DSM 3133
CGGGCGCGGCCCGGCGTCGGGCGCCGTGCGCTGGTGCGGCACGTCCGCGAGCGCGCTGGAGGGCCGGCGGGGAGCTTGCGTCGCGAGAGCCATCGGGGATCCTTCCCTTGGTCGGGTCTGACCGGCAGATCGGCTGGTCGGAGCCGTCTGTGACCCCTCTCACGAGGTGAGTTTCGGGGCTGACGAAGCGGACGATCTTGACCGGTCGGGAGCGGGGCTGCGAGGGGCCACCGGAGATTCACCCGGCTGCGCTCGTGCACCGGCGTCCGACGGGTGGGAACGTCGAGACGGACCGGTCGCGCCAGGTTGTGAGCCCGTCGGCGCGACCGGTCCGTGTTCGTGGCGGGTGGGCGGCGCGGGTCCCCCCGCGCGCGCCACCCGGGTCTAGTAGGTGAAGCTGGCGACGCGGACCCGCAGGTCCTCCGACAGCCTCGCGAGGTCCCCGATGGAGGACTCCAGGTCCGACATCGACGCGCTCGCCTGCTGGCTCGCCGCGGCGACACCGACGATGGTCTCGGCGATCTCGCTCGAGCCGCCGGCCGCCTCGGTGACGCCCCTGCCGATCTCGTTCGTCGTCGCCGTCTGCTCCTCGACCGCCGAGGCGATCGTCAGCTGGAAGTCGTTGATCTGGGCGATGATCTGCGCGATCTCGGCGATCGCCGTCACGGCCGAGCCGGTGTCCGCCTGGATGGCGTCGACGCGGCGGGAGATGTCCTCGGTGGCGGCCGCCGTCTCGCGGGCCAGCTCCTTGACCTCGCCTGCCACGACGGCGAACCCGCGGCCCGCCTCGCCGGCACGCGCCGCCTCGATCGTCGCGTTGAGCGCCAGCAGGTTCGTCTGCTCCGCGATCGACGTGATGACCTTGACGACCTCGCCGATCTCCTGCGACGACGTGCCGAGCCGGGCGACCTGGGCGTTCGTCTCCGCCGCCATCGCCGCCGCCCGCGCGGCCACGGCCGCGGCCTCCTGCGCGTTCTGGGAGATCTCGCGGATCGACGCGTCCATCTGCTCGGTGCCCGCGGCGACCGCCTGCACGTTCAGGCTGACCTCCTCCGCGGAGCCGGCGACGACGCCCGCCTGCTCGGACATCTCCTGCGTGCCGGCCGCGATCTGCTGACCCGCCGCGGACATCTGCGACGCCGCGCTCGCGATCGTCCCGGACGCCTCCGCCACCTCGGCCAGGGTCGCGCGCAGCGTGCCCTGCGCCCGGGTGAGGCCCATCGCCATGCGCCCGAGCTCGTCGTCGGACAGCACCCTCGCGTGCACCGTGAGGTCGCCGCGCGCGAGGGCCTCCAGCGCGGTCTGCACCTCGCGGACCGAGCGGCGCACCGAGCGGGCGACGAGGACGCCGGCCGCGACGGCGAGCAGCGCGCCCGCCGCGATGACGAGGGTGACGAGCAGCCGGGTCCGGTCCGCGTGCGCCTGCGCGGTCGCGGCGACGTCCGCCATCTGGGTGCGGACGGTCTCCCGCACGTTCTCCAGGTCGAGCACGAAGCCGTCGGCGAGCGGCTGCGCCGCGGAGAGGCGGATCGACTCGAACTGGAGCAGGTCGCCCTCCTCCGCCGCGGGCACGAGGTCGTCGTCGCGGATGGCCCGCCACATGTCCCAGCGCTCGAGGAAGGACGCCCAGTCCTCGTCCGGCGCCGCGCTCTCGGGCCCGATGTGCTCGTTCACGAGGCCGATCGCGAGGTCCACGTCCTGGTCCGCGGCCGAGATCCGGCCGAGCCACATCTGGCGCTGGGCGGTCGACCCGGCGGCCGCGACCTGGGCGATGACGAGCCGGGCCTCGGCCTGCGCGCGCTCCACGGCGGCCAGCCCGTCGCCCAGGCCCTCCTGCGTCTCGACCACGGAGGCGGTGTCCTCCGCGAGGCTCGTCATGCCGGCGACGGCGACGCTGCCCGCCAGGGCCGCGGCCACGACGAGCACGGCGACGACCCCGAGGATCCGGGCCGAGATGCCGAACCGCAGCCACCGCAGCCCGCGTCTGCGGTCGGCCGGCGCGGCGTCCTCGGGCCCTCGGTCGGCGCCGTCGGGCAGGTCGACGCCGTCAGGTGCGGCGCCGTCGGCGTCCGCGATGCCCGCGGGGGCACCGGACCTCCGCCGCCGCTGCACGGGCACGCGCCGGGCGAGGTGGGCGAGCCGGGTCAACGCGGCCGAGCGCTCCTGGGGGCGTTCCTCGGCCGACTCGTCTGCAGGGGCGGTCGCGACGTCGTCGGCCGACGGTCCTGGCATCCGTGCCATCCGGCTCTCCTCCATGCGTCGGTGCAGTCGTGCTGCCGTGCTGTCGTGCGGTCGTGCTGCCGTGCTGTCGTGCTGTCGTGCGGTCGTGCGCGTCGGGACGGACGCTGCGGGTCCGCCGTCAGGCCGCCACGGCGCGCTCGACGTCGAGGGCGAGCAGCAGGCGGTCCTCGAGCTTGTAGGCGCCCTTGACGAACTGGCGCAGCTCGGGGGCGAGGGTGCTCGGCGGTGCCTCGAACGACTCGGGGTCGACCTCGATGACGTCGCCCACCTGGTCGACGAGCAGGCTCACCGGCTCACCGTGCACCTGGACCACGACCATCATCGGCTCGGCACCCTCGGGCGCCGGGGCCAGGCCCAGGCTCACCCGCAGGTCGATGGCGAGCACCACCTGGCCGCGCAGGTTGACGAGCCCGGCGCTGGCCGCGGACGCGTGCGGCACGGGGGTGCGCGGCTGGTGCCGCAGCGCCTCCTGCACCCGGATCACGTCCACCCCGTACAGCGAGCCGTCGACCACGAACGTCGCGAGCTGGTCGGTCATCTCACACCCCCACCAGGTCGGCCGCGGCGTCCGCGGCATACAGGTCCTCGTCGAAGAAACGCGGGTCGGCGGAGCTGACCACCGCGCGCACGTCGAGCAGCTCGGTCACACGGTCCTTCAGCACGGCCGAGCCGACGAGCACGTCGCCCGCGACGTCGCTGTGCCGCGTGCCGTCGTCCTCGACGATGTCGACGATCTCCGTCACCGCGATCGCCACGGAGCGCGCACCGCGCGTCGCGACGATGACCGTGAGCTCGCCGTCGGTGTCCGCGTAGGTGCCGAGCACGTGCGGGAGCCGGACCAGCGGCGTGATCGCGCCGCGGTACTGGACCACCTCGCGGCCGCCCACCACCTCGACGACGTCGGCCGGCAGCTTCTCCAGGCGCGTCACCTCGGCGAGCGGGATGGCGACCCGACGGTCGCCGCCGATGCCGACCACGAGCAGCTGCTCCGTGGTGGCGACGGCCGACGTCGCGTCGCCGGCGCGCAGGTCGGCGTCCTCGGCCTCGACCACCATGGCGCGGCGCACCAGGCCGGGCACGTCGAGGATGAGCGCGACGGCGCCGTCGCCGAGCAGCGTCGCGCCGGCGTACAGGCCGATCGCCTTGAGCTGCGCGGCCAGCGGCTTGACGACGATCTCCTCGCTGTCGAGCACGCGGTCGACCACGAGGCCGAACCGGGTGTTGTCCGCCTGCAGGACCGCCACGACCACGCCGGCGTCGGCGGGGCGCGACCTGAGCGCGAGCACCTCGCGCAGGTCGACGAGCGGGAGCAGCTCGCCGCGCAGCCGGTAGACCGGCGCGGCGTGCACGTGCTCCACGGACGTGCTCGGGTCGTCGAGCGCGACGAGCTCGAGCAGGCTGGACTGCGGCAGCGCGTAGGTCTGGTTGTCGCAGGCCACGAGCACCGCGGGCATGATCGCGAGAGTCAGCGGGATGCGCATCCGCCACGTCGTGCCCTTGCCGACGACCGAGTCGACATCGACGGCCCCGCCGATGGCCTCGATCCGGGTGCGGACGACGTCCATCCCGACGCCGCGGCCCGAGACGTTCGTCACGGAGGTCGCGGTCGAGAACCCGGGGAGGAACAGCAGCCGCAGGATCTCGGCCGGCGGCATCGCGTTGATCTGCTCCTGCGTGCGCAGGCCCTTGCGCACCGCAGTCGCGCCGACGCGGTCCGGGTTGATGCCCGCACCGTCGTCGGACACCTCGACGACCACCTGGCCGCCCGCGTGGTAGGCGCGCAGGGTGACGACGCCGGTCGCGGGCTTGCCCGCACCGGTGCGGATGGTCGGCGGCTCGATGCCGTGGTCGACGGCGTTGCGGACCAGGTGCGTCAGCGGGTCCTTGATGGCCTCGAGCAGGCTGCGGTCGAGCTCGGTGTCCCCGCCCGTCATCTCGAGGCGGACCTGGCGGCCGCACGACGCGGCGAGGTCGCGGACCATCCGCGGCACCTTCGACCAGACGTGCTCGATGGGCTGCATGCGCGTCTTCATGACGCCTTCCTGCAGCTCGCCGGCGACGAGGCTCAGGCGCTGCGAGGCGCGCGCGAGGTCGATGCGGCCGTCGGCCTCCGCGAGT
Organism: Actinotalea fermentans ATCC 43279 = JCM 9966 = DSM 3133; assembly: GCA_000767215.1. Lineage (GTDB taxonomy): Bacteria > Actinomycetota > Actinomycetes > Actinomycetales > Cellulomonadaceae > Actinotalea > Actinotalea fermentans. The sequence goes on from AXCX01000295.1 coordinate 4,360, forward strand.
CGCGCGATGGCGTTGCGCGCCAGCACGAGCTCGCTGACCTGGCGCATGAGTGCGTCGAGGACCGCGACGTCCACGCGGATCGCCTGCTCGGCGGCGCCGCGGAAGGTGCCGGTCTCGGCGGCCGGCGGTGCCTCGGGGGTGGTGCCCGCGGGCGCGGCGTGGGCGGTGTCGACGGCCACGGGGGCCTCCTGGGGGGATGTTCGGTGCTCGGGCTCGGGCTCGGGGTCCGCGGTCTCGTCGGCGGGCGCCTCGGCGGGCTGCTCGTCGGCGGGCGCG
>AXCX01000296.1 GCA_000767215.1 Actinotalea fermentans ATCC 43279 = JCM 9966 = DSM 3133
AGGCCGGCGGCCCCGGGCTCCACGGTGCCGGCGGCGACCAGCCGGTTCAGGGCGTGCACCACCGTGCTGCGCGCCAGCCCGGTCTCGGCGGCGAGCTCGCCGGCCGTCCGGCCACGACCGTCGGCAAGGCGACCCAGGACGGCCCGAGGTGCGGACCCGGACACGCCGGACGGAGCGCTCATGGCGCGGATGCTAGCCGCCCACCTGCGGCGCGACCCGCGTCACGTGCGCGCGGCGGGAGGCGCCGCGACCGAGGCACGGACGTGGATCGGCATCGGGACCAGGACCTCGACCGCAGGCTCGGCAGGCGAGGTCAGCGCCTCGATCGCGAGCGCGCCCATGCGCTCGTGCGGGATCGCCACGGTGGTGAGCCCCGGGCGCAGCGCCGTCGCCAGCTCGTCGTCGTCAAAGGAGATCACCGAGACGTCCTCGGGGATGCGCAGACCCGCCTCGGTGACGGCCTGGTAGGCCCCGAACGCGAGCCGGTCGTTCAGGCACAGCAGGGCGGTGACCGATCCGCGCCGGAGCATCCGGCGCGCGGCCGCGTACCCCTGCTCGGGCTGCCAGTCCGCGCACGCCTGCTGGTCGGTGAAGTCCAGCCCGTGCGCCGCCATCTCGTCGGCGATGCCCGCGAACCGCCGTCGGGCGGTCAGCGCGATGCCGCCGTCGACCGGCAGCCGGAAGTCGTGGCCCACGAGCGCGATGCCGCCGCGGTGCCCCGCCTCGACGAGGGTGCGGACGGCCGTGCGGCCCCCTGCGTGCTCGTCCGGCAGGATCGACGTCGCGCCGCCGTCCCCGGCCAGGTTGACGTTGACGGTCGGGATGCCGCGCGTCGCGTGGGTGCCCGAGGAGCGGGACTTCATGGCGGCGAACACGATGCCGTCGACGCCGCGGTCGGCGAGGGAGGCGATCGCCTCCTCCTCCTGCCGCGCGTCGCCCGCCGTCTCGGCGATGAGCAGGAAGTAGCCCTCCGCGCGCGCGGCCGCCAGGGCGCCTCGCAGGATGCCGCTCGCGAAGCGCGTGATCGTCACCGCGTCGGAGACGAAGCCGAACGTGTGGCTCCGGGACGTCCGCAGCGTGCGAGCGATCATGTTCGGCCGGTAGCCGAGGTCGCGCGCCGCGGCCACGATGCGGGCGCGCGCCTCGGGCGAGATGCGGCTGTTCGGGTTGTCGTTGAGCACCTGCGAGACGGCGCCCACCGACACCCCGGCCGCCTTGGCGACCTCGGCGAGCGTCACGCGCGCCGCCTGCCTCCCGTGCGGCCGGTCCGCCGGACGCTGGGACTGGGCCATAGAACCGTCATCGTAGGCCGCGGCCGGTCCCGACGGGCCGCACTCGCGCGCGCAGAGTCCGGAGGGTTCCCGTGGGACCCATCGGGCACATCGGCACCGCCCGGACGAGATGCCACGGAAGGGTTCCATTCGGCGATATAACGTTGTACCTTGCCCAGAACTGACGCCCGGGCGGCTGGCCGACGATCAACGGAGATCCGCGTGCACACCCATCCCCCACGACGCGGCCCTCACCACGACCGACGCCACCGCACACCGTCAGGCACCCGACGGCGGCCCGCGCCGCCGTCGAACCGTGGATGCGGGCGGACCCCAGGAACGGAGGTGAGGCGCACCGGCCCCCGAGGCTGCCGCTACGCAGACGCGCGACGACCAGGCAGTGAGACTACGAAGGAGTAGCCAGATGAACATGCCCGTCGGAAGGCGCAGAGGCCGTGCCCTCGCGTCGTTGGTCGCCACCCTCTCCCTGGGGGCCGCCGGGATGGCGCTCGCGCCGCCCGCACTCGCAGACACGTCACCTGCGCAAGGGGCGACGGTCACCCCGAACCCCGACTCCCCCACCGGGTACACCGTGACGTTCGTCTACCACAACCCCGACGCCACGCAGGTCCGCCTGGCCGGCGACCTCACCCTGCTCGGCATCGGCACGGGTACGACGCGGTACCAGCCCGAGCAGTTCCAGCCGGGCCGGTACGCGTCGGGCGGCACCGAGTTCCTGCGCGACATGACCAAGGACGCCGACGGCAACTGGTCGGTCTCCCTGCCGTTGCACGCGGGCGCGCTCAGCTACTGGTACCGGGTCTGGGACCCCACGCAGGGCTGGGTGAACAAGCGCATCTGGGACCCCGCCTCGTCGCACCCCCGCCCGCCGGGTGACGCGTCGTTCCGCGTGCGGAACAACGACGTCCTCGGCGCCGTCTACGTCCCGTACGACCCCAAGCAGGCCGACCCGGTGCTCGAGCAGCGCGCGCAGTACGAGCTGCCCGCCGCCGACCCGGCCGACCGTGGCTCCGTGCACTACGAGGAGT